>JAGBOW010000135.1 GCA_017633675.1 bacterium | reverse complement strand
TAAATATTATGGTGTATTATTCTGAAGAACGAAGAATAGTGCCGATTTTCACCACCCTAAAAATTGAAAAATACATCATTTTGAGGACTGGACAAATCGTGAAAAGTATTGTAAAATGTATACGTTAGAAAAAATACATCAAAATATTTATTTTGATGTGTTTTTTTAATTAAACGATAAGGCCTTATCGCCCTATCGCCACTTTAAATCGTCAGACTATTGTCTGCCCTTTCTTTATTCTGCACTGATATAACCGTTTAAAGCGGTATATCCGGCAACATATGGAGATGCAAGATAAATAAACCCTTCAACATTCCCCATTCTGCCCTGAAAATTTCTGTTTTGCGTTGCAAGGCAAACTTCTCCGTCCGCTAATGTTCCTGCATGAACACCGACACAAGGTCCGCATCCGGGAGGTAAAATAGCAGCATTTGCTTCAACAAAAGTCGTTATCAAACCTTCATCAAGTGCTTTCAAATAAACATCTTTTGATGCGGGGCAAATAAGCATTCTGACGTCTTTATGAACTTTTTTACCCTCCAAAATCCCTGCAACCGTCCTCAAATCCTCAATTCTTCCGTTTGTACAGGTTCCGACAAAAACCTGATTAACTTTAACGTCTTTAAGTTCGTCAACCGTTTTTGTGTTGTCAACCGTATGAGGGCAGGAAACTGTGTGCGGAATATCTTCCGCCTTAATTTTTATAACTCTTTCATAAAGCGCATCTTCATCAGGTTTTATTGTTCTGAATTTATCGGCACGGCCTCTTTCTTCTAAAAATTCTTTTGTTTTTTCATCAGCTATAAACAAACCGCATTTTGCACCTGCTTCTACTGCCATATTAGCAAGCGTAAATCTTTCTGACATTGACATATTTTCAATCGTATCACCTGAAAATTCCAAAGATTTATATGTAGCACCGTCTGCGCCAATCATTCCGATAAGATGTAACATCAAGTCTTTTGAACAAATTCCTTTTCTGAATTTTCCCGTAACTTCGATTTTGAATGTAGAAGGAACTTTTAACCATGTTTTACCCAAAGCCATAGCGACAGCGATATCGGTTGAGCCCATGCCTGTCGCAAATGCACCTAAAGCTCCCGATGTACAGGTGTGAGAATCTGCACCAACCAAAATTTCACCGGGGTTTACGAAAGTTTCGACTAATCTTTGATGGCAGACACCTGCTCCGACATCAGATAATACCGCCCCGTATTCTTTTGAAAACTCTCTCAAAACGGTGTGAGTGTTTGAAAGTTCTTTTCTGGGGCTTGGAGATGCGTGATCTATAAAAAGAATAGTTCTTTCGGGATTATTTAGTTTACTTTTGCCTAATTTTTTGAACTCCTGAACTGTTAAAGGGCCTGTTCCGTCCTGTACAGCCGTAACATCAACTTTCGCAATAACAAGTTCTCCCGCTTTAACCGTTTTTCCTGCGTGTTCGGAAATTATTTTTTCAACTAATGTCTGTCCCATAAACTCTCCTTTTTGTATAATTATAATACAAAAAGAAAAGTTTATTTATATCTACTATCAGAATATTTTATAAATAAAATAGTTATATCCGTTTTTTATGCCTTCTAGATAAAGCTTTTTCTTAATGTCTTTATATTTTTTGTTTTTAGATATGTCGTACAATGTTATTAGGTAATTATTCTTGTCTGTTTCGATGTAATTGTATATATTTTTAGACTTAAATTTTTTCTTTTCTTCATCATAGTATGTCATTAAACCTTCAAAAGAACTTAAATCCCGCCCGTTCATATCATAAATATATATTCCTTTTTCGTTAAGCTGCGGAAGTGATATTGATACGGTTATAGGCCAAATATCCGTAAACAATTTTCCTTGCTGCAATTCTTCATGTTGTATTAATGTATTATACAGGAAATCTCTGTCATGCGGAAGGTTAATTTCAAGTGATATTACTTGAACCAGCAGCAAAATATATACAAACTTATTGAAATACTTTATTATGTTTTTATATCTTTCCTGTTCAAGATTTGTTCTTTCTTCCAAAAATATCCAGTAGCAGACAACAAAGTATACAAGAAAGAATGCAATGTGCCATATCCTGGGTAAATAAACATTTTCAAAGAATATAATTGATGTAAAAAATATAAAAATGTATACAAAAAATGCTCTTGCTTTTGTCGCAAATATAAGCGTCATAACTACGACAAAAATTCTTGCAGATATTATTTTAGATAATAAAATCCAATCATTTTCTATCTGTATACTGCCGATAAAAATCCCGACCATATTTGTAGAATTTACAATATCTTGTACAACATTTTCATAATCGGGTTTTGAAACTCCATAAAACTGAAAGATAAACATTATACCTGTTAATATTGTCATTAGACTAATTAATATTGTTTCTTTATATCTTTTACTTTTAATCAAGTCATAAAGGAATAATAAACCGATTGCTGTTGATGCAAAAAATGTTTGAATATGCGTGTTTGCAGCTAAAAATAATATAAAGAAATATAAATAGGGTTTGTTTAATCTTTCTTTATAAAACGCACAGGCTAAAAACAAAAAGAAACAACTTATACTGTAGCATCTTGCATGTACAGGATACAATTGCAAAAACACAGGTGAAATGAGAATTAATGTTTTAGTAAAACAGTTAAATGGAGCTTTTCGCCATGATATAATCATTGCTCCCAGACAAAAAAGCCAATTTATAACCTGCATCGGATATGGATATGGCAGAAATGTGAAAGGTTTTACAACCAGATACCATAGCATCATGTGTCCTTCGACTTTCATAAGTTCAAATATTTGGGCAATTGAGCAGTTTTTTACTATAACCCAAAAATGCGATTCATCTTCCCAGCCTAATCTTCCTGATAGAAAAGCAAGTTTTGCCGTAAAAATAATCCAAAAAGCAAAGACAGTTATCGTGAGGATTAAATATTTCTTATTCTCAAATATTGTTTTTATATTTTGCATAAAACAATTATATCACTAATAATATTTTATTTCCCAATTATCTTCTGCATATATTGTATAAAAACAAGCTTCACCTTTAAAGGTTTTACAATCATTGTATGCATAATGTTTTGCATTAGATCGCCATATTGAGTACCAATGACCATCAAGTTTTAACCTCTTATTTAACCTTACATAATAAAAATCTTTTCCGACTATATTTGGTTTACTATCTGCACCAATCACATCTATGTATAACTCCAAAATGCCACTATATTGACCTACAACCCAAAATGTAAAGCCAGGTAAATCTGTTCTATACTTAGCATATGATGGAATGTTACATCTTTCGTATTCCCAGTCATATTTATTTATATATCTATATGAACGTTGATCGCTTTGAGATACTTTTGCGTTTCTAAAATATTTATTTATTTCTTTTTGAGCAATATTTATATCATCACTTTTTAGTGCATCTGCCAGTTCAGTTTGTTCAAAATCACCCAAGCTTTCCCCGTCAACCATGGCTTTCTGAAATGCATTCATAATAAGTGTATAGTCTTTTTTTAATGATGTTGCATATACTTTTTTTTCATAATTTGCTATTAATGATGGCAGTGTTAACGCTGCAATAACACCAATAACTCCCAATGTAACCAAAACTTCCGCCAACGTGAACCCAAATTTTTTCATACATACCTCCATTATAATGTGTGTCATGTCTATAATACAACGTGTATTAATATTTGTCAACTATTATAATATCTAATATGACCATTAAAATAGATGAGGTGGATAGAAAAATTGGTATGAATATCCGCCTGGAAAGAGTAAAAAGGAGTATATCTCAGGAGGGTTTAGCCGATTTGTCAGGTATAGCCCGTTCTACCATGGGGATTGTTGAACGTGGTGAACAATCCCCGACAATTCAAACAGTTGCAAAAATTGCAAATGCTTTAAATATTGATATCCATAAATTATTTTTATTTGAAAATTTGTGATATATTTATTCCCTGTATTTATGCGCTTTATATTCACGCTTGGAAAGTTCTTTGTCTACATGATAAAGTGATGATTTATCGTCACCGAACATTTTTAATTTTTTAATTACATTCAAAGCATTTGCTTCTTCTTCAATCTGTTCTGAAATATACCAATCAATAAATTGACGGGTTGCAAGATCACACTCATCATCACTCATATTTGCTACGCAGTTTATACTTTCGGTTACAAATTTTTCGTGTTCAAGAATTTTTTCAAAAACCTGTAACGGATTTAAAAATTCCGTTTCGGGCGCTTCGATTTCCGTTAATTTTACTCTGCCGTCCTGTTCAACTATATAATCAAACAAAATCATGCCATGATCAACTTCTTCTTTCGCCTGTACTTTTGTCCAATTTGAAAAGCCATACAAACCAGCTTTATCAAAATAAGCAGACATAGCAAGGTATAAATAAGCCGAATAAAATTCTTTGTTAATTTGTGAGTTAAGAATGTCTTGTACTTTCTCATTAATCATTTTTAGTCCCCCATAAACCGTGTATGTTACAATATTCCCTGGCCCAAACATCATCAAATGACTTATCGGTAATCATTTTGGGTTCTGCTTCGGGATTCAGATATTTTCTTTGAATTTCATCATTATCCTTTGAAATAGCTTCAATAAACATTATGTAATGTTCGTTTGTCATAGGGTGAAGAACTTCTCCCACCCGAATTTCATTTTCATTGTTTTCGTTTTTTAAAAATATAGGAACATGTTTTTCGGTCATTGCTTCTTCATAATATTTTGTTTCCAATTTTTGCATATGATTTCCGCAACAAACCAATTCACCGCCCCCGTTAATGACCATTTCCACAATATTTCCGCAAATTTCGCATTTGTATAATTCAAAATTTTTCATAATATCTCCTCTATTATAATTATTGCTAACCGTTAAAATTTTTCTATTAGACAAGTGTCTATAAATAAATATGTAAATTATCTTAATACATAGCAAAAAATATTTTGTCAGGGTTTATGATTATATTATGAAAGTCTTACCGGTTTCTTTAAGTTTCAGATCAGGGAATTATGAAAAAAATTATGATTCTGCATATTTGTACACAGCAAAAGACATTGAGAAAAAAGACTATACCCCTCAATACATGTTTTTAGCATCTGTAACCGCACTGACTGCTGTAATAATAACTTTATTCAACATTGCAGGGAAAAAGAAAATTCCCGATAACATAATTAAATAGCAAAATTTAAAATTTTATGCTAATATAAAATTAAGCCGTTCTCCACGGGGAATTGCAATCCCTCGACCTGAAGCTGATGCAGGGTGCAGAGCCTGTTGTGAGGGTTTGGCAGGTAATTTTGATAAATATATTGTTGTTGACGTTTGAGTGTACGGCGGCGTAAAATACCGAACCGTGTCAGGATGGAAACATAGCAGCACTAAGGTAACCTTTGCGGGTGTCATATGCTTGAAAAGAGATAATGTATTTAAAGACTTTATTTGTCAAATTCGATAGACAGTGGAACGGTTTTTTATTTATTTTTATAATATAATTTTTATATGAATAATAAAAAATTTATTCTGAATGCTGATAATTTTGGTAATTCGCGGGGCGCAAACAGGGCTGTTTTGGAAGGATATCATAACGGGTTTCTTACAAGTGCAAGTTTATCGGCAAACGGTTCGGCCTTTAATTCTGCCGTAAACGAAATTATTCCCGAATGTCCGAATCTCGGTATAGGAGTTCATTTGAACATAACATCAGGCAATTCACTTTCAAAAGTTCCCTTATTGACTGATAAAAAAGGAAAATTTAACAAAGTTTATCATAGAATTTTGGTGCATTCAAACAGCCAATCTTATTTGGAACAAGTTGAATTTGAGTTCAGAACACAAATAGAAACAGTTATGAATTATGCAAAAGTTGATCATATTGATTCAAATTCTCATATACATGCAATCCCTAATATATTTAAAATTACGGCAAAGTTAGCCAAAGAATATAATATTCCGTTTATAAGAACTCATTATGAAGAAGTTTATTTTGTAAATTCAATTAAAAAGCATTTGAATATAGGTTATATGTTTAATCTAAACGACGCTCTTATTTTAAATTCTTTTTCTTTAAAAAATAAAGATATAGTAAAAGAATTTGGTTTAAAAACAAATGACTATATAATCGGTACGGAATACAAAAATATGATGGATACAGATACTGTTGAATACGGTTTAAAACAACTGGACGAAGATTGTATTGCGGAATGTATAATTAATCCTGCAGCATTATTCGGTGCAAAAAAGAAAAATTACAATGAATTTTTAATAACTCAAGACAAAGAATTAAAAGATAAAATTACAAGGCTTGGTTTTGAAATTACTAACTACAGGAATATAACGTGAAAAAACTCTTTTCAATTTTGTTGATAATATTTTTATTTATCGCATTTCTAATTTTTGATATAAAACGCAAATCTTTTGTGTCTGTTTTGAATGTTATTAATGCAAATGAAATTCAGATTGATCTAAATTCCAACGGGAAATTTGATTTGGGTGAAAATATCTGTATCGGAGAGGATATTTTTTCTTCAAAGTTTTCTTACAATCAGAATGAATTAATAAAAAAAGCAGGAATAACCCCGACTGATGCCTTAAAAATCGGGTATTTAACAGATAATTTTGCTGATGATTTGCTTACGGATAAAAAAGTTAAAATCAGATTTTCAGGTAAAAAAAATCAGGATTGCAAATATGCCGATATATACATAAATAACGAACCGTATCGTCAAAAGCTTATTGATAAAGGTTTTACAATTAACAGTCCGAATTTTCAAAATCAGCTTGAAAAAGCAAAAGATTTAGAACTTGTTATTTTAAACCACAAAAGCAACAAGTATCATAAACTTGATTGCGAATACGGGCTTGTTGCACATGATGTTGTAATTGTTCCGAAAAAATATTTATCAAAAGATGCAATTACCTGTAAATTCTGCCATGTTGAACAGAAATCCAATAATCAAAACATTGACAACAAAACTTACCCGACAATAATTTCTAACGGGAACATAAAAGTATATCTGACTGATTTGACTGAAGTTTTAAAACCGAATGAAAAATGTTCCGCTCCTGTTTGCAAAGAAGTTTTAAACAAAATAAACAACACTAAAAAATCAATTGATATCGCACTATATGGTTTTGACAATGTACCTGATATTTATAATGCCCTCATTTCTGCAAAAAATCGGGGAGTAAAAATAAGACTGGTTTATGATAACAGCAAAAAATCCTATTATCCCGAAACCGACATTCTGATAAAACTTGCAGATGAAAGTGCGGGAGATGATATTAAATTTCTAATGCATAATAAATTTATAATATTTGACGGTAAACACGTTATAACAGGTTCCATGAATTTTTCAAAAACAGGGTTATCCGGGTTTAATTCAAATGCAATATTTTCGATAAATTCACCTGAAATCGCAAAAATTTATGAAGATGAATTTTCTCAAATGTTATCAGGGAAATTTCATCAAAATAAAAAAGTTGTCAGCCGAAACAATATAAATTTAAACGGCACAAAAGTAGGATTATATTTTTCACCGAAAGACAAAACGATTATGAATTACGTAATTCCACTGATTGACGGGGCACAAAAATATGTTTATATCCCTGCATTTATAATTACTCATGAGGGTTTGACAAATGCATTGATTAACGCAAAAAAGCGCGGAGCAGATGTAAAAATTATCGTTGATGCGACAAACGTTCATTCAACAAAAAGTAAAGTGAAATTTTTGAGAGATACGGGAGTGCCCGTGAAAGTCGAAAATTACGCAGGAAAAGTTCACTCTAAAAGCATAATTATTGATGACAAATATGTAATTGCCGGTTCGATGAACTTTACAAACAGCGGGGAAAATAAGAATGACGAAAATTCTTTAATTATTGAGGATTATAGAATTGCAAAACATTATAGAGATTTCTTTGAATATTTGTGGGGTAAAATTCCCGACAAATATTTGAAATTTAGTCCGTCTGCAGAAGGTAAATCCTCGATCGGTTCTTGTTCCGACGGGATTGATAATGATTATGACGGTAAAATTGATATAGATGATGACAGTTGCAAATAGGAGAATAGATTATGGAAAACTTGAACAAACACATTGAACACACACTTTTGAAACAGGACGCAAAAAGAGAAGATTTTTTGAAACTTTTTGAAGAGGCACGTACGCACAAGTTTTTAGGTGTTTGCGTAAATCCTTGTTATGTAAAATTAGCGAAAGAAAATTTAAAAGATACTGATGTGAAGATTGTTTCTGTTGTAGGATTTCCTTTAGGTGCAAACAGATCTGATATTAAAGCATTTGAGGCAATAAAAGCTATTGAGGACGGCGCGGATGAAATTGATATGGTTATTAATGTTACTGCACTTAAAAACAAAGATTATGAATATGTTGTTAATGATATCAAAGAAGTTAAATTTGCCTGCAGAAATAAGCCTTTAAAAGTAATCTTGGAAACGGATTTATTGGAAAAAGATGAGATAAAAAAAGCTTGTGAATTGTGTGTTGAGGGGAAGGCGGATTTTGTAAAGACTTCAACAGGGTTTGTAAAAGGAGGAGTCGGTGCAAAAATTGAAGATGTGGAATTGATGTATAAGACAGTTTCTCCATTTGGTTTAAAAGTAAAAGCATCAGGCGGAATAAGAGATAAAGAAACAGC
>JAGBOW010000134.1 GCA_017633675.1 bacterium | reverse complement strand
TCTTGAAATTACCATTAGTGTCGGAGCAAATACACCAAGAACACCGATACAAGCACCCATATTCTTCAGGATTGATAATCTTTTTACTCTTTTAACATTTTTCAGGAATGCTTCCAATGACTTGTCTTTCAAATCCGTCAATTTAAACTGCTCAAATTTATTATTCAATTTATTCAGTTTTTCAGCAACACCTTTAAATTCGTCCAAATCAATAAATCTTCTGTAATCCACATTATCAGCCTGACTTGCATTTTTTAATGTCGGTAAAACATCTGATTTTTTAGCCATTTTTACGGTTAAATCATCAGGATTGTTGTGGATAAAATCCAACAACTGTTCTTGAGTTTCCAGTTTCAGGATTTTTGAAGTGCTTAATTTCAGAGTTCCGTCTTTTATCGCCTGTTCCAATTCTTTACATTCGATTACTCTTGCGTCCAAATCAATAGATACAGGCTTTTTGGTATTGTTGTCCGCCTGTTTTTCAAAGAATTTTTGAATCGGCTTGCTTGCAAAATACATAAACGCCCAGAAAGTACCCTCCTTAATCGTATAACCGATTAAATCCTGTTTGTTTCTTGAATGTGCAAGTCTTTCGGTTGTAATCGCTCCGTCCAAAATCATCATGTTTTTAACGGGATTGTACATGAAGTCCTGGATTGAGCCTGTGAAAGAAGGAGAATTAGAGGTATAGATGTATGGAGATATGGAATTTTTTTGTGGAAAGTTGAAAGTTGAAAATTGAAAGTTATTAGACTTTCCACTTTCCACTTTCAATTTTCCACTCTCTTTAGCTGCTTGGCTTCTTAGCTGCTTAGCTTCAAATTCTGCCAAAATCTCTTTTTCGGCATTCTTTCTTGTATTTTTATGTCTGTATTTGGTTAAACCGACATAAGAGGCTATGGTTAAGGCTGTAGAAACTATGAATTTACCCATAGCAAGATTTTTTGTAAATCTGGGGTTTTTAGAAGCCGTCTGAATGCTCTCTTTGATTGAACTGTCAGCATACTGAACAGATTTTTCCAAAATATTTTTTCTTGTATCTTTTAAATTTCTGACGTCAAATTTCGGGTCAATTTTTAAAATTTTATATAAAGTTAAGTCTAAAAGCTTTTTATAAGCAGGGATTCCGAAAAGCCAAATGGCTTGCGTTCCGAATTCGTCAATAAATCTGTCTTTTCCCTCTAATTTGTCGCCTGCTATATATGAACCCGCGGTCAATCCGCAACTGTTGGCAATATCTTTGATTGCCATGGGGACAAGTGAATTTGGGTTTCCTAATGTTGAATATATTGTGCTTGCATTTAGTGCGGGTATCATTTTTTCCTTTCTACAGAGCCCTTCGAGGATTTGACCCCTCACCCGAATTTCTAAATTCGCTTGCGCTTATTAAGAAATTCTTCCCTCTCCCCAAGGAGAGGGGAAAGCTCCGTCAATAATAAATTACAACCCCCAAATTAAGTTCATTAATTTGACGATGGGGGCATTCGCCTTTATTATTGAGTTTCGTCGGATATTTTTATTCATAGTTTCTACCTTTCCTTTAAATCCTGTGAATATTTTAAATTGCCTAAATATTCAAATATTTTAACTTTTATTAACAAAAAATGACCTTTCAAATAAGAAAGGTCATTGTAAAATTTATTCTCACGACAAACTGTAAGCTTCTACCTGCCTTTCTTGAAAATTATTACAATTCGTCGGATATTTCTGTTCATATTTATAATAGTATAATAAAAAATTTTATTTGTAAAGAGATGATGGGTAGGGGGATAGAGAATTAGAGGAATAGTCTTTTAACGGAAATAGCTAATCCTCCAATCCTCTATTCTTCTAATCCTTCTCACTTAATTACCTACACACAAGGCTCCGTATTGACGGGTCTTGTAGTAGAAGTGCTCGGTGCCATTGGGAAAGGCCTCGTACCATGCTTCGTCGGTATCGTACTCTACGGACGACCAGAACCCGTCGGAAGTAGGAATATCGGAGATACAAGTAGCAGAGTCGTAATCAGGATTATTGTTGCTCTGGCAACTGCGTTTAAATAAATTATTTAGTTCATCCCGACTTGTCAGGTGCATGTTGTTTAAACTATTACATTTATTTTGAGCACCTACCCAATAATCATTACTACAATAATGAGCTGCTATACATGTTGAATTGCTTGCACTGGTTTCAGCTTGATAACCTGTTCCCACTTTTACTACACAACCCACATCTTCTACATAAAAACTGTTTGCGTATTTTGTGCAATCAGGGCCGCCTTTGCTGAACTGGGCACTCTTGAAACTTCTTATATCTCTTGATTTTCCTTCAACTTCGCTATTCGGTTTTTTGCCGCCGTTGACATCCATGACAAAATCAACACCACTTGTTACATCAGTTGTATATGCAAATCTCTTTGTTTTACCATTACCCATTTGCAAATCTTTAAATTCGCCCTTTACTCTGTCACCGACATCAATTGTCTTTGTTTCCGGATTGTAATTGAGGATTATTGCTGCACCGTCAACCAAAATTAAACCTACATTGCTTGATTCTGTGGACAAACTTAAATTTTTGCCAGTTTTGGCTTTATTTACTTCAAATTCTTTTCCGTCTGCAGTAGTTACTTTGTCTGTCGGCCAGCAATCCGCAATATGTTCACTATCGCATCTTTTTGCTATTTTTAAATATTTTTGAAGTTCATCTACAAACGCATCAGTTGATGCGTATTGAGTGTTCAATAACCCATGCGCTCTCATCTGCTCCATAGCTTGCGTAATTTTTTGCGCAATATTTGCCTGTCTTTCGGAATTAACTCTTTCATTAATATTTGCAATAACTGTCGGCATGGTTATTGCTGCAACTACTCCGATTACTCCCAATGTGATTAATACTTCCGCCAGTGTAAATGCAGATTTTTTGCTATTCATCATAATAATATTCTCCTTTTACGCTCTGTTTATTATAAATATGTAACGTATTTATACTATTATTATAAAATATTTTTTGAATTTTTCAACATGAAATTTAATAAATATTTACAAATACAGTCTAAAAATAATAATTTTTGAGCGAATACGCCTTATATTAGTAAAAATTTGACTGATTTAGCGGTTTAAATCAGGCAAATATGTACTATCTTTAGATTGAAAGGGGTAAAATGGTCGAAATTTCAGAACATATAGGACAAAAATTTAAGGAACAAAGAAGGCGTTTAGGACTTTCTCAGTTTGAACTTGCAGAGTTGGTTGGCATTCATGAAAAACAGGTTTATAGAATTGAAACGGGTATTAATACCCCATCAATGATAACTGCAATCAAAATTCTCCACGCACTAAAAATGGATATAAGGGTTCTTGATTATGAAAATTGCGAAAATTTTAACCCCATAAAAGACGAAATATATTCTCTTTTGGCAAAATCCCCCACAGAAGAACTTATCCTTATAAAAAATTTAATCCAGACAATCCAAAACACCAAACACCTCTCCACAAAAGAGAAAGAAAAAATCGAACATCAAACCCAAAAATCACAAAGCGAAATCTTGTAAAATGAATATTTTCACTTTACCCGCTTTACTTACCAAACCCGCTTTACTTACTTTTATGCTGATTTTACATCAAGAGAGTAACCAAGACCTGATAAAATTCTGCCTATCGTTACAAAACTCGGTTTTTTTGTTCTTCCATGCAAAATATCAACCAGTTGAACTCTGTTCATTCCGATTTTTCCCGCAAATTCAGAAACGGTTGTTCTGGCTTTGATTACCTGTTCCAAAGCCCTGAAAAATTCCCTGTAATCCCCATCCTCAATGTATTCAATTATGGTTTCCCTCAACCATAATTGCTGAAACGTAGGATCTTGTAATTGTCTGTTTAAATCATCATCAAAATTTATTGTCATAATTTTTTACTCCTATTGAGATAGTCCTCTAAATATAAACCAGCCTTTTTAATTATCGATTTTTGGTCTGACTTATCACTGCCTGCAACAATCAATACAATAACATCATCTAATTCTTTAAAATAAATTCTATACCCTTTACCAAAATCCAAACGTAATTCCGATAATTCACTATTTTGAAGCTTTTTCCAATCGCCATAATTCCCATCACGCATACGGTTAATCCGTTTAGCAATCCGAACTTGAAAACTATAACTTAATGAATCTCTCCATTCAATATAAGGACATTTATCATCGATTGTAGTATAATATTTGATTTCTTTCTCTGTCATATTTATAATGTAGCATACTCCCTACATTATGTCAATGATTTTATAGCAATTTCTGTTGAACGTTGTCGGAACTTTTTACAAATTCTACATCATCAGGCAAATCCTGATTTTTAAAGGTTTCTTTAACTAATGCATCACACCGCTCATTATAATCGTGCCCCGCATGACCTTTTACCCAAGAATATTTTACATTATGTTTTTTTAATAACGGAATTAACCTTTTCCACAAATCAACATTTTTGACAGCAGATTTTGAACCTGTTTTCCAGTTCTTTTTAATCCAACCATCAAGCCATTTCTGTTCAATAGCATCAACAAGATATTTACTGTCGGAATACAAAATAACGTCCGACTCTTCTTTTAATGCTTCCAAAGAAACAATTGCCGCCATCAATTCCATTCTGTTATTTGTTGTCAAATTATATCCGCCTGTCAAACTTTTTTCAAAATATTGTCCTGAAGGCGAAGTATAGGTTAATATTGCACAATAAGCACCTGTTCCCGGGTTTCCCGAGCATCCTCCGTCAGTATAAATTATAACTTGTTTTTTAGACATAAAAAACCTTTATCATTTGTTTGCCGAATTATTTAACATAACCAATAAGAACCAAATCGGCTTGAGGCAAAATCATTTCACTTCGTCTTATCATAAATTTATAACCCAAATTTAAATTGTCCAGTTTAGTTTTCAATTCAAAAAAATCTTCCGGAGTATGATATATAGCAATTGCCAAAACAGGTTTATCCCTTTTAATGATATCAATAGCACCTTCAATAATAAGAGTTTCAAACCCTTCCGTATCTAATTTTATCAGACCGATTTTTGAATCATTATCTTTGTATTCATTGTCAATGGTTGTAAGTTGTGCTAACTCTGTTACTCCATAGGTTATTTCCGTTTCACAAATTTTATTACTCAATCCTTTTTTTATCGGTATCAATTTATTATTACAGTTGTCAATATCAAGAATTTTTTTGATTTTGTTGATGTTATTACTTATAGGCTCATATATATGAATTTCCGATTCCGGAAAATATCTGTGAAACACTAAACCGGTATCACCGTTCCAACCGCCGCCGTCAATAATTATTTTTCCGTTTATATTTCTGAATACATCAACAGGTAAATCTGATAATCCGTATATATTTGAAAACAGATAAGGCTGAATTGTCAAAACTTTTGGAAAAGGCTGTTCAAAAACTTTTTCAAATTCTTTTTTCTTTTGATCGGTAATCAAATCATATTTTGTCCATAAATTTCTTACGAAAGTTCCCCAATACGGAACAAGTTTCATAAAATGATCAATATATTCACAGGAAATTCCGTCCATACCCTTTTTCAAATCTTTTATTTTTTCTTCCGTATTAAAACGATTGAAATAGGAAATGTATGCTTCTTTCCAATGAAAACGAACTAAAGACCCTATTTTAAATACTTTTTCATAACCGAATATTTTACACCTTAAAAATAACCTGCGGCCGGTTTTATCAGTATAAAAAACAAAATCAAAAAGCTTTTTCAAAATTTACCCCAAAATATATCTTACTTATACAAAAAAACACCCAAAACGGTGTTTATTATATGGTACCCCCAAGCGAATTCGAATCGCTGTCTACACCGTGAAAGGGTGTTGTCCTAGGCCTCTAGACGATGGGGGCTTATATTGACAAGTCCTAATATAAGATAAACATTTTTTTATGTCAAGGGTTTTTAGGTGAAATGTAAAAAGTGAGTAGTGAGTAGTTCTTTAAGCTCACTACGCTCGATTATTTTTATTGTTCGACTTTTGCAAACCTTAAACGACTATTCACGTTTCACTTTTCACCATTCACCAAATTATTAATTAATAATTAATTTTCATGACTTTTTTAAAATCAGCGTTATTATAAAAATATAAGGAGTTGGTGTATATGGACTTTAATAAATTTACTAATTATTCTCAGGAAATTTTAAATTCCGCAAGTGCAGTAATGAGCGAGCATAAAAATTCTCAACTTGAGCCCGAACACATAATGCTTGCAATGATCAAAGATAACGGTATTATCAGAGATTATTTACAAGAATTAGGACTTCTAAACCAAAATTTTGTAACCCAAATTGCATCTGCAATAAAAAATTTCCCGATAATTGCAACACCACCAACAGGACAAATGTTTTTGTCAAACAATACGTATAAATTACTTGATTTAGCTGAAAATTTGGCAGAAAGCATTAAAGATGAATATGTCGGTATTGAATCAATTCTTTTGGCAATGACAAAACTCGATAATTCTGATATTCAAACAATTTTGAAAGAAAACAGAGTAGATTCAAATTCCGTTTTAAAAGCAATGAAAAAAATAAGAGGTAACAAAAAAGTGGATAATAAAAATGCAGAAGAAAATATGAAAGCTCTCGAAAAATTTTCGACAGATTTAACGGCACTTGCAAGAAAAGGAAAATTAGATCCGGTTATCGGTCGTGATGAAGAAGTAAGACGTATTATTCAGGTTTTAAACAGAAGAACAAAAAACAACCCTGTTCTAATCGGTGAACCCGGAGTCGGTAAAACCGCTATTGTAGAAGGTTTAGCACAACGTATCGTCAGAGGTGATGTTCCGGAAAGCCTTAAAGATGTAAAACTTGTTTCACTTGATATGGGTGCTCTTGTTGCGGGGGCAAAATTCAGAGGCGAATTTGAAGAAAGATTGAAAGCCGTCTTGAAAGAAGTTGAAGATTCAAACGGTGAAATCGTCATGTTTATAGATGAACTTCATACGGTTGTCGGTGCAGGTGCAACAGAAGGTTCAATGGACGCGGGAAATCTTTTAAAACCAATGCTTGCAAGGGGTGTGTTACGCACAATCGGTGCTACAACAGTAAATGAATATAGAAAATATATCGAAAAAGATCCTGCATTAGAAAGAAGATTTCAGCCCGTTCTTGTTGGCGAACCTTCTGTCGAAGATACAATTTCCATTTTGAGAGGACTTAAAGAAAAATATGAAGTTCACCATGGGATAAGGATTTTAGACAGCGCACTTATAGCTGCCGCAAAACTCTCAGACAGATACATTACAGACAGATTTCTTCCTGATAAAGCAATAGATTTGATTGATGAAGCGGCATCTTCCCTGCGTATCGAAATCGATTCCATGCCGGAAGAAATTGACAAAATGCTCCGTCAAAAAATTCAGCTTGAAATAGAAAGAGAAGCACTTAAAAAAGAAGATGACGATGATGCAAGAGTAAAAGTTGCAGATTTGTCAAACCAAATAACAGAACTTGAAAATAAAGTCAACAAAATGAAATCTCAATGGGAGCAGGAAAAAGCATCTATTACAGGTGAAGCGGGAATTAAAGAAGAAATTGAAAATGTAAGAAACCAAATTGAAGAAGCCGAAAGAAATACCGACCTTCAGACCGCTGCGGAATTGAAATACGGCAAACTTCTTGAACTTGAAAAACAACTAAAAGCCGTTCAAAACAAAGAAAAGACAGAGAATAAATTTTTGAAAGAAGAAATTGATGATGAAGATATCGCAAATGTCGTAAGCAAATGGACGGGAATTCCTGTTACAAAACTTGTCGAAAGCGAAAAACAAAAACTCCTTAATATGGAAGAAATTTTGCACAAAAGACTTATCGGTCAACAAGAGGCTGTAAATACGGTATCTGATGCAATCAGACGTGCAAGATCAGGTCTGAAAGATCCTAAAAGACCTATCGGAACATTTTTGTTCTTAGGGCCTACAGGCGTTGGTAAGACTGAACTTGCAAAGTCATTAGCGGAATTTATGTTTAATGACGAAGATGCACTTATCCGTATTGACATGTCAGAATATATGGAAAAACATAACGTATCAAGACTGGTCGGAGCTCCTCCGGGGTATGTCGGATATGATGAGGGCGGTCAGTTAACGGAAGCCGTAAGAAGAAAACCTTATTCTGTCGTGCTTTTTGATGAAATCGAAAAAGCGCACCCTGATGTGTTCAACATAATGCTCCAAATCTTTGACGACGGCAGATTGACGGATTCTAAGGGCAGAACGGTAGATTTTAAAAACACATTAATCATTATGACATCAAATATCGGAAGCGACATAATCCTTGAAAATACTTTAAATTCGCTTGTTTCACAGACTAATTTTGAAGAAACAAAAGATAAAGTAATGGAAGTTTTACGCACAAAATTCAAACCTGAATTTTTAAACAGAATTGACGAAACAATATTCTTCAAAGCCTTGAATATGCAGGATTTAACTCAAATTGTCGATATTCAGATGGATTATTTGAGAAAGTTATTGAAAGATCAGGAAATTGATTTTGAAATAACAGATGATGCGAAGGAATTTCTTGCGACAAGAGGATTTAATCCCGTATACGGTGCAAGACCTTTAAAGAGGGTAATTCGTCAAATGATAGAAAACCCGTTGTCAAAAGAAATATTGGGACAGAAATTCATTCGTGGCGACAAGGTTAAAATTGATGTTGAAAATGATGAAATAGTGTTTAGAAAATAAATATAAAAGGACTTACCAAATCGGTGAGTTCTTTTATTTATCGTATAATTTTAATATGAAAAAGACAGATGCAATATATTGTGATTTTGACGGGACAATTACGAAAAAGGACTCCGTAAACGGATTCTTTGAGAAATATACGGGTGATAAATGGCTTGAATCGGAAAAGCTCTGGATTGAAGGTAAAATTTCATCAAGAGAAAATGCAATTATTCAAACAGGTTTACTGAAAAACATTTCTCAAAAACAATTGAATGATTATATCAATTCTATTGAGATTGATGATTATTTTCCTGATTTTGTTGAATTTGTAAAATTAAAAAATATTAAATTAACAATTTTGAGTGACGGTTTTGATTTATTTATCAGGAAAGTTCTCGAACGTAATAATTTGGATATTCCCTTTTTTGCAAATAAACTTATTTATAAAGATGGTGAATTTAATATAGAATTTCCTTATTACAATGAAAATTGCGATAAAAAGGCAGGCATGTGTAAATGCGATAAAGTTAAAGAAAAAAGTTTTTGTTATATCGGGGACGGAACAAGCGATTTATGTATTGCTACAAAAGCAGATTTTCTCTTTGCATCAAAAAATTTACATAAATTTTGTAAAGAAAATAATATAAAGCATGTCCCTTTTAAATCTTTTTGTAATATTATGGAAGCACTGGATAAGTGTATTTAAAACAAACATTGGACGGGAATATGGTATTATTGGAAAAAGACCTTATAACAAATTTAAAGAAAATCAATAACACATTAGATTTGTCAGATGAAGAACTGGCAATTATTGATAAAGAATATTGTACTTACGGTGATAAAATTCATGCAGATGCAAACCCGAAAGTATTCAGGGACTGTAACGGTGTATTTATGTACGATTCTGAAGATACTCCGTTTTTAGATTTGGAAATGTGGTTTGCTTCCTGCAATTTGGGTTACAAAAACAAAAGAATAAGAGATGCGGTTGTTAATCAGATAGATACACTTCCTCAAATTTCTTCACATTTCCAATATGATTATAAAGTTTTATTGTCGGAAAAAATTGCAAAAGCAAATATAAAAAGATTTGGTACAAAAGGTCGTGTACATTTTAACGTAGGCGGTTCTCAGGTTACGGAAGATGCTCTGAAACTTGTCAGAAATTACACTCATAAAAGCAGAATGTTTTCTTTCTACGGAGGATTTCACGGAAGAACCTTAGGCGCAAGCTGTTTGACAGCAGGATACAGATACAGAAAACCGTTCGGACATTTTGGTGAAGAAGCTCACTTTGTCCCGTATCCGTATTGTTACAGATGCCCTTACGGTAAACACTGTGATTCGTGTAATTATTACTGCGTTCAGCAATTAAGACGTGAGTTTGAAGATAATTGTTCAGGTATTTTTGACCATTCGTCTAAAGAATGTTCTTTAGGTGCATTCTTTGTAGAACCCGTTCAGGGTTCGGGCGGATATATTGTTCCTCCGAAAGGATATTTCAAAGAACTCAAAAAAGTTCTTGATGATTTCGGTGTTTTATTTGTTGATGATGAAATCCAAATGGGATTTTACAGAACGGGTAAATTGTGGGCAATAGAACATTATGATGTAAAACCTGATGTTATCACTTTCGGCAAGTCATTAACAAACGGCTTAAACCCTCTTGGCGGAATGTGGGCAAAAGAAGAATTAATTAACCCCGAAGTATGGCCGAACGGCAGAACTCACTCAACTTTCTGCAACAATCCGATTGGAATGAGAGCGGGATATGAAGTTATGAAAACCTTTGAAGAAGGCGATTTTGAAAGAGAAGTGGCAAACAAGGGTAAATACTTCTTAGACGGATTAAAAGATTTGGAAAAACGTCATAAACGTATCGGAGCAGTTGACGGACTTGGTTTGGCACTAAGAATAGAATGTGTAACGGAGGACGGATATACTCCCGATCCCGAATTGCTTCACGATATTTTGGCTGAAGGATTGAAAGGTGATTTGACGTACAGAGGAAGAAAATACGGTATTATCCTTAACAAAGGAAGCCATTATAATAACACAATAACTTTAGTCCCTGCCGTTACGATATCTTATGAAGAAATTGATATGGCATTAAGTTTGCTTGATCAGTTATTTACGAGGTTATCATAAGTGAGCATAGACTTTGAGCTTGTTCATAACGACTTTACTTTTGAAAGCAAAAAAGCCGTGTTGTTGTTTCACGGCTTAACGGGAAGTCCGTTTGAAATGAAAAAATACGGAGATTTTCTGTTCAAATGCGGATATGATGTTTTTTGTTATTCTTTTCCGGGACATGGAGAGAGGATTAGTGAAATTGAAACGGTAACATGGCAGGATTGGTGCGAATTTGCTCAGGAAAAGTATGATAATTTAAGATCAAATTATAATCAATTTTTTGTATCAGGATTGTGTCTTGGTGCTGCTATGGCAATATATCTTGCAGAACATAATGAAGATATAACAGGAATTGTTGCACTTTCCACAACTTTGTTTTTGGACGGTTTTTGTATTCCTTGGACAATATCTTTACTTCCTTTTGCATTGAATACGATTATCAGATTTTACTATACTTTTCCTGAAGACGACTGTTTTGGGATAAAAAATGAGAGAACAAGAAAAAGTCTTGCAAAAATTACGGCAAAAGCAAATATAAGCATGGATAATTATCCGCTGAATTGTGTTGACGGGTTATTGAAATTATCCAAAAATGTGAGGAAAAATCTTAAAAATGTTACCTGTCCGGTTTTGTGTATTCATTCCAAATATGATAATTTATCAAGTCCTAAAAGTGCCGGAGTTGTTTTAGACGGCATTTCTTCAGAAATTAAAAAATACGTTGAACTTAATGACAGTTACCACATGGTTCTGTATGATAACGAAAAAGAATTTGTAATGGATACGGTTAATGAATTCTTGAGTAAACTTGTTCCTGCTGAAAATGAAAAAGAGGTTGTATGTATTTAATTGCAACGGGAATAGTTATAAATATATTATCAATAATAGTGCTGTCAGCAGGACTTTTTCACAGATTTGAACATCCGAAACAAAAAGCAATTTATGGATATATTATTACTGCAAGTATGATCATGTATATTTTATTATTGGGTTTTATTGCAATATACGGATTATTTGTAAATCATAATTTATTATATAATTTGATTTTGTTTTTATGTGTAATATCGCCTTTTATAATAGGGAAGTCAGTTAATTATAATTCGTTAAAATTATATACAATAATCCAAATTTTGTGTTTTTTGTTTAGTTTAATTATTTTATTAATTTTGTTGTAATATCTGTTTTTGTCGAATCTTTTTCGTTCACTTTTATATTTATTCTAAAATATTTCGCCTTTGAATCGTCAACCCCGATTGAAGGAATTTTATCAAAATCAATTTGTGTTTCGGCTTTTTTCTTTTCAGACGGCACAAGTACATTTACCAACCAATTAAGAGGAATATGCAAAACTTTAATCTGTTTTACGGCCGAATTATCATATTTTCCCCAAATATCAAGATTTCCCTGTTCTATTATATAATCATAAAAACCTTCAATGTATGCCGATATAAATTCGTGCTGCATACGAATATCTATATCACGTATAAATACATCATCACATTTAAAGAAACCGCTTATATGAGATTTTATATTTCCTTTTTTCTTTGCATTGAATTTTACATAATCCGAAACCTTAACTTTTTTATTTGAGTTTTTATCAATAGTAAATTCCAAATTTTCAAGTCCGGGTAAAGCTCCGTTTTTAATATCAAATTTTGCATATGCATCCCAATTTTCCCAGTTTTTATCTGTTTTGGAATGAATTTCCAAATCGGCTTTTCCCTGAATTTGATTTTTAATATTGAAAAACTTATCCGCAATTATATTTGAGTCAATATTTTTTGCCGTAAAATCAACGACAGAAGAATCTATATTAAAATCATAAATTCCGTTTGCTGACAGTTTGCCGTCTGCAAAACCAATCTCAGAGGTATTATATTTAAAAATTGCATCTTTAAGACTGCCGAATACTTTAATATTATTTACGGGATAATCTTTTACAATAATGGAATTAACCGCAATATTATATTTATCAATATCCATGTTTATATCCCTAACCCCTGAACTCAATTTTTTATTCGGTGAATTAAAATCGAATTTTTTGTTTTGCTTAGCAGATTTATCAGATTTCCTGACAATAAATTTATCAAGGAATAAGTCCATATAGTTTACATAAATTTTGTCTTTAAAATCATTTTTAACTTCTGTTTTACAATTAAATTTTTCATTTTTATATGTTCCGTATGCTTCAATTTTTGCAGTCTTATCATCTGCAATAACACTTGCGGATTTTACATGGAAATAATTAAAAATAGTATCAATAACTTCAAACTTTCCCGTAATCTGCTCTGTAGTATAGTTATATTTTAAGGCTCCGCTGAACTTTCCGCCTAAAACATATTGTTTAAAAGAACCGACAAAGGAGTTTGGTACATAGCCGTTTGTATTTAATGTTATGTATTGCGGAGTCATTTTACCGTTTATGATTTTAAAATATCCGTTTCCGTACAATATATCTTTAAATTCATTATTTTCCTGAACAGAAAATCTGTAATCCTTTAAGAAAAACTCCTTATCAATTTTTTGAGTTTCCGCAAATATTTTTTTATTTTTGTTTCTGATTCCCGCATAGAAATCATTAAACATTATGCCCGAATCAGCGGGTATATTTATATAATATTTAGCATCAGGTTTCTTTTGCTTTATATAATAATCAACTTCCATATCCAGATAATTTTTAACTTTTATATTTGAAGGCAGGTATTTTTTTGCCAAAGCTGTTGTTATTTTTGAATTAACTTTTCCGAAAACTTCTTTTTTCTCTCTGTTATACATCTCCTTTATGAGCAGTTCATGTGTTAATTTTTCAGTTCCGAATGTTCCGACTGCGTATGACTTTACTTCCCCGTTTTTTATAAAAAATTCTGCTTTTTTACAATACACGGGGACATAAAACGGAAGAAATTTTGCAAACAAATCATTACCTGTTATTACACCGGATAAATCATTGTCTTTATAAACCAAATCAACATCTGCAGTACCTTTAAAGTCCGTAAAATTTTCTATAAATTTTCTTTCATCCGCACCATATTTTTGAAGAAATAACACCGTTGCCATTGTTTCTTTTACGGGAATTTTATCCCCTTTTATTGTGAAATTATCTAATTTTTTGTCATTTAAAATACTGCCGTCCACAAAAACCCTTGTTTTTCCAACCGCAATAGGAAAGTTTTTTGCCTTTAATTTTTTATTTTCTATATATAAACTTCCGACCTCACCTGCTAATATCGGATACAGAACTCTATCAAGCGTTATATTCAAAATTATATCAAGATTTTTTATTCCGTTATTTTCTTTAATTACAAACTGATTTGATGTTATTGATAATTTTTCGCCTTCGTTTCGTATAATCTCTATTTTTTTAATGTTTGCATCAGGTATTTTATTTATATCAAAAGATTTTTTCTTTTTTGTATCTTTTACCTTTTCATTTTTTAGTTTTTTTAAGATATCGAGATTTGCATAAATTAAATCGGCATCTATATTTTGAAATTTTCCTTTATTAATTGATGTATCCAAATTCTGTATACTTAATCCGACTTTATCATTATCTTTAATATTTATACTTTTGGCTGTCATTTTAACGGATAACAACGGTGATATTTTTATTTTTAAATCGTTTATATCAATATTCATGTTATATCCGGTTTTAATAAAATTATCGGATATCCTGATAAAATTGTCTGAATTCAAAAATAAAGAAACAGCAAAAATAAACCCAAGATACAGTGTAATTAATGCTGAAAGAATTATAACCGTAAATTTAAGCTTTTTCATTTATCAATATTGCCCTCTTATATCTTAATCCGTAAAATATCGGGTTGAATAAACTATACTCAACCCGATATAAAATTTTATTAATATTCAAAACTATATGTCTGACCGAGTTTGTTTACAGTAAACCGAATCGGTTTCGGGTCATCTTTAAATTTTAAACAAAGTATTCTCATTGAAGAATTTGCCTTTAAATCATAATCTTCAGGTAATGAATGAGCAAACCTTGTAGCTTCCTTTATAACCATTCCAAGCCTTACATTGTTCGCAACGGTAAACGCTAAAGATGTTCCGCAGGTAACAACAGCAAGCGGAACTCCAAGATTATCAGCCACATCAAGCTTATCCAAATCAACAAATGTTGATGTTGTAACATCTTTTAATCCCGCAAGTCTTTCGGAATAAACTTTCTCAACTTTTATATCCGTATTTGAATTGTTTTTAACAATATATTCAAATGCATGAACGTATTTATTTTCTTTATTTTTTAAACGATATTCATTAATTGTAACCGTAACATCAGCATCTGCATTATAAAATTCTTCAGAGTCAATACAAGTTAAATCAATCGGATCGTTATCCTCAGAATAAGGAATAGCAGAGGTCTTTTCATTTCCTTTCGACAATTTATCGTTCAATTTATTCATACCTTTTTTAAGCGGTTTTAAACCGTCAGGCAGAGTAAATAAACCGTCTAATGCACCCGATCTTGCATAATCTACAAAATCAAACTTATACTCTTTATAAGCCTCTTTATCCTCAAGTGTTTCGTATTCAAAACTCTGACTTTTAAAGAAATCCGTAACATCATTATTATTTTTGTCATATTCTCCGTCTGTTACAATGTATACATCAGTATCATGCAAAGCAGGATAGAATTTCATATAATAATGTTCTTCACCGTATGTTGCATAATATGCATTTCCGGTAAGCTTCTTAACCTCTGCTTCTTTACTTAAAATGTTATCTACAACGGGCAAAACCGTCCTTATATTTTGGTCTTTTATTCTATATGCATGATAATCTTTAATCATACCGGCAGCATCTGCGGTTGCCGAAAATAATAAAAGTAATGACAGTACACTAATACCTTTTAGCATTTTTTTCATATTAATTTTTCTCCCTTGTTATTAATTAAACATTTCCTTCTTTTTCTTTTATGTTTTTCACATATAATTCATCAAGCAAAACACAAATTGTCGCTGCCATTGCAGGTCCGAAAAGGACACCGATAAAGCCGAAATATTTCCCGCCTAAAATTAATGATAAAAATATAATCGTCGGGTGTAAATCCATTAATTTACTGAATGCATAAGGTCTAACCAAATTATTTTCTATGATTTGTGCTATAACCATAACAATAAACGTTGTAATAAGCACTTTCACACCAAATTCATAAACCCCTATCAAACAAATAACAATTGCAATAGCAGGCCCGACTACGGGAACAATATCCAAAATGGCAGCTATGATTGCAATAGAAATAGCATAAGGATTTCGCAAAATTAATAAACCGACTGCATTTACAACAAAAACACTTAATACGGCCATTGTTTGAGCAAATACATATCCGCCCATTTTTGAGGATATATTGTCCATAATTTTTTCAGTTCTGTCTTTTATATTTGCAGGAAAATATTTCAAAACGGTTTCTTTAATATTTTTTTTATCCTGCATAAAGAAAAACAGAAAAATTAAACCGGTTAAGCAGTAAACAAAACTTGAACCCATGCCTTTTATTAATCCGACAACATAATCTATTGCACCTTCGGTAGAATTTGCCATAGCAGAAGTTATTCCGTCAATGTCTATTTTGGTTATGCCCATTGTCTGAAATATAGCACTGCCCTTAATACCTTCATTTAAATTTTTAACATAATTCGGATATTCTTTAACTAATTCGCTAATCTGGTAAGCACCCAGCATAAATATAAATGCAAATAATAAACCTAATACGAACAATGCACCGAATAATACAATGCATGTGGCAACCGGTCTTGGCATTTTGTTTTCTAATTTGTCAACAATCGGATTTAATGAGCATGCAAATACTAACGAAATAAACAGCATTATTGCCACATCAACATTTGTAAACATAAAAAATAAACAAAGTAAAATAAAAAATCCAAAAAGAATTGTACTGACTGAAATTTCATTATTAAATAATTTTATCATTTTTTCACCTGCTAATTTATACAACCGAATATAAATTCTAAAATAAAAATTATTATTTTTCAAATTTATTAAGAAGTTTATATTAAAAAGAAAGATTATTAAGATTTAAACATAGAGAGTTGTATCGGTTTTTGCGAAATTTCAACATTAATTCTTTCTCCGTTGAAATCAATCGGAATAGCTCCCTTCTTAATTAATTCATAGGCAGGGCTTTTGGTATTATGTTCGGGATAATACACAAATACATCTCTTTGTCTTTTTATGCCGTCAATTGCACCGGACCAGGTTCCGCCTGAAGTGTTTGTCTGTGCAACATAGATTTCTTTTGCTAATCCGTAAATATATCTGTTTCTTGCCATTGCAAGACCGGTACTCCAGCCTGCATCAACGGGGAAAGTGCTTAAAACGATAACACCGCCGTTATTTATTTGATTATAATATTTTTTAAAACCGCTGTCAAAAGTTAAAATACCTTGCGGTAAAACTATTATACTGTTTCCATTATATTTTATTGATGAATCAAGTGCCTGTTTATCTACCCCTTTGGCAAAACCGCTGACAACAACCTTATATTCATCTGCCATTTTCTTCGCTATGTTGTCCGTGAATTTTAAAGAATTTTCGTCAGCATCTCTTGAACCGACAATTGCTACCGCATTTTCCTGCAATATATTTACATCACCTTTTGTATAAATAATTGTTGGTGAATATTTAACCTTTAAATTTTCTTTCATAATTTTAGGATATAAATCGGAATTAATCGGAATAATTTTATATCCTTCATTTATTAATTTCTCAACCTGAAAAGATAAATTCGGTAAACTGTCTTTTGCGTTTTTAAAATCGGTTAATTCTTTTTCTTCAAAGTTAAATTCATTTTTTAAAGTATTTTCATCTGATTCAAAGAAATCCCGTAAAGACATTTTTCTTTTATGCAAAACATCTATTACAAGTAAATTTTTTCTTTCTTGTGTCCAGTGCGGCATATGTGCAACCGCTATCCGATAAATATATTCATTATCCATTATTCATCACCTTTAACCGTTCTTGCAATTGTCAGTACTGAAACCGTCTTTACTCCATTATTCAACAAATATTCGGAAATTACTTCAATTGTTGCATTACTGTCTGTTATATCATCAATCAACAGAATATTCTTATTATTAATTTCCCCTTTTTCTTTGAAGAAAAATGCATTTTTTAAATTTTCCAGTTTTTTTCTTTTTGATTTGAACATTTTTTGAGATTCCGTGTTTCGTGTTTTAACCAATCCGTCAGAAACAGAAATATTTAACATTTTCGCAATTCTGTGTGCAAAATTTTCTACCAAACCACCGGAAACCGTAGGAGGAACATATAAAATTAAATCAATATTTTTGAAATATTTTTTTATAATTTTAACAGATTTTAATACCAAACCGTCAGGGAAATTACCGGCATTTTCATACTTGCAATTATGTACGATTTGCCCTATTTCCGTATCCCCATAGTATGACAGACTTCGAACTTCAATCTCATTTCCGTTTACATATAAATTATCCGCAATAGAAAATTGTGAGTAAAAATCATCAATTTTATTTTTAATTTTTTGAAAATTATCCATATTAAATTTATATTTTTTACAGTTATCGCAAATACCGCATGCCTGAATTGATTCATCTTCTAAATAGTTGCATAAATATTTCATTCTGCATTGCGAATACTCTGCATATTTTACCATTTTACCAAGTTCTTTTAATTTTTGCTGTTTTTGCCAGATAAAGTAATCTTCATCTAATTGTGGTGCATTGGGATTGTATTCATATACAGATCCTTTTTTAATAATAATATTTTGATCAAATAAATCATTTAACATAGTATCTGCATCATTATCGGACAAATACAACTCATTTGCCAAATTTAATTTAGAGTATGGTTTGTTTTTAATTTTTTGTATTGCATATCTGTATTTTTTTATATTAGGACGGCAATTTTCAATAAAAAATTCTGACAGTTCTTTATCTTTGTGACTATATAAAAGTATTATTTGCGACAATTTACCGTCCCGACCCGCTCTTCCTATTTCCTGATAATAGCTCATCGGATTTTCAGGGATTTGCATGTGTATAATATATCTTATATCTTTTTTATCAACTCCCATACCTAATGCATTTGTTGATACTATAACTTTATATTCGTTTTCAAAAAAGGATTGTTCTATTTTTAATCTCAAATCCTTATTTAATCCTCCATGGTAATAAGCGGATTTAATACCGTTATACTGTAACCATTCAGAAATTAAAACCGTATCGGCACGTTTTCCGCAATAAATTATGCCATTACCTTTTAAATTATTGATAATTCGTATAATCCAATACATTTTTTCGTTTAAATTATTACAGGTTATACAGTGTAATTGCAAATTATCTCTGTATAAACTGCCTCTGATTATTTCCAGTTCATCACCTAATTGTATTTTTATATCTTCAATCACTTTTGAAGTCGCAGTTGCTGTTACGGCTAATATAGGGAATTTAGAAGGTAAATTATTCACTAAATTTAAAATTCTTCGATAACTTGGTCTGAAGTCATGTCCCCATTGAGAAATACAATGCGCTTCATCAATAACAACCATAGACAATTTAATCTCAGGTATGTATTTTAACCAAATTTCATTTTCCAGTCTTTCGGGTGAAATATATAAAATTGCTATTTTTCCATTTACGGCATTTTCTAATATTTTAACGTTCTCTTCTTCTGTTTGTTCACCGGTTATACATTCTGCTCTCAATCCTTTGGCTTTTAAACCGTTAACCTGATCCCGCATTAGTGAAAGTAACGGAGAAAAAACAATTGCTAACGCCTTTGACTGCTCATAAAATAAATTTGCAACATATTGATAGCACAAAGATTTTCCAAAACCTGTTTTTTCTATAATTAAAACTCTTTGATTATTTAACAGTTTTTCAATAACATTCCACTGATTATCATAGAATTTTTCATACCCCATTTTTGATAATAACTTTTCATGATAATCCCTGTTCATATTTTTATCGGTATATGCAGCTGCATTTATATCAATACTTTCCGTTGCCTCAATTTTTTTAGTTTTTATTTTGGAATAATCAACATCTGAAATTCTTAATGCCGGTCTTATACCGTCTGTTTGAAGAATTTTATTTTCGTCAATCAATTTTTCAATTGTATTACCGATTACGGAACCTGTTCTATCTTTTAAATATCCCCAGAAACGTGAATTTATTGCGTTTTTATAATATAATTCTTTATAATAGTCTTTGCGTACGGAATCAGAACCTTTCAGAATTTTGACAATGCCTGATTTTCCAAATTCTCCGTTAAAATTTTTAATACAATCAACGATAATTTCTTCAATTTCCGTATCAATTGTTTCTTCTTTTCGTTTTTCACGTTTTTCTTTTTTTGCCGGAATATGTATATTACTTTTATCTATATTATTATGCTCAACGTATTCCGTTACTATTTTTACTATATCCTGACCGTATTTATTTATCCTTTGTTCCTTAAATCCTCTGATATTATTTAATTCATCTAAAGTAGTCGGTAAATATTTAATTATTTCATCAATACTGTTATTGTCAAAAATACAATATGCAGGTAAATTTTCTTTTTGTGCAACATTTAATCTATATGTTGTTAATTGTTTATACAAATTTTCCACAAAAGAATTATACTACAAACTCAAACGGTATGAACAGTCTAAAACAAAGTCAGAGCAAGAAATTATAATAGAAATAATCGAAATGAAGCAATTATAATTATTCTGCCATGACACAAAACGACATGGGTATAGCTGATAATAGAAATATTATAAAAACAAAGTCAAAAAAGGAATAAAAAATGTCTCTAAAATTATCACCTCATTTAAATGTTATAACAGGTGCAAACGGTTCAGGTAAAACAAGACTGCTGGAGCAATTAAAACAACAATACACAAACGCAGAATTTATTGATAACTGCGGTTGTAAACTAAATCAAAGTGATTTGATAAAATATGCAAAACTATTAAAAGAAAAATCACAACATAAACAATTTATTGTTGTAAGCAATCAAAAAGAGATTATTGAAGCAGCGGATAATTTAATAAAACTATAAGCTATGACACAAAATGACATGGATATATTTTATAATAATTATACAGGCAAGCGATTCGCTATATGCCACGAATAATAACCGGAGGCAACTCTGTTACTCACTTTGTTCGTAACAGTTGCTTTTTCAAGACCGACCTTATTTTTAAGGTCGGTTTCTTGATTTCGGGATTTATTTTATTTAAAAAACGGAATTACTGTAAAATATTTGCGTTCTAAATTTTCGGCATAATTTTTTAATCGTTTGTAAAAAATAATATCAACGTGCTTTATGTAAGCAATATAACCTGATAATTGTTGTTCTCTCTGAATATCCCAAGTCAAGAATTTTGTACTTTTGAGTGTGGAATTACATTGATTTACCGCATAATTATGCAACATTGCTCTGATTTTTCTTTTAAAATCTTTTGGCAACCTAACCCGATAATTATTTACAACAAGTCCTAAAATATTTTGTTGCTTATTATCTGATATATATTCTGTTTTCTTTGAATTTATCTTGTAACCGTTTAAATTTAAGATTTCCTCAACTTTCTTTTCAATAATTCTCAAAGTTTCTTTGCTGTAAGATGAAAAAGTCAAATCATCAACATATCTTGTATAATCAACTCCAAATGCAGAATTTAATGACATTATTTTTCTGTCTGTTTGTCGGAAACAAGCATTTGCTATATGTGGTGATGTTGGTGCTCCGATTGGTAATTTACCGTTTACGGTTACAAGTGCCAGATAACTAATTGTGTTATCATATCTTTTAATTCTGTCACATACTGATGTTATAACCCTTTGTATTTCATAACTCGGAACAGAGTTATAAAAATCTTTTATATCCATTTTCAAAATCCATTTTTTACCGGAATGAATTTTTGCAGAATTAAGTGTGTCCGCTTTATATGGATATAGCCATTTTATCGCATTAAGGAAAAATCTTTGTTTTGCTTTTAATTCATCACATGGAATATATATTATGCGATTCTTAATTCTTTTTATTGTGTAGTAAAGTTCGTCATTAATATAAAATTTATTAGAACACATCATAAGATTCAGGCTCCAAAAATTTCATTATTGAACTTCTGAAAAGTAACCTAATAGTTGCCATTGTTCCGTATTTATTTTTGGCAACAATTATTTCTGCTGTTCCTTTATTAATTTCATAATCTTCATCACAGCAAGAATGGTAATAATCCTCTCTGTAAATAAACATTACCACATCAGATATATTTTCTATTGCTCCGCTTTCTCTTAAATCCGATAATAACGGTCTTTTATCACATCTGCTCTCTAATGCTCTTGATAGTTGAGACGTTATAAAAATAATGCAATTGTTATCTTTTGCAATTTTCTTTAAATCTTTCATAACTTTTTCATAAGATTCCGAACGAGGCTTTTTAGACGGTACATCTAAAAGCTGTAAATAATCTATGAAAACAAATTCAGGTTTCACTTGTTCAATCTTTTCTTTTATATCTTCGACATTAAAATGCTCATCATATATGGTTAAATCATATTTGGATAATTTATCAACAGCTTTCAAAATTTTGTCAATACTTTGTTTTCTTTTTGAAATTTCACTTGGCATTTTTAATAAATGAGCATCTACTTCTCCTATTTGACAAAGCAGTCTTTTTATAAGAAGTTCTTCACTTAATTCTAGCGAAAAGAACAAACATTTTTTGTTTTGTTCAAGTAAATTCAACATAATGTTTGCCGCAAAACTGCTTTTGCCCATAGCGGGTCTGGCACCGACAGTAATAAGACTTGAGTTTTCAACTCCGCTCAAAATAATGTCCAAATCTTTAAAACCTGTTTTTAATACAGGAGGTTTTTCCTCAAAAATTTTTTTACATAATTTTTCTAAGACTTCTTTTTTAATCATATTATTCTCCTTTTTCTTTTATTATCACACCCATACATGTCGATTTGTGTCATATTTAATGACAAATATAATAGAATTATACAGAATTTAAATAAAATACCTTTCAGGTTTGTGTCCGAAAATGACATATGGCCTTTTTATAATATAATTATAGAAATAAAAACAGGTAAATTATGAGAGTACCAAGCAGATTAAGAAAAGCAGAAGAAATAATAGAACTTGCTATAATGTTTCAAAACAGCTTCAGAGGCTTATGTATTGATGACATCAAAGAACATTTCGAATGTTCCAGAAGATCTGCCGAGAGAATGAAAAAAGTTCTGTTTGATATTTTTGCTGACAAAATCGAAGAAGTTCCGACTTTTGACAAGAAAAAACGCTGGCGCTTTATTAAAGGCACTATGAATTCTCTCATAACCTTTAATGCTGTTGATTTTGCTAATCTTGAATATTTAAAAGGACTTTCAAACGACAGCACCCGAAAACTGGAACTTGATGAATTGATAGCAAAAATTAAGGCTTTAACTCCTCAAAAAAATGCACGAGCTTTAGAAACGGATATTGATGCAATAATGGAATCAGAGGGATTTGCCGTAAGACAGTATCCGAAAATAAAAACAGACCGCAAAACTATGGAATTACTGCGTAATTCGATGTTGTCATTCAAAAAAATCCGGTTTTCTTATGATATTGACGGCAAAACAAAAACCATTACACTTAATCCGTACGGGATAATTATTGCTGATAAATACTATCTTGTCGGATATAACGATTATGTATCAGATTTAAGATTATATAAGATTGATAAAATCAGGGATTTAACAGTACTTGATGAATATTTTGAAAAAGATGAAAAATTTTCTTTGACGGAATATTGCAACAATTCTTTCGGAATATATCATGAAACTCCGACAGATATCACGCTTGAATTTGACAAATCGGTATCAGATGATGTTTTAAACTACCATTTTCACCCAACACAAAAAATAAAAGAGTCAGATAACGGTAATATTCAGGTAAAATTTACATCAGGCGGAACATATGCAATCTGCCAGGAACTGTTTAAGTGGGGTACAAGCGTAAAAATCAAGAAACCAAAATTTTTTAAAGAGTATTACATAAAATATCTTTCTGACGTTTTAAATAACCAAAACAATCCGTAGGTATTTAATTAGGAATATTACAGAAAGATTATTTCACAATATGTCCGTATATGTCGCATGGGTAATTTATTATAATAATGCAGATGGAGAAAATTATGATAATAAGTTTATTTTTCGGATTAAAGACAATTAAAGAAATTTACAGAGAAGAATTTTTAGTCAATGACAGAGATGAATTGTTTGATGAATTAGTTAAACTTTAATTTTAAGGATTTTTTATGTACGGTACAACAACAGATATATGAAAGTTGTTACTGATTATAATGTATTTTTTGTAAAAACTGATTTGTCTGATTCTGTATTTCACACTTAGTGATTGTGATTTTTATTATGATTCAGGATTGCGATTGACAGAATCAAAAAACAAATTAAAATAAGTAAATAAATAAAGGAAATATAAGATTAGATTTAAGGAGTTTGAAAATGGAAATTAAACCGAATGAACAGCAACAAAAAGCGATAAATCTTATAAACGGACCTGTAATGTTATTGGCAGGACCGGGAACAGGAAAAACTTTCACAATAATTGAACGTATTAAAAACCTTTTAACCAAAGGGGTTGAACCTGAGAAAATCCTTTGTCTTACTTTTACTGATGCTGCGGCAACAGAAATGAAGAAACGCATTGAAAAAGAGTTGAATGTCATTTCCTGCGGAGTTCAGATATTTACGTATCATGGTTTTTGCTGCAGTCTTATTGAAGAATTCCCCGATGATTTTGAAATTCCTTCTAACTATAAAATAATAACAGATCCTGTTTCAAAAGCATTTATAAAAGAATGTATTGATGAAACAGGGACTGTTTATTTCAGAACCGAAAAAAACGATCCTTATTACTATATAAACATAATTAAAAACCGAATTGGCGCAATTAAACAAAACCGTATAAATAAAGATAAATTCTTCCTGAACTTAGAACGAAATCAGGACTGGATACCTGAAATCGGAAGAATTGAAGGCATAATTGATGATGTATTATCAGGCAGAAACAAAAGAATCAGAAAAATACCTTATGACAAAAGAGACAGTGCGGTAAAAAAAGTTGAACAGGCAAAAGAACTGTGGAAATTCTACGAACTTTACCAAAGCAAGATGGATTTCAACAAATACCTTGATTTTAACGATATGATTAATTTGGTACTTGAAAAGTTTGAGTCCACCCCGTCATTCTTACATGATATCGCAAATCGATATGAGCACATTATGGTTGATGAATATCAGGATACAAATAAATCGCAAAATGAAATAGTTTTTGCACTTTCTCACGCATTAGAAACAGAAAATGTGTTTGTTGTCGGAGATGACGATCAGATTATTTACCGCTTTCAGGGTGCAAAACTTGATACAATTGAAAACTATTTAAAAGAATTTCCTGCCACAAAAATTATCTGCCTGAAAGAAAATATGCGTTCGACCCAAAGTATTCTTGATGCCGCACGAGGTGTAACAGATCAGGATCCTTTGAGTCTGGTTAATTCAAATAAATTTACGGATATTGACGGAAATCCTATAGATAAAAATTTAATCGCAAAAAATCCTGAAATTATCTCAAAAGACAAACCGGTCAGATTTTATACATATGCAGATATAATGCAGGAATATTCCGAAATTGTCAAAGAAATAGAAAAATTGGTAAATTCTGATGAATGTCCGAAGGACAAAGATTCCGGTGAGAAAAAGTATTCCGAAATCGCAATACTTACACGAACAAATGCCGAAGCTCAGTCTTTTGCCGAGATGTTGAAAATCAGAAATATCCCATATGAATTAAAAGACGGAAAAGATATATTTACTATTCCGGCTGTTAATATGCTGTATTTTTACATACAATTTCTGGTTAATCCCGAGAAACATTCGCACAGGATTTTTGAACTGCTTGTAGCTCCTCCGTTCTGTGTTAATCCGAAAGACTATCAGATTTTGTATGAAAATGTTTCCAAAGGTAAAACTTTTATTGATGTTCTAAAAAATATTGATATGAGCGAATTTGCCGAACCTGACAAATTTAAAGATTTTCTGAAAACATATGAATATTTATCGGAATACAAATCAAAAGAAAATATTAAAAATACAATTCTTGAAATAGGCTCCAAAACAGGTATCTTTGATTATTATCTGAATACGGATATAAACCGAACAGAAAATATTGCAGGCATAAAAAAATTTATTGATGAAGCTGCAGGATTTTCAGAAATATTTAAAACATCTTTTTTGGAAGTGTTTTTAGATTATCTGCAATCCATAATAAATGATGATGAAAAAATATGTACCGACAAAGCTCCGGTTACATTGAATGCAGTTCAGCTGTGTACATATCACGGAGCAAAAGGAAGAGAATTTGAGTATGTTTATATGCCTACGCTTGAAACAAGAAAATGGGAAAGCAGTTCAAAATCTTTAAAACCTGACATTCCGCTTGATGAATCAGAATTTAAAACAGAAGATGAATTAAAAAATGAAGTTAAGCCGTCTGATTTAACAAAATTGTTATATGTTGCAATGACCCGTGCAAAACACACTTTGAGAATGTCTTGTCCCGAAAAAGTTGGAACAAG
>JAGBOW010000133.1 GCA_017633675.1 bacterium | reverse complement strand
GTTGCGATAGTACAATTCAAAGATATCATTGTATTATCTTCAATAGTTAAACCGCCTGCCGACATGCATTGAAACCCGTTTAAAATAGTAACATTCTTTCCGATTTTAACTTTATCAGCCAAAATCGTAAAAATCGGCGGATGAATAACCGTATTTTCACCCAATGTGTTATTAAAAAGTTCCTGAATAAGTTCCTGACATTCAGGTGTTGTAGGGTTTGTGTGATTTATTCTAAAACACAAATCAGAGCTTCTCTTTGCTTCTGCAATCCTTTCGGGGCTTTGTGTTCTGACATCTATTCTGACTTCTTCCATATTATGCCTCTTTTTTAAATACATTTTTAGGGCATCCGCAAATCGGACATTTGTACTCTGCAGGTTCACTGTCTAGATTCCCGACATACTCAAAGCCACAAACACTACAAGTATAAACAGGTTTATCGGAACTATTTTCTTCGTCTTTTGGTGCATATTTGTCAATAATGGCTTTAGTTACTTCTCCATGGTGTTTTTCCTGTTGTGCAAATTCTCTGACTTGTTTAACACTCTCTTCATCAATACCAATTTGAGCAAGTTTGTCTGCTAACAGATTTATACTGTTTTCTCCTTTGTATTCTGCTTTTGATAATCCTTTTATCATTTGCCAAAAATATTTTTCATCTGCAGGATATCTTCCGTTCAACATTGAATAGAAAGCTCCATGATTAGTTTCCTGATTACCAAGTTCTATAAATTCTTTAGAGACATCATCTAATCCAAATTGTTTTTTTGCAATATATGCTAACGCATAATACATGGCTCCGCCAATAGCTTCTCCCTGGGCTAATTGTGCTATAGTTTTTTCTAATTCTGTTCCTTTTGTTTTTCCAAAAATACTCATAAATTTTCTCCTATATTTGCTTAATCTTCAGGTTTCCAAGAACCTAACATTTGTTCTTGTTGTTCTAATGTCATATTAAAAAATCTTTTCCCACTATCAAGTTTTCTTATTTCATTCATTTCATCTTGAGTTAATTCAAAGTCAAAGATTTCAAAGTTTTCTTTGATATGAACAGGATTTGTTGAACGAGGGAAAACGATTGTACCTTCCTGAATATGCCATCTTAAAATTATCTGAACATTAGTTTTGCCGTACTTTTGTCCTAATTTTGTGAACAATGGTTCATTTATAAGATTTTTATCTCCATGTCCTATCGGATACCAAGATTCAATAACAGTTCCGTACTTTTCAATTCTTTTCTTCAATTCGTTTTGCTGATAGTAAGGGTGACATTCAACCTGCAAAACTGATGGCGGAATTTCTGCCATAGCAAGCACTTCTTCAAGTCTTTCAGATTCAAAATTTGACAACCCGATAGATTTTACTCTTCCGTCTTTAACGGCTTTTTGCATATCTTTATATGCTCCGACATAGTCGCCAAATTGTTGGTGCAAAAGGAGTAAATCAATATAATCCGTATCAAGTCTTTTTAGCATTTTGTCTATTGCTTGACTTGTTTTGCCTTCTCCATATTCACTAGGCCAAAGTTTTGTAGTTATCCAAACCTCTTCTCTTGGTATTCCGCTTTCTTTAACGGCACGTCCGACACTTCTTTCGTTTTGGTAAGCGTGAGCCGTATCAATGTGGCGAACTCCCATTTCAAGAGCAGTTTTAACTGAATTAATTGTTGCTTCACCTTCGGGTACCTGATAAACGCCAAGTCCGAATTGTGGTATCTTGTTTCCGTCATTCAATTTAATATATGTTTGTATCATAATTTATCTCCTTAATTTAATAGGCTATATTTTTCAGCCATTCAGAAACTTTCTTTTCTGCTTGTGGTCTTTCATTTTGTGCAATATGCCCATATAGTGCAAAATCATCGGTATGCACTCCGCCTGAACCTTCATGGGTACAGAACTTATAGACTTTCTTGCTTGATAAGTTATACTTTTCTAAAAATGTATAAACTGGCATTGGCATTTCAGCCCACCAATTAGGATAGCCGATAAATACCGTATCATAATTATCAATATTTACATCACCTATTATTTCAGGTCTTGCATTTTCCTGTTTTTCTTTCTTTGCAAATTGAATAAGCGGGGTGTATTCGTTAGGGTAATTATCATTAACAACTTTGATTTCAAACAAATCCCCATCTGTTTTTTCTGCAATAATTTCAGCAACAATAGCAGTATTGCCTTTGGTGATATTACCTACCGAATACTGTTCACCTGTTCTAGAAAAATATACTATTAAAGTCTTTGACATTACTCCTCCTATCTTATAAAATTAGTAAATACAATTTCTTCTTCTTTGGGCATTTGAACACCTGCATTTTTACCTGCTTCCATACATTTTAAGTGCCAAACCATATTACGAGCAAGTATTCTCATATTTTGCATACCTTCCAAATCTTGTTTTACCTCATCAGGAGTATGACCATGAACCATATTCCAATATCTGCCTGAAATAATCGGCATTTCAGATATTGTCATGTATTTATTTAATTGGTCTAAAGCTGCTGTAGTTCCGGAACGTCTGGCACTTACTATCGAAGATGCTGGTTTGTGTCTTAAGTAGTTCATTTTTCCTGATAATAAAGCAGAGAAGAATGCTCTATCTAAAAATGCTGTAATGCCGCCGCAAGCCGAACCGTAGTGAACAGGTGAACCAAAAATAAATCCGTCAAAATCTTTGCATTTTTCGACAAAATTATTAACGTCATCATCATTTATCACACATCTGCCAAGTTTTGCACAAGCACTACAAGCCCTGCAGGGTGTTATTGAACCAATACCGATTTGGTATATTTCAGAATCAAT
>JAGBOW010000132.1 GCA_017633675.1 bacterium | reverse complement strand
TATTTATTTTTTGTAAAAATCAGATGCCTATTAACGCAAAAAACGGTCTTTTCTTTTGGAAAAGCACCGTTTTTTTAAGTATCAAGCCTATTTTAAGGATTATAGGGTTGAGATTCCTCCCACACCGAGTAAGGGTGAGTGTTTTCATAATCAGTCAATTCTGATGTATGATTCTTACCGTCGCTCAAAGAGCAGGCCGTACCTACCGATGCAAATAGTCCACCGGCGGCAATTAAAAGTAAACTAAACATTTTAATATTATTTAGTGATTTATAAAAGTAGTATAAATAATCCAAATTTCATACTTGCAGAGTATCACAAAAAATTTTTGTTTACAAGTTAAAGTTTGGAATTAAATGTTTTTATTTTGTAAAGCAATTAAATGAAAATCTAACGACGATTTTTATAAATTTGAAGCAAAGTCCAAGCGGTTATGGTTATTTCCGTAATTACGGAAGGAAAAGCCATAATGTAGAGATTATGGATAACCCAAAGACTTTGATTAAGAACCAAAGCCCAACGCATTTGCTGTTCATTTTTGGTGGTGTACATAAATATCGTATAGCTGGCAGATGCAACAATAGCCAACAGACCGATAAATCCCAGATTATTTATTATCAAACCGATAACAATGCTTAAAGCAACCAATAAGATGGTCAGGCGAAAAGTAAGCTTGTTTTTCCAGGCCAGGGTGTTTCTGATTAAATCCGTAATGCAAGTTATCAGGGCAGCGAAGGCTTTCAGTGCGAAACAGGAAAAGACTGAAAAAATAATGGCTCGTAACTGCCATAAAACTAAGTCATTTTTATTTTTTTTGATAACGGATATAACAAGACAAGTGGCTGCCAACAACGAGAAAAAATTACCGATGATTAAATAAACAAGCATTTTTTGTGTCCTTATTTTTTATCGCTTATAGCAAAAAAAGTAAAATAAGAAAACAAAAAATTCCGATTATTAAAGAAATTTTCCTGTTCCGGCTTTTGTTGTTTGGCGAGAAATAAAAAAGTTAAAGTCATGCCGCCTGATTTTTTGTAAAAAAACTTGACAAATTATTTATAACGGGGTAATATGCAAGAAAAACAAGTATTATGCAAAAAATATTCTTATGGACAGAGAACTTATAAGAGAGAAAGTATATGACTATTTAGCCAATAACTTTCGTATTTTCGGAGAAATAACAGATTCTCAAAAATTAGGTTATGACTTGGGTTTGGACAGCTTTGATCTTGTCGAACTCATTATTAAAATGGAAAATGATTTGTGCTTTGTTACAGGGGAGGAGGAATTGATTCCGCTTAACAACGCAACAGTTGCCGAACTTATCGATTTTATCGAGAAAAAAGTCAACGGATAACGTAAATTTGAGTGCGATTTGCCAATCAAGGCCAATCGCACTTTTTTATGTCATAGTCGTAAAATGAGTGGTAAAACCTAATTTTTTCACAGATACTTTTAAAACAAAAAAAGGCCGGATGAACCGGTCTTTTTTGTTTTAATGGTGCGGAAAAGTGTGCGATTATCGGACTGCTTTTTATGAAGAATATAAGCAGTTAGGATATAAACTTGAGCTAATTAAATATTAGTATTTGATGTCAATGAAGTTATCCAATTAATCCAAGAGCTTACTGTTGATGCCCTTCTATAAAAAGTGTTATATGTTTTTACATTAAACAGAGGATATTTTTTCATTATATCAATTATCTGTTGTCTTGATACAACTTCACCTGTTTCTATTTGTTTTTTCAATACATCACAAAAAACAGGATGACTCAATATTTGCTTTGCAAAAGCTAATTGTTTTGTTGTTGGCGATTGTTTCATTATTCTTCTTGCGATTGATGATAATAAAAATTTACTATCTCTTTCCTCAACTAAATCTAAATATTTGCATGCATTTAAATAATAGTCTGTTTGCCTTTTATCAAAACCATATTCCATTGTTACGTCATTTTTTGTTAACTCTCTTTGATTTAATAGTTCACATAAATTTATAATACGTTCAAAACTATCTGCCTGAGGAAAAGGAATTTCCGGTTCATTTACTAAATGTGTATTTAAGATTATCTTTTCGAGGTCTTCAATATTAATTTCCAATCTATCAAAGCTATATCTTTTGAATTTATTTAAAGTCAATGAATTATAGTTATTTAAGTCATTAAATTTAAAATCATACAAATAATAAATACCATTAGTATGAACCATAAATATGGTTTTAATGTTTTTTGTTACTCTGTCAGTCCATAGACGCATAGGATAATACAGCTGCCTAATAACAAAGTCATCAGCAAAATGCGATTTAGCTTCAATAATAGAAAACGATTCTACACCTTCATAACCTGCATCTATTTCTATTTGCGCGTTATTTACATCTATGTTTAAGATTTTTTCTGTTTTTTTATTTTTGATGTTAAAATTAAATAACGATGATGACATTCTTCCATTGATGGTTGGTAATAATTTTTCATCTTGTATAAAATCTTCTAAAATTCCTGAAATATAAACGGCATTTAAAGCTAAAGATTCACTATTAATATTATCTGGTAGTAATGTTTGTATATTATCAGGAAAATTAAAGTATGAAATTTCATTAGAATATTCAATCATTGGAAATTTGTAAAAAATATCCATCGGAGCAATTATATAGTTACCGCGTGTTATTGGCAGAATTGATAGTTCGTTTTCCTTAAAGATTTGCGGCAATTGAGATGCATTATCAAATTTCGTCATAAGACGAGCTTCTTTAAATTCATTTATTTGACTTGATGAAATTTCAAATTTTCCGTCTTTATCAATTTGCTCTAATATTTTATATTTTTCAAATATATTGTTCCAATAACTATTTATTTTCGTCATAGTTTCT
>JAGBOW010000131.1 GCA_017633675.1 bacterium | reverse complement strand
CTTCTTCATAAGCAAATCCGCTGTTTCCTCCTGTAATTTGAGCATGACCGCCGTAGATAGCTTCATTTACGTTCGGAGCGGAAATTAAATCTCCGTCAAAGAATATTGCCATCGGCTTTCCTACCAATGCTTTTGTTAATTCAGCGAATTTTTTAGCACCCTCAGAATTAAATTCCAAAGACACAACCCACTGACCTGTCGAATCGTTGCTTAAAGTTGATTTTGTCAAATCTTTACCTGTTAAACCGGTATCAACCCAAACAGGTGTTCCGTCAGGCAGTTTCCCTTCTTTTTTGAATTCCAACTGGGCAGTTTCACCGATAAATGCTTTTGCTTCTTTTAAATCCGTTACATTCGGAATTTCGATTAACAATCTTTTTTCTCCTACCTGCTGAACAACGGTTTCTGCAACACCAAGTTTGTTTACGCGCTGCTCAATCGCAAATTGTAATCTGTTCATTGTGTCAGGAGTAATTTTCCCTACAGCGGGAGTTTGTTCGGCCTCAAGAATTAATCTTGAACCTCCTACCAAATCAAGTCCTAATTTTGTCGGTTTAACGAAAATGAGAATTGTTGATGCAATTACTACAAGTACGATAAACCAGAACATTAAAATTTTGTTTTTCACTTTTATTTTCCTCTTTTACTAAATTTTCGTCATTTTGAGGGCATAGCCCGAAGAATCTCATTTTATTATGATTTCTTTTTATATTTTATAGCCTGAATTGGCTAATCTTTCATTATTCCGTCAAGAACTTCAAACAATTCGTCTTTCTGTTCTTGTGTAAGCTCAACCAAAGGCCGTCTTAAATATTCTTCAATCAAACCTCTATGCGCCAATACAGCCTTAACGGGAACGGGATTTGGCGCCATAAAGAGTTTTCTGAATGCAGGATAAAGTTTTTTGTGCATGTTTAGTGCCGCCAAAAACTCTCCTGATTTGTAATTTCTAATCATTGACTTCATTTCCGAACCGAATATGTGTGATGCAACGGAAACAACACCTCTTGCACCCAATGCCATCATAGGAAGCGTCAAACTGTCATCACCCGAATATATATTAAAATCTTCAGGGCATAAAAGTTTCATTTCCGTAACTGCATCCATATCGCCGTAACTTTGTTTAATTGCAACGATATTTGAATATTTTTCGGCAAGTTTTGCAACTGTTTTCGGGAGCATGTTTACACCTGTTCTGCCCGGAATGTTGTAAATAATTACCGGCAAATCGGTACTTTCCGCTACCGCTGAAAAATGTTCAATCATACCTTCCTGCGAAGGTTTGTTGTAATAAGGAACAACTGAAAGAATTGCGTCAACATCTTCTTTCTGTGCCCATTTTGCAGCCATAACCGCAGTCTGAGTTGAATTTGAACCTGCATTCATAATAACTTTTGCATGATTTGCAACGGCTCTTTTGACGGTGCTTAACAATTCAAATTCTTCTTCATGTGTTAAAGTCGGACCTTCGCCGGTTGTACCCGCAACCAAAAGTGCATCAGAACCATGCGAAATCAAATATTTTGCCAAATCTTCGGCTTTGTTATAATCTATCTCTCTTTTTTCGTTAAACGGTGTTACCATTGCGGTAATTACTTCACCTGCATCATATCTCAATGCCATAAAATACCTCTTTCCCTAGTGTAATTATTATAAAACAAAAGTTTTTAAATTACACAAAATATTAAGTTTTTCGACAAGGTTTAATTGACAGTTTGCTGATATTAAAATATTGATTAAAAAGGCGATAGGGCTATAAGGCTATAGGGCCGATAAGACCGTATCAAAAATTCGCCCTATTGCTGTCAAGTCTATTAACCAAATATAAAGTCATCTAAAGCATCTGCTAAATCATCTTCAAACGTTCTGTCAGTTCCGTGGAAAGGTTCGAAAAATGCTTTTTTATCAGCTTCAATTCTGTTTTTCAAACTGTTTATCAATTTTCTCTGTCGTTGGAGGAAAGCATCAAGTTGTTTTGTTCTAAATTTATCGAGCTTAACTGTAGAAGCAGTTCCGTTAAATTTCTCAACATTTTCTTCAATAAATCTATATCTGAGCTCAGGTATATTATTTATTAAATTGAAATCTTCTTCGGTAAACATATTATCTTGATATGATTTCTCTGCATTTTCTATATTTTTTTCGAGTTGCGGAAGAAGTTTATTATGTGCTTCTATACTATTTTCAGCTTTTTGAGCCCAAATTCGGAATAAATCAATATCTGAAACTCCAAATTCTTCGGCTTGCAAGAAATTACAATATATTCTTTCGACATCATAATAATTTTCCCAGCCAAACAAAGTTTTAATACCTGCCTCATTCATTCTGTTTCTTTTTGTACCGAGTGTAGGATTTAAATTATCCAAGGTTTGCTTTTTTAAACCTTTTTCAGTATGTTTTTTCATGCTATAAAATGCTCTATATACACCTCTCAAAAATGTCGGTATTTGGTAAAATTCATTGTTTGTATTCTCTGCAAAGTCTTTTGTTTCTCGGGTTGTATAATATTGTTTTGATTTTCTGAATAAACTTTTAAATACCCGCTTGTTTTCATGAAATTCATCAAGTCTTAAACGTTCAAATTCTTCTAACTCAAATGGTCTAAATACAATTTTGTCTTTATTTTTGTCAACACATATATCTAAATCTAAAACAGCTTTATCAATTTTTGTACCTATTTTCTGACCTCTATTATATAATTGTGTATTTTTTTCTATAAAAGGTAAAACCGTTTTTTCCATATATTCAATTAATTCAGGCAAAGTTTTTGCGGCAAGTTCTTCTTTACCTGTAAAAGTAATTTTATTATAATAAGCTGAAGGAGTGGTTAAATTGTAACTATTTTCCCTGTTAGAAATATTATTTTGCTTTAAATTTGTTTTTCCCTGTAAATTTGATTTATAATCAATTGCACTAATTGCTAATACTTTCATCTTTACCTCGCTGTTATCATAATAAAACCTGACAATTTTTTTTTGCTACTAAAGAATTTGCTTTTTACAAAAATTTACATGTTTGGTTGCGAAAGTTAAAACTGTAGTTGCATAATAATTATTTTAATAATATAATCGAATTATGAAAAAGTTTTTATGTTTAAGTGTTGCATTATTATTAGGTACAAGCGTTTTTGCAGGGTCATATATTGATAAACAGTTGAAAGAAGCAAAAAAGAATGTAAAGCATAATTCCGTCAAAACTCAAGTGAGAGATACAAGTTATGCCGATTTGTATATTCAAAAACAAGATATAAAAAATATAAAAGATCCGAAATTGATTAAACTTTCCGACATTGAACCTGTTGATGAAAAACTATATCAGAAAAAATTAAAAGAAGATAATGAGATTTATGAAAAACAGATTATTCCGTCATTAAAACAAAAATCACAAACAGTAAATATTGAACCCCGTGCGGTTGATTTTTATAAAGTATACAGAATTGCGGAAAGGTTAATCAGGGCAAATAATCTTGACCATCAAAACTGGAGAATTGCAATAAGAAAAACTGACGAAGTAAACGCTTATGCAACTGATACAAATTTAATTGTTATTTATACAGGTTTATATGACACTTTATATACAAATGAAGATGCTCTTGCCTGCATTATTGCACACGAAATGGCACATAATTTATTGGGACATAACAAGCGTTCTTATGAAATGTCTGTCAGATACGCAAAGATGAAAAGAGGGGCATATTATAATAAAGCGCTAAACAGAGGTCAGGCAGGATTATTAACAACATCGGCCGCGCTTGCTTATAAACAGAAAATGTATAGAGAGTTCAGGGATATGGAATATACTGCAGATGCGGAAGGTTTTAATATGCTTATAAAAGCAGGATATTCTCCCTCAAATGCCTTATATGCTCTGAATTTTCTGGAAACAATGGATCCGAGGGTATGGGTTGTATTCAGAGATCACCCTGAAACTTTCAAGCGCATAGAAAGTGTTAATGAAATTATAGCTTTTGCAAATCCCGATTGGGTTTATGAGGGAAAATATAATATTTATCACAGTAATGTTTTGCCGGTTAAAAAATCTTCCGATCATGTTTCTATTGTGATTAGTGCCGATTCCGGTGCAACCAATTATTATTCTCCCGAAACCTACGAACAGCGTTTAACCCGCCTTGCATACGTCAGCTATACAAAAGGTGATATGCAAAATGCGATTAAGTATTTTGAAAAATTGCTTGATTTAAAGAATGATTACGTAACTAATTTATATTTGTCTTATGCAAACGAATATTTGTACAACCAAACCCATGACGAAAAATACAAAAAGTCTGCGCAAAAATACGTAAATAACGCAAAAATGCTAAATTCAAGTGATGAAAATGTAATTGAACAATATAAACAAATTTATTCTTTGTAGTATTTAATTACTTTATTTTAAGGATTTATTCACTTAATCACAACCTATTGAAAAAATTTTATTTAGTGTAATAATTGTCATGTAATCCCGGATCGTCTAGCGGCAGGACTGATGACTCTGGATCATCCAACGGTGGTTCGAATCCATCTCCGGGAATATTTTCTTAAAATATCGGCATTATGCCGGTATTATTTTTTACAAAGATATTTATTGTACTTTCGGTCAATGTACTCCTTAACTACATGATAAATAATAAGTTGGGAGGCATGGTTTGAAATATATTTTTATATTGTTATTTTGTTTAAACTTTTTTATGCCTCCCGTTTTTTGTTCTGAAGTTGATTTATTGGAAGGACTGTTTAAAAATAACATGCCAAAAAGTGCCATTTACACAAAAGTTCCGAGAGGATTAATAATAAGTTTTGATGAAAAAATATTTTTTGACACCTGTGATTCTGGCATAAAGCAGAGTTCATTAGCTGTTCTTGATGTTTTTGCCGAACTTTTGAAGGCAATTTCGAATTATTGCGTAATCGAGCATCATATACAAAATAATTTATGTACGGAAAATCTGCAAAACTGGGAAATTTCTGCGATACGTTCATCAAATATTGCGGAATATCTTGTAAAATATAAAAACGTACCGTCTGAAAAAATTTTTGATATAGGCTTTGGAGAAACCATGCCGTTTAAAGAAAATGTTAATCCTCAAAATTCAGGTTTTGATAACAGGGTGGATTTTGTAATTATTGAATATGAAGCTAAGAGATGATGCTTTGCTGTAAACGGGCACTTCTGTTTTCGCTCAATATATTTTTCAATTTCATAATACCCTGAGCATGTAATTGACAAACTCTGGATTCAGACATATTTATGGTTTCTCCGATTTCCTTCATTGTCATGTTTTCCTGATAGTATAAAACCATTATAATGCGTTCTCTTTCCGGTAATCTCATCAGAGCTTTTTCAAGTTGATGTTTTACATTAACTTCTTCGGCATGCTCCATTGGAGACGGTTTATTTGTATCTTCAAGTGTATCTATTATTTCAACACTGTCGTCATTTGTACCTTTTTTATCGTAAATTGATGTTATGGTGGCTTCTTCAGACAAAAGCTGAATAATCTTATCGGGATCCATGTTCATATACTGCGCAATTTCGCCGGTAGTAGGCATTCTGCCGTATTCTTGTTTTAATTGCTCCTGAACATTTTTTATTTCTTTAATTTTCCTTCTGACACTTCTGGGTAAAAAGTCCTGATCTCTGATTTTATCTAAAATAGAACCTCTGATTCTTATAAGAGCATAGGTTTCAAATCTTGTATTTTTTTGCGGGGAATATCTTTCAATGGCATTAATAAGACCTTCAACCCCGTAACCTGCGATATCTTCAATTGAAATGGACTGCGGGAGAGTTACTTTTACGCGTCCTACAACATAACGTATGAGGTAGATGTATTGAACAATCAAAATATCACGTACATTCTTATTGGATTTATCAATCAAATATTCTTTCCAAAGTTCTTCTAATTCATCTTCGGACATACGTTTAATATTATTGTATGATGTAAAATCAAAGTCTTGACTCATAAACTTCCCAAATATTGCTCTTACATATTATATTCTATACAATGTGGGGCTGACTGCATCATTTAAAAAGAGGAAAAAACTAACACATCATAGTTAAATAAGATGATAAAATTTGTTAATAATATTAACAACAGTAAAATTTGTGCAAACAGGCTTATTATAAAGCTTTTTAAGTTGGGCAAGTATTTTTAACATTTATTTTACAAAAATTAAGTAAATTTTTTATTTAAGTATTTTTTATCCAAAATGCCTGTAAAATGCGGGTTTTTATTTTTTTGTAAATATAATTGTAAAGAGATTGGCATGGTTAAGTCTTATTATATACAAAATTTTTTGTTTTATTATATCATAAGTTTATACTTAGGATTTAAGGTCAATACTTAATATAAAAAGTATACAGGAGATTTGGGATAGTTTTAATGTAAATCCTTTTTGTTTCAGAAAATGAAATAGCGGATATCTTATCGGTATCCGTTTTCTTTACGGAAAATTTTTTTAAAAAATCTTGTAAGGATTTAAAATATTGTTCGGGTCAAATGTTTTTTTGATTTGGCGCATGTAATCCAAAGCTACGGAATTTATTACCTTTGGAAGTTGTTCTCGTTTTTCGGCTCCGATACCGTGTTCGCCTGAAATTATTCCGTTCAATTCTGCGGTCAAATTATAAATTTCACTCTTAGCCAGTTTATATCTTTTATATTCATCTTCATTGTTATAATCAATCGGGATTTGCGGATGAATACTGCCATCTCCGACATGACCTACCATACATACGATTAAATTATATTTCTCACAAATTTTTCTTATACCCAAAACTAATTCTGCTAAATTTTCTCTCGGAACAATTACATCATCAGTCGTAACATTAGGTTTTAATTTTGCACAGGCTCCCATTGATGAGCGTCTTGCCTTCCAGATTCTGTTGTATTCTTTATCGTCATGTGAAGATTGAATATCTGAAGCATTATTTTGTTTCAATATTTCGGTTATAACTTTTTCCTGATATTCAAGAGCACAGGCTAATCCGTCAATTTCAATTACAAGTGCAGCTTCTTTATCCGTTAATAAGTTTGCGGGATAAAATTTTTCTACTGTTTGAATTGCATTTTTATCCATAAAATCTATGGTAGCAGGGAAAATGCGTTGTTCTATTATTGAATTTACGGTTAATACGGCTTCTTTTACCGTATCAAAATATGCCATAAATACTTTTTTCTCCTGAGGTTTCGGAATTAATTTTAATGTAGCTTCTGCTATAATTCCTAATGTACCTTCTGAACCTGCGAAAAGAGTATTTAAATTATAACCTGTAGCATTTTTTATTGTATTTGATCCTGTTTTTAAGATTGTGCCGTCAGCGGTAATTACTTTTAAATCAATAATATAATCTTTTGTTGTACCATATTTAAATGATTTTGCTCCTCCGGAGTTTTGGGCAATACTGCCTCCGATTGTGGAAACGGCAAGGTTTGAAGGGTCGGGAGGATAAAATAAACCTGATTTTTCAACTTCTTTTTGAAAATCACCCAAAATAACTCCGGGTTCAACTTTTGCTGTCATATTTTCGGAATTTATTTCAATAATTTTGTTCATTTTTGAAAAATTTAAAATAATTCCGCCGGTTTTTGCCGGAATACAGGCTCCTACAACATTTGTGCCTGCACCTCTGCATATAATCGGTGTTTTATATTTATTGGCAAGTTTTACAACTTTCTGTACCTGTTCCGTATTTTCAACAAAAACTACGGCATCAGGTAAATTTTCCATATGTTTACGATTTGATGCATCTTGAGCATAAACATATCTCTCCTCCAATGTTTCCAGGACATTTGAAGATGATAAATTTTTCTTTAAATCAGAGAGCAGTCTATTCTTCATCAACATAAGATGTTAGTTTTTCTATATTTGCACCTACTTCGGATAATAATTTTTCAATCTTATCCGCTTTTCTATTTAACACCATATCATTTTTTTCTTCAAGTGTCGATATAATCTGATCCAGTTTTCTTTCAAGATTATCAATTCTTTCTTCCTGATGTGCAAATTTTTCCTGTAATTCATTAATAATTTCCGTATTATCGGGAATTAACTCTTTTATTTTTTCAACAGTATCTTTTATATCCGATATTTGAGAAGTATTTTCGGCAATTGATGAGATTTTGTCGGAAATTGACGAAATATCTTGCGTAGTAGCATCAACCCATTCTCCCAAGTAAATCATTGCCTGAGTTATAACTTTATTTGAATTCGCATTTACTGTTGAAATAACTTCTACGTTGTTTATTTTATTTTCTATTCTTTTTGTTAATTCCGAATTATCCAGATAATTAATTCTGTCTTCCAGTTTAAGAATAAGATTTGAAAAATTGTTTAAACCGTCATTTACGGCTTTATAAGATTCATCGGAATTTAACAGCAGTTTATTTGTTCTCGAACTTATGCTTATAATATCATCATTTATTTTTTCAATATCTGTTCTTAAATCAATAATCTGATCCTGTGTAAGATTTGTTTCCAGATTTTCTACGGAAAGAACGATTTTTTTTATTTCATCGGAAATATCCTCAAATTTGCCGACAGAAATATTATTCATTGCAAGTCTTAATTTTGCAATATCGGATTCAACGTCCTGTAATGTATAGGTATATTCAAAATCATTGTCCCCGCTTGTTAATTGTTTTAATTGGTTGTGAACCTGAATAAGGCTTTGGTGAATACTGTCAGTTTTTTCTTCAACAAAATCTTTAATATCTTCTGTTTCTTCCACGAATGATATTTGATCCGACAGTGAGAGAACAGCATTAAGGACGGTTTCTTTAATATCTTCCGAATTTTTTTGAATATCAATATTGTCAAGTTTTAAAAGGACATCTTTTAAATATTTATCCATTGCTGCCGATTTTTCATCGGAAGCGGATTCAAAATATTTACGCTGTTCAAATATTATATCTTTAATTTCATCAATTTCGTCCAATAAATTTTCATCGGAATCATCTGAAGCTAAAACATCAACTTTAGCATTAAGAGTAGTTATCAATTCATTTACATTTGCTAATTTGTTTCCGACTTTTTTATCAACAATTTCAAGCCCTTCTTTTATATCCGAATTATCCAGTTTTAGTTCTTCAACAAGGCTTTTGACTATATCTTTAATTTCATCAATTTCATCCAATAAATTTTCATCGGATTTATCTGATGCCAGTACATCAACTTTGGTATTAAGAGCAGTTACCAATTCATTTACGTTTGCTAATTTGTTTCCGACTCTTTTATCTACAATTTCAAGCCCTTTAATAATATTTTTATTTCCACTTTTAACCGTACCGGACAAATTCAAAACATTAGCCGACAGCTCATTTGCTTTTGATATTATACATCTGCTCTGTTCATTCTTCAGACTTTCAAAAGCTTTGAATAATTGTTCTCTTAATTCATTTATTGCATCTTGATTTCTTGTATTATTTAAAGCAATGTCAAAATATAATTTTAAATTGTTTAATTTTTCATCAAAATCGGAATTAATTCCGCGCAATCCGCTTTCAAGAGAAATACTTAATAATTCAATATTATTTTGCAGAGTTTTGTTGACAACTTCTTCAACAATTGATATTTTGTTTAAAATTTCTTTGTATGACTGTTTGATATCAGAAAAAGCCTCACTGTTTGCTTCTGATTCCTTATTTAAGTCATCTTTAAAATTACGAAAATATATTTCAAATTCTGACTTAAACTCTGATAATAATTTTTCCAAATCAATATCCGCAATTGTTTCAAGATTTAGTTTTAAAGGTTCTAAACTTCTCAAAATTTCGTTGGTTTTACATTGAACGGCATCAGTAATATCTGTATTAACAAGAGAAATCTCATCTTTCATTGATGTAATTTTCTCTGAAATATCATTTATCAGCTTTTCATCAAATTCTGATGATTCTTTTTTCAAAATATTCAAAATATCCGTTAATTCAACAAATTTTTCCTCAAGGGATAAAATATTTTCTTTTACGGAATTTTCAACACCGTTTTTTAAAGAATCATTTATGTTATTTATATTAAATACAATATTTTCCACTCCTGCATCTAACAATGATATTGTTTCATTAAATTTTTCGCTGTTTGTTGAACTTATATTTTTTAAAATATCGTTTAAAGAAATTAATTCATCTTTAATGCCCGAAACTTCTTCCAGTGACGAAATAATTTTACCTTCCGTATCGGAATTACTTCCTTCAACAATATGAACAAATTCCATAAGTTTTGATTGTAAATTTTTAAACTGTTCTTCATAATTTTGGACATTTTGAGTTAATGCCGTTTCCAAATCCAAAAGTTTTTGGGTTGTCTTTTCTTCCGATTGCGAATTATTTGAAACTCTTACTGCTTCGGTTTCGGAGATATAATTTTTTAAATTTTCACCTATATCATTTATATATGTTTTCAGACTGTCAATATTTTCGGAAACATTTCTTATCTGTTCCGTCTGAATATTAACATTTTCTTTCAGTTCTCTTGAATATTCTTCTCTTGAAATATCCGTTTCGGACTTTATTATTGCCAATGCATCTTTAATTTTGTCAAAATCTTCTCTGTAATTGTCTTTTTCGTATAATTCATCAATTTTTGTTGAAACAGAATTTATTGAGCCGATAATTTTATCAACGTAAACGGAACTGTTGAGCTCAAGTTTCAATTCTTCAAATCCGAGAATTATATCGTTAATTCTGCCTAAAATATTTTGTGCATTCTGTTTTGATACATTATCAAAGTTTTCTCCCAAAGAATTTATACCGGCAAAAACGGTTTCAAAAATCGTGTTTACATTACTAAAACCTGAAGAAATACTGAAAGCCGTACTGTCATTTATTTTAAGAAATTCCGATTTTACGGTATCAAATTCGGAAATTAAATTGTTAAATACCGTTTTTAATTCTTCAAAATTCAAATTGTTTTCAGAATTTATTTTTTGTGAAATTTCGTTTGAAAAATCTTTTAATGTTGCTGTTATATTATCCGTAATTTCCTGATATTTTTGGGTTGAAATATTTCTCAGAATTTCAACATTACCGGATAATTCATTTAATGAATTATGCATATATTCAATGTCTGCATTATCACAGTTTTTGGCAATATCCGAACTTATTTCGATTTTTAAATTATTCAGAGCTTTTAAGATATTTTCATAATTCATCTTTGAATTACTTTCAAAAGATGATTTTATTTCATTTACATGACCGGATAAGCTTTCAAATCTGTTATCGGTATTTTCACTAAGAATTTTAATTTCATCATTTACGGAAATTTCGGTTATTAAATCTTTGATTACATTAAGCGAATTTCACAATTTTCCAATTTAAGCTTATAAAATTCATCATTATTATCTGTATTTATTTCGGAAATTGAATTACTCAGTTCGTCTGATTGTGCAGAAAGCTTTTCCAGTATAGATTTCAGACCTTCGTGATTTTCGTATAAACTCTGATTTAAATTATCTTTAACACTTGTCAGCTGATTTGATATTTCCGCCAAGCCGTCCGCTAATTTTCTGGAGTTTTCAATATCTGCTGATGCATTTTGATAAAATTCATCACGTAAGTTTTCTGTCAAATTCCTGCAATTGTCAATTTTTTGTTCAATAGTATCCAATGAAATGTTTGACGGAATCGAATTGATTTGAAAAGACAATTCTTCGGACATTTGTTTAATACGTAATTTCAAATCTTCAAAGTTTTCGGAAGATTTAAGATTTTCCGCTATATTTTCCATGTCAGCGAAAGTTTTTTCAATTTTGCTGTTTATGGAAACTATGTCATCAGAAATATTATCTATTTGGGAAATTACCGAATCTTTATCAAAAGATTGTGAATTTATCGCATCAACTTTATCGTTTATAGTTTCAAGGAGAACTTTTCTGCCGGCTGTTTCGGAAAGAAATTTTTGGAAATTAGTGCTAAAACTCTCAAACAGTTCCCTGAGTTCCGATTTTTTTGCCAACTCAGAATTAGATATAATTACATTGTCAAAAAGTTTTTCTAAATTTTCAAATTTGGCCGAAGAAAATTTAACTTTTTCTTCAACAAAACTTTTCAACTCCGAAACATATATCTTAATAAGCTCCGTAGCTTCATCATCAGTGAGTACGGCAAGTTTCAGATTTATTTCGGATAATAATTTTTCCAAATTCTCTGTACTTAAATCGTTTCTAAGACGTATTTCATTCAGCATTTCAGCAATATCTTCAACAGTTTGTGCCATTTTATTTTTAACTTTCTCTTTCTATACAATATCCCGCTTATATTCTACCAAAAGAATATGAATATATGCAAACTGTTAAGTTAATATATTACAAATGTTAAAAAATACGTTGTCTTTTGAATTTAGATGTTATAATTAACTAAGGAGACAGCGAAATGAATTATATTGAAATTAACGGGGAAAAATGTAAAGCATGTTATTTGTGTATCGGTGAGTGTCCCAAAAATCTTATTAAAGTCAGTGAAAAAACAAATTCATTAGGCAATCATGTTGTGGAATTTTGCGATCCCGAACACAAATGTCTTGCCTGCACAATGTGTGCGGTAAGATGCCCCGATTTAGCTATCACAGGAGTATTTAAGGGTTAATTATGGTTGAATGTTTAACAAATAAAAAAGTCCTTACAAAAGGAAATTATGCAATTGCAAATGCGGCAGTTCTTGCGGGTTGTCAATGTTATTTCGGCTATCCGATTACACCGCAGAGTGAAATAGGTGAATTTTTGAGCGGAAAAATGCAGGAACTTAAACGGGCTTACGTATCTGCAGAAAGTGAACTCGGAGCTATTAATATGGCAATGGGTGCGGCATCAACAGGCGTAAAAGCCATGACTTCCTCCTCATCTTGCGCCGTAGCTTTGATGCAGGAAGGTTTGTCTTATGCAACAACAGATGAACTTCCTTTAGTTTTGGTCAGTGTTATGAGAGGCGGGCCGGGATTAGGAAATATTTATCCTTCTCAGGGTGATTATTTTCAGGCGACAAGAGGGGGCGGAAACGGGGATTATAAACTCATTGTTCTTGCTCCGTCAACCGTTCAGGAATGTGTTGATTTGACATATAAAGCATTTTACCTTTCGCAAAAATACAGAAATCCGGCAGTTTTATTAGCTGACGGACTTTTGGGACAAATGATGGAACCCGTTGAATTTTACGATTATCCGTACCCGGAAATCGACAATTCTTCTTGGGCTTTGACAGGTGCAAAAGGAAGGGACGGCAGAATTATCCGTTCATATGGTCCTATTGCTGATGACAGATGTGTATTCTTAGATAAACTTTTCCAAAAATACAAAACAATTGAAGAAAACGAAACCGAATGGGAAGAAATTAACACGGAAGATGCCGATATAGTTCTCGTAAGTTTTGGAAGCACTTCAAGAAACGTTAAAACGGCTATGAAAAAACTCCGAGAAAAAGGGATTAAGGCGGGATTTTTGAGGCCTATTACACTTTTTCCGTTCCCGAAAAAGAGAATTTTGGAACTATCAAAGAAAGTTAAAAGATTCATAACCGTTGAAGTAAATATGGGACAAATGGTTGAAGATGTGAGATTAGCCGTAAACGGAGCATGCCCCGTAGAGCTTATAAACAAAGGGGTTGGGATTCCTCCGTCTGCAGATGAAATTGTATCAAGAATCGAGGTGCTGTAATGGTGACACAAGTTTTTGAATTACCAAAATCTTTAAAAGGTGATGTAAAGTATTCATTCTGTCCGGGATGTGATCATGGTGTAGCGGTAAGGCTTGTCGCAGAAGTTATCGACGAACTCGGTATCAGAGAAAACACTATTCTTGCGGCAGCTATAGGCTGTTCGGTTACTACCTATGATTTCATAAATGTTGATGCACTTGAAGCTCCGCACGGTAGAGCAATGGCGGAAGCTACAGGGATAAAAAGGGCATGCCCCGACAAAATCGTCTTTACATATCAGGGTGACGGTGATTTTGCGTCATTGGGTTTGGCGGAAAGTATGCATGCCGCATTGAGAGGTGAAAATATTACCGCAATTTGTATAAATAATACGACTTATGGCATGACGGGCGGTCAATTAGGGCCGACAACTCTTTTAGGACAGGTTACAACAACATCTCCTACGGGAAGAAATGTTGAATATTACGGCTATCCGATAAAAATTGCCGAACATATAGCGCTTTGTGACGGAACGGCATTCTCTGCAAGGGTTTCATTGGACTCCGTTACAAACATAAAAAAAGCTAAACAAGCTATCAAAAGAGCTTTTGAAGTACAGATGCACAAACAGGGTTTGGGATTTGTAGAAATCTTATCCACATGCCCGACAAACTGGAAAATGTCGCCCGACAAGGCGCATGACAGAGTAAGAAATGAAATGATGCAGGTGTTTAAGCCGGGAATATATAAGGATGTAATGAGTGAAACGTGAAAAGTGAAAAGTTCTTTATGGTTTGCTAACGCAAACAAAATATATTTTCGAGCGTAGCGAGCTTAAAGGTCTTTTCACCTCTCACGTTTCACTTTTCACTTTTACCAAAATAAAAAATAAGGAAAAAACTATGGAGAAGAATTTTATAATAGCAGGATTTGGTGGACAGGGCGTGTTATTGGCAGGCGAAGTGCTTGCAAATGCGTTTATGTTACTGGGTAAAAATGTTACGTGGTATCCTTCATACGGAGCTGAAATGAGAGGTGGTACGGTTAATTGCGAAATCGTCATGGCTGATGAAGAAGTCAGTGAAGTAAACAAAGCTGATGCGGATTTTGTAATTGCCCTAAATCAGGCATCTTTTGACAAATTTTTATTAAAAATCAAACAGGGCGGTATGATGATAGCAAATTCAACTCTTGTAAAAGAAATCAAAACAAGAGCGGATATTTCTTACATTTTTGCACCCATCACAAAATTAGCCGAAGAAGTCGGAAATATTAAAATGGCTAATATACTTGCATTAGGAATTGTTGCCAAAGCAAGTAAACTGATAAATCTTGAAACTCTTGAAAAAGCGCTTGATAATGTCATTCCGCCTCACAGAAAAAATCTCTTGCCTCTAAATATTCAAGCTCTAAAAATAGGCTATGAGTATGATTTATTGCATGTGTAATGCCGAAATCGACTTTTTAGTCGATTTATATTTTTAAAATTAGCCTTATCCTATAAGGGTACAAAGAGGTCTATTGTGAAAAACGAATTAATTAAGTCTATCAGAGAAAAAGAGATTCAATTAGCCAAATTAAAAGAACACGCAGATAAAAGTACCGTTTGCTCCGATTTATACAACAAAGTCGTTTTGGAAAAAGCTATCCTGAAAAAACAATTGGCAGATTTGGGTAACAACAAAGTTATCAGTATTATGAAAAACCTTTTACCCCGCAAAAAAGAGTTGATTTGCGACTATTTTAGGAAATAAAAAATATAAGTAAAACTTATATTTTTTGTGAATAGTGAGTAGTGAGTTGTGAGTAGTTCTTTAAAAAAGTGATATTGGTAAACTTTCACAAAAATAACTTTATGATATGAACAACTCACCATTCACCACTCACGATTCACTTTATTTCTTGCCAACATATTCAATACCATATATAATACAATCATGAAAATAGGAATTATCGGCTTAGGTTTAATCGGCGGATCTTTATTCAAAGATTTGAGCAAAAATTATGACGTTATAGCGGTTTCGCAATCCCAACAAGGTGAAAGAATTTTTAAAAATTATGATGTTTTAAAAGATAGGGAAATAATCTTTGTCTGTACTCCCATGAATAAAACATTGAAAGTTTTAGATGAACTTGAAAATTATCTTTCACCCGAAACAATAGTTACTGACGTTTGCAGTTTGAAAGAATTTGTCTGCAAAAAAGAACGTCCTTATATCTTTATACCCTCCCACCCGATGGCGGGAACTGAACACAAAGGGTTTGAAAACTCTTTTGAGGGGCTTTTTAAGGGTGCAAAATGGGTGGTTATTGAAGAAGCTAAGAATAGTGGAAAGTTGAAAGTTGAAAGTGGAAAGTTATTATTAGAAAAAATAATCAATTATCTCGGTGCTGAGCCTGTTTATACAACGGCAGAAGAACATGACAAAGCTGTCGCACTGATTTCCCACATGCCGATGGTTTTGGCGCAGGCTTTAGTATTAAACATTAAAGATAATCCTTTAGCAAAAGAGATTGCAGCAAGCGGATTTCGTGATATGACACGTCTTGCGCTATCCAATGAAGAAATGGCATGCGACATGGTTTCTATGAACTCAAAAAATATAGAACAGGCTATTTTGAATTTGTATAAATCTGTCGGAGAACTCACCAACGGTAATTACCCCGAAATTATAAAAGAATTAAAACAAATCCGCTCAAAAATGTATTGAAATAAAATATCAAATTGACAATTAATAAATTTAATAAATGGAGGTATAAATGCGAAATATTGTTATAATACTATTTATATTTATTTTATTAGCAATTGCAGGTTCTAATAATACAAACAAAAACAAAATTTCTAAGACAAGCAAACCAACAAGCGCAAAACAGATTAAAATTACCGGTCTAGACGGGCTTGGTTTTTCATTTAAGAATATTCCAAATTCTATTGATAATTATTTAAAAACTGAATCTGAAATCAAAGACTATTATAATGCAGATAAAAAAATTGTATTATATTTCCGTAGTGAGTGGCCGGGTTTTACACTTCCAGAAAAAGAATTGGAAAGTGCAGTTAGACCTTATATGACTAATAACTTATATCGAGACAGTTACAATTTTTATAATTTCCCTGTAAAACAAATCACCGGAACACGAGAAATTATTGAAGCCAGTAACGAGTTTATAAATTCTTGTAATATTTTCTGTATTGTGAATCCAAAAACTAAACAATTATTCTCTGCCGATAGAATTTCATCAAAACAGATTGAAAAAATCGGAAGTGTTATTGAACAATTAAAAGATTGGTAGTCTATAGATAAGAAACAAATTTTTAGCGTACATCTTATGTGCAAAATTCAAGAATTAAAACTTTTTAAGTCTTGCATAAGCTGCATCCATAGCTTTTACGCCTTGTTTTCCGAAATCTATCGTATACATCATGCTGTCGCCGATTTGTTCAACTGACTTGATATGTCCGACCCCCAATTTTTCGTGGAAAACCCTTTCACCCTCATTGAATACATACTCAATAGGAGTTGTTGTTTCCATTCTCTTCTTGCGTTCTTCTTCTATTTTTTGAAGTTCCAGATCTTTTGCACGTTTTTCTTCAAGCATACGCTTTATGGCATTGTCTTTGAAAAAAGCCTCTGCTTTTTCTTCGTTACGCTTTTTGTTGTTTTCGGATTTAATCAAAATCGTACGGCTTTGGGTGTGTTTGGGCTGACTGAAATAGTTATTATTCTGTTTTTGTCTGTCGCTTTGAGAATTTCCTGTAGCAAGCCCTTTTGTCGGTGCTACAAAACCTTTTCCGAAACCCGTTGACGGTTTTACATAACCAAAACTGTCCGATTGAGCGGACGAATATGAATTAATACTCTTTCCTGTTGTAATTTTTGAAACCGCATTTTTAAATGTCGAAGATTCTGACGTACTTCCCTCAAAACCTACCTGATTAAGCAATTGAGACGGAATTTCTTCAATAAACCTTGACGGGTTGTAATACTTGTATTCACCCCACATTTGACGGCGTTTTGCAGACGTCAAATACAATTTTTCTTCCGCTCTTGTAACCCCGACATACATCAAACGGCGTTCTTCTTCCATTTCTGACGGGATATTAAATGTTCTCTGATGCGGAAAAACACCCTCATCACACCCTGCAAGAAAAACTTCGGGAAATTCCAAACCTTTTGCGGAATGCAAAGTCATTAAGGTTACATTATTTGAAATATCGTCCATTCCGTCAATATCGGAAACTAAAGCTACCTGCTGCAAAAATTCACCCAATGCATTTTCCTGTTCTTCGGGTTCAAATTCACCGGCAACATTCACCAATTCCTGCAGGTTTTCAATATCCGCTTCGCTTTCGGGGGTGTTTTGTATCTGCAATTCCGCCAAATAACCCGTTTTTTCAATAACAAGAGTAACATAATCCTGCAAATTGTATGAAGAAACCGCATCTTTAAATTTCAAAATCAACTCTGAAAAATCTTTGAGTTTTGTCCTTGTTTTGGGCGGAATTTCCAAAGCATCATCAATTCTCTGGCATGCCTGAAACAGACTGATGTCTGATTTACCCGCAAAATCACTTAAATTTTTTATTGTGGTTTCTCCGATTGCACGTTTCGGAACATTTACAATTCTTCTGAAACTCTGATCATCATCATTGTTGTATATCAATTTCAAATACGCAATAATATCCTTAATTTCTTTTCTGTCGTAGAATTTCAGACCGCCGTAAATTCTGTAAGGAATTCCCGCAGCAATACATGCTTCTTCCAATGCTCTTGATTGTGAATTTGTTCTGTACAGAACTGCATATCTGTTGTAATCTCCGCCTGAGTCCTGCTTGATTTTACTTGCAATATAATTTGCTTCATCAGCTTCGTCCTGTGCTTCAAAATAATCAATAAGCTCGCCCGTACCTTTATTTGAATATAAATATTTTTCAACACGTTCGGTATTATTTTCAATAATTGCGTTTGCAACATTCAGAATATTTTCGGTTGAGCGGTAATTTTGCTCCAGTTTTATCAGTTTAGTGTTTTTAAAATCTTTTTGGAAGTTCAAGATAATCGTATAATCTGCTCCCCGCCAGCTGTATATTGACTGATCGACATCTCCTACGACACAAAGCGAACGATCTTCAGGGATTTCTTTATTTAAGTTTGTGAAAAGCATGTTTACTAATTTGTATTGAGCCATGTTTGTATCCTGAAACTCGTCAACTAAGATATGCTTAAACCTGTTGTAATAATACGTCCTTACCTCAGGACACTGTTCAAGAAGTTTAACAGTCAGCATAAGCATATCGTCGAAATCGATTGCGTTGCTGTTATTCAGGGAATTTTCGTATTCTTCGTAAATTGATGCAATTTTTTGGGATTTAAAATCTCTTGCAAAAGTCGCAAAAGTATAAGCGTCCTCCATTTTGTTTTTTGCGTTTGAAATGACCGTTTTGACCAGTTTGGGCTGATAAATCTTGTCATCAAGATTTAATTTTTTAATAGCTCTTTTGATTACGGCTATGGAATCGTTTTCATCATATATTGAAAAATTTCTGTCTAATTTTTTCCCTGACTGAAAACTGTATTGTTCAATGTTTTCTCTTAACATTCTTCCGCAGATACTGTGGAAAGTCCCAACCCACATATATTTTACGGTATCTTCGCCAATCATGTTCCCGATACGGATTTTCATTTCTTTAGCGGCTTTGTTTGTAAACGTAACAGCCAAAATGTTTTTCGGTTTTATATAACAGTTTTGAATTAAATATGCAATCCTGGAAGTCAATAATTTTGTCTTGCCCGAACCTGCACCTGCTAAAACAAGTAACGGCCCTGAGGTTGTCATTACGGCTTCTTTTTGATCTTTGTTAAGATTATCCAATATATTTTCCATATCCCTATTCCCAAAATTAAATTTTTGTGTTACAATCATCATAAATCAAAAGTATATGAATTGCAATCAGAAAGTGAGAATGAAGATGACAGAAATTTTTATGAGTACTGAAGATGAAAACAAAGAAAAACAAAGTTCAATTGTAGTGCCTATAGATGATGAATTAGACACTGTTTCATCAAATTCTCCGAATACTGTTGATGAACTTGCAATGGAACTTGCAACAATTAAGCAGTCAGCTAAAAAAATTGCTATTATCGGAAGCAGAAATTTACCGATTACTCATCAGCAGATGATTGAAACGTTATCGCAGGCTCTTGTTATGCAGGGTAATACGATTATTACGTCAGGCGGCTCATCAGGTACAAATGCAGCTGCAATCAGAGGTGCAATGAAAGCTAACCCCGATAAATTGAAAGTAATTTTACCTCAAACAATCGGACAGCAGCCAAGTGATGTTCAAAACCAGTTAATCGGTGTTCCGAATATCGTTGAACATCCCGACAGAGCAATGATGACTCTGGCTGATGCATCAAGAGTTTGTAACAGAGAAATTATTGACGATTGCAACCAGTTAATCTGTTTCTTATCACATACAAGTAAAACTTTACACAATGCCGTTCAATATGCTGAAGAAGGCCATAAAGTTGTTACGGTATTCTATTTGGATTAGTCGCTTTTTTATAAAATGTTGTAAATTTTAACTAAATTTTTTATCAAAATCAGTACCGCCGACAATTTTTAAATGGCGATTGTTTCCTTCACCTACTGATTTGCTTGTCATATTATGCTGTTCAACAAGTTCATGTTGTAATTTTCTAATATGGGTATTTTGAGGAGACAGTTCCACATGTTCCGCACCGGCAAGGATTTTGTTAATTCCGGCTTTAGCTTCATCAAGTGCCCGTTCTGTATCATCATAATATCCGAACAAAGTTTCGGAAGTTTCCACAATATCCAATGCCTCTTTCAAAACTTTTTGAATTTGCGCCATAGAATTTGTTTTTACATAGAAAATCTGTAATCTGTAATCGTTTGCAGTGCTCAAAACCTTAGCCCCGCCTTTTGCAAAGTTCTTATGCGCAATTACGATATCTGCATCTTCAATGCTTCTTGTAATTTCGGCTTTCAAATCAAGCCGTTCAATGACTTTTTCAACAATGGTTCTTGAAACAGCATATAAATAAATCTTTTTAAAACCTTTTACTTCATCAACATATTTTTGCCTTGAAAAGGAGAATTTTAAACTTTCTGTATTATGTTCAGATGTAATTTTTTGCTCAAGTTTGTTAATTTCCTGCGGAATATCGGCAATCTTAGGCTCTTCTTTGTGTTCTGTTTCTGTCGGAATATCATAATTTTTGTCAACTTTTCGGATTTCCGGTCTTATCGGCCAGCCTCTTAAGATGTAGTCTACGGCTTCTGCCGTATCTTTATATACAGCAAGAGTATTTCTGTCCAAAATCTCTATTACCACATCAAAAGTCGGTTGTTTTTCTCTTTCAAGAACGGTTTTTTGGGAAGCTCTGCGTTTTGCTTCATCGTCGCCTAAGGTTACAGATTGAATACCGCCGACCAAATCCGATAATGTTGGGTTTTTGATTAAGTTTTCAAGGCTGTTTCCGTGAGCGGTTGCAATCAACATAACACCACGTTCTGCAATAGTGCGGGCTGCTTGCGCCTCTGCTTCTGTACCGATTTCATCAACAACAATAACTTCCGGAGTGTGATTTTCAACCGCCTCAATCATAATATCTTTCTGAAATTCGGGTTGAGTTACCTGCATACGTCTGGCATGTCCGATTGCAGGATGAGGGGTATCACCGTCACCTGCAATTTCGTTTGATGTGTCGACTATTACGACACGTTTGCCCAGTTCATCAGCAACAAGTCTTGAGATTTCTCTTAATTTAGTTGTTTTGCCGACACCGGGACGTCCTAAGAACAAGATACTCTTGTTCATCAAACAAATATCTTTTATACAAGCAATTGTCCCCGTAACAACTCTTCCGATTCTGCAGGTAAGACCGATAATTTTTGATTGACGGTTTCTTATTGCGCTTATACGGTGGAGTGTTCCGGGGATTCCTGAACGATTATCCGAGGTAAATTCCTGAATGCGGGCGGTAATGTAATTTATGTCATCATCTGTTACAAATTCTTCACCCAAATACTCTATTCGCCCTCCCGAATGTCGTATTTCAGGGGTTCTTCCGATATCTAGAACAATCTCTATTACATCTTCCATTTTCTCATAAGAGATGTACCGCTTGACCTTTTCGGGCAAGACCTCTGTTAATCTGTCCAAATCGTTTTGAAATTGCAGGCTTGTCATGATTTTTGCCTTTCTGTAATATATATTATAATATCAGAAAATTATTGGCAATTTTTTAATGAAATTCTGTTTTCAATTTGCTTTCTATTTACATTATAACTCTTTTAGCTGAAATTTCATCATTCTCCGATACTACATATATAGTATTTTTACAATACTTAATAGAGGTAAGTTTACACTTATTAAATTTTTAATTCTTAAGAATTAGTTAATAATAATTAATATTTTAAATGATACAGACTTGCGCAAATTTTCAACATAGTTTATAATAGGAATTGTAATCATTCATATTAAACACAGGAAAGGAGTTTTGAATATGCGAATGTTAAGAAATGTTAACGGGGGGGGG
>JAGBOW010000130.1 GCA_017633675.1 bacterium | reverse complement strand
CGGGATCGGCCTTGTTTTCGGATTTGTAGGCAGCTACGTGAGTTACCACTCCTATTCGGGAGGTGTCGTCGTTTTGGTCGTGTCCATTCTGGCCGGCGTGATCGCGCTGTCCGGGCTGTCCATGACCATCTCGGTACGGATCCAGCTGGGAACATTCTGGTCCAACAATCTGTCGGTATCGCTTTTCAAAGGCATCCGTGCGGGGTCTGGAAAGTTCTTCCGCTCGATCCGTAAACTGCTGGATTCCAGAACGATCCTGAGCCGGGTCTTTTTGGCCATCTTCATGATCATTCTGATCAAAGCCGCTCTGTTGACCCTCTCGATCGTTTTCTCGATCCCGTGGCTTTTTGTTGTAGGCACGCTGGGGATCGATTTGATCATCGCCATATTCGTACTGGTCATCTCCCTTCATTTGCGCGAGATTGAAAAAGCAGGCGAAGCCTTGAGTTCAGGCCAACTGGACTACCAGATCCAGACCGATGCCATGCCGCAGATGCTGCGTCACCATTGCGATGACATGAACAATATCGGTTTGATTACGCAAACTATAATATTTATTTTTCGAGTGAAGCGAGCGTTACGAACTATTCACTACTCACCACTCACTATTCACATATCTTGTAATTTGTATTTCACAAATTACAACGAAATATTCGCATTACTTGGAGTTGTTGATTCGTCATTAGAATCTACAAAGCTCAGGAATAACAATTTGATTAATTGGAAGTCATCTTCATAACGTTTTACGATTGATTGGAAAGAGTTATAGAAGATAACCGCTACAATCGCAACACCAAGACCGAAAGCTGTTGCAATCAAAGCTGATGCAATACCTGAGGCCACTGCTGCCGATTGATTGCCTTGTGCTGCCAAATCCTGGAATGTAAACAAAATTCTTACAACCGTACCAAACAAGCCTAAGAATGGAGCTACACCGCCAATCGTACCCAAAATTGTCAAATGGCTTTCCAGTTGCCTTGTTGTTAAAGATGCTGAAATATCAAAAGCTCTTGAAAATCCGCTCTTTTGTTCCGAAAAAATTCGGATAGCTTCTTTTGTTATATTACCGATTACCCCGCCGCACTGAAGTGCAAGATTTTCAGCACCGTCAAGATTATTTTTTACCAATTCTTTTTGTAATCTTGGAATAAATAATCTTACATCTCTTTTGTTCTGATTGTAAAATTTCCATCTGTTGATGACTACCGCAACCACCAAAATCGAACAAATTAAAATTGGTGTTAGTACGGGCCAGTCCATTGCAAGTGAGTGTAGTAATAAATTCATTTTCTTATCCTCATTTTCTGTTTGTAAATTTCCTTAGTGAATAGTGAATGGTGAGTTGTGAGTGGTTCTTTTCGGTTTGCTTACGCAAACTAAATATTTATTTTTGTTGAGCGTAGTGAGCTTAATGAACTTTTCACTACTCACCACTCACCTTTCACTTAGTTATACCCTGATGCTCCGAATACATTATAATCAAATGTAAACTGAATATCTATACTCTGTCCTTTGAATTCCGCAGGCAGAGGTCTGAAAGGTGCCGTCGCCTGAACGGCATTTATTGCAGCCTTGTCTGCTCCCTGTAATCCTGACGATTTGTATACACTGCAAGATAATAATCTTCCGTCTTTCGCAATTTTAAATAACAGAACCACACGTTTGCTCTCATTTCCCTTTGGCGGATCCCAATTCATCTTAATACGTCTTTGAAGTTCTCTCATATAAGGCCCGAAATCAGGTTCTCTGACCGCATCAATTCCAGGTCTGCCGTTTGGATTTCCCGGTCCAGGGTTACCTCCTCCGGTACCGCCTCCGCCGCCTTTGGCTAATTTTGTTCCTGTTCCTCCTGTTGGAGCAAGAAACGGGCCTCCGGCTGTTTTACCGCTTCCCGCAGTTGTTGTACCGCCTGCACCGCCGCCTTTTGCTGAAGTACCTGAACCGCTGATCGGACCCGTAGCATAACTGCCCGTACCTGTACCCGTTTTCGGAACCGGTACATTAAAGGCAGATGACGGTTTCGCAACAGGCTTAGGAGCTGTCGGTGGTTTTACGGAAGGTCTTGCCGTCGGTGGTGCCGGTTTTGCCTGTTCCGCCTTTTTAGGACCTTCTACCGCAGATGACTGTGTTGTTTTTTTAGGTGAAGGTGTTTGAGCCGTAGCTTTTTGAACCATTTTTTGCAAAGGGTTTTGCTTTGCGGGCTGAGCTTTCGGTGTTTGCTTAGCCGGTTGTGATGCCGCTTTAGGTCCCGGTGGAGGAGACGGCATGGAAACTTTTCTTGTCGGATCGTGATGTCCGCCGGCTCTCGAATTTATATCCGCACGATACGGAGTTTTTTTATTTATGGGTGTATCTTCTTTATCAACAAGAACAAATTCAATATCATTAAGTTTTGGTTTAGGCTTATCAAAAATTGAAAATGTTATTCCCATAAGTGCAAGCATAAATACTATAAGCCACGACAAACCTGCAACAGTCGGATGAAGAAGTGCCGAAATCAGTATTGACTTTTTTAAGGACAATTCTTCGTTATTTTTTAATACTGCGGGAGTATAATATTCTCTTTCTTCTGTTAAATTATCTTCTTTGTATAACAAGGACATTTGTTTCCCCTAATCTGAATATAATTTTATTTTAAAACAAAAATAAAATTATTGCCCAATTTACTATTCATTTTCATTATATGATGTCGGGCTTGTGGTAATCGGTTGTGTAAGTACGAGCTGGATTGCCGAATTTGCGGGAATTACGACATCGTTACCTTTATCCCAAATTGATTTTACGACACCGCCTCCGGCTCCTACAGCCGTAGCCAGAGCCGTACCTTTTCCTACACTGCCTCCGGCAAGAGGTGAAATTATTACACCTGCCAATGCTCCTGCTGCCGAACCTACCGCTATATCTTTTCCGTATTCTTTTGCGGTATCCATTCTTGTTCCGCCAACCAAAACTCCGGTGTTATCAGATGTTTTTATTACTGCGGAAATAGGTATTTGCTGTCCGTAAGGTGTTGTTATCTGAGTAAATCTTATTAGCAATTTACCGTTTAAACTTCCATGCTTTGCTTTTGCAACTTCAATAACAGTACCGTTAACGGCACTTCCGGCCGGAGCTATTAAATTATTATTATAATAAAAATCGGAACCCAGTGCCAAAGTAACACTTTCACCAACTGTCATTGTTTCGGAACTGATTGGAGTTGTTACAACCGTATATACGGTTTCTCCTGCCGGAACGGTAACAACACGGCCTTTCAGTGTTTGATCCGCACTAATTGTCTGTGTCGGTAAAGAGTAATTATTTTGCTGATATAAAGGAGCCGGTGAATTTTGAGTGTAATCAAAATTTGTACCTGCGTAAACAACAGATGAAATTGTTAAAGTAACCGATAATAAAATTAATTTTTTGTTCATAATCTCTCCTTTGCCGAATATCCGTCCGCTTTTATATAATAATATAATAAATATTATAAAGTCAATTTGTTAAGGTGTGTGTAATTTCTGCCGGTGCCGTCAAAACAACAACTCCGTTGTATCCAGAAGGTATTCTGACATGCACCCCCATTTTTCTTTCAAAAGAAGGTCTTTTTTGTAAAGTAGGATATAACCCCGATTTTGTTTGGCGGTGAGGCATTTTTTGGTATTTAACCGGTTCCGATAATTCTCCGCCGAACATGTTTCCGTTTGAAGAATACAGATAGCCTTTTACGGGAACTTCCACACCATCGGCATAGACCAGTTTGGCAATTCTGACTTTAAAAGATGCGTTTGTTCCGACAACCGGATCATGTATTTCCTCAACATATCCGTATATTTCCGTTTCTTTCGGAATAATATTTGTATCATGCATGTACATATCATCAGTAACGATAAATTTTACTTTATAGCCTTCGGAACAATACTGAGTAGAAATTTCCTGCGCATTCATAACGGGAATAAATGTTCCTGCAGGAATTTCAATAGCATTATATCCGCGCATATCAACCTGAACATCTTCCATGTCGTCGCTGATACTTCTGAGTTGTAATTGTTCTTCCGCAAAAACACTCCGTGCGCATAATCCGAATATAAATATTGCTGATATTAAAACTAATCTCTTCATAATAAAATATTATAACAATTATTCTCTCTTTATCAATATAACGAAATATAAATTTTTTTGTTCAAAACTTTAAAATCTTAAAATTTACGTTTTTTATTTGAAAAACTTTTTTTATATGTAATAATGTTGCTATGTTAGATACGATTAGCGTACAGGGAGCAAGGGAACACAATCTCAAAGATGTTTCCGTTAAATTGCCTAAAAATGAACTTATTGTGTTTACGGGAGTTTCCGGCTCAGGAAAGTCATCTCTTGCATTTGACACAATCTTTGCGGAAGGACAAAGACGCTACATAGAAAGTCTTTCAACTTATGCAAGACAATTTCTGGGACAGATGGATAAGCCTAATGTCGATTACATTGACGGGCTTTCCCCCGCAATTTCTATTGACCAGAAATCCACAAGCAATAATCCCCGTTCAACTGTCGGAACCGTTACCGAAATTTACGATTATTTAAGGCTTTTATATGCTCGTGCGGGTACTCCGTATTGCCCGAATTGCGGTGAAAAAATTAAACCTCAGTCGCTTGATGAAATTGTAAATAATATTCTAAAACTTGAAGAAGGTACAAAAATTCAAATTCTTGCACCGGTTGCCAAAGGTAAAAAAGGAGAATTTACATCAACTTTTGAAGAATTGAGACAGGAAGGTTTTGTCAGAGTAAAGGTTGACGGTGAAATATATAATCTTGATGAAGATGAAATTAAGCTCGAAAAGACTAAAAAACACGATATTTCTGTTGTGGTAGACAGAGTTGTGGTAAAGGAAAGTGCGCAATCAAGGATTGCCGACAGTGTTCAAATTGCGCTGAAAAAAGCTGACGGATTAGCTGTTGTTGACTTGGTTTCCGAAAAAAAAGAAATAATTTATAGTGAAAAACTTGCCTGTCCAAAGTGTAATTTAAGTTTTGAAGAACTTGCACCGAGAATTTTTTCATTCAATGCGCCGTACGGAGCTTGTGAAAGATGTTCGGGTTTAGGGGCGGATTATGTAATTGATCCTGATTTGGTAGTTCCTGATAAGTCGAAAACACTTAATGACGGTGCTATTTATCCTTGGTCAAGAACTTCAACCCAATATTATGATGATGTCTTAAAATCAGTATGTCACCATTACGGAATTGATATGGATAAACCGTTTGGAGAACTGAGTGAAGAACATCAAAAAATAATTCTCTATGGCGGAGAAGATTTGGTTAATTTTCATGTAATGAAATTCGGTACACACCGTTATGAGGATAAATATCACAGACATATCGGGGTAATTCCTTTTTTGGAAAAACGATATAATGATGCAAACGGTGAATATTGGCGGGAAGAAATCGAAAAATACATGACAACGACACCATGTCCCGAATGTCATGGCGCAAGATTAAAACCGTTTCCTCTTGCCGTAAAAATTTCAGGCAAAAATATTTATGAATTTACTCAATTATCCGTTGATGAAGAATTAGACTTTATAGAAAATCTTTATCTTGAATTAGATGAGTTTCATCTCCAAATAGCTAAACAAATTTTAGATGAAATAAGAGCTCGTTTAAGGTTTTTGAAAGATGTCGGATTAAGTTATCTTAATCTTTCAAGACAGGCGGGAACTCTATCCGGTGGAGAAGCTCAGAGAATAAGGCTTGCTACACAAATCGGAAGCGGTTTATCAGGAGTTTTGTATGTATTGGACGAACCTTCAATCGGATTACATCAAAGAGATAACGACAGATTAATCAAAACGCTTATAAAACTGAGAAATCTGGGAAATACTCTTATTGTGGTAGAACATGATGAAGATACAATAAGAAATGCCGATTATATTGTGGATATCGGGCCTAAAGCGGGGGTAAACGGAGGTAAAATAATCGCCTGCGGAACGGTTGACGATATTATAAAAGAAAAAACTTCGATTACGGGTAAATATTTGAGCGGTGAAAGATATATTCCCGTTCCCGAAAAAACAAGAGAGGGCAACGGAGAATTTTTACATGTCAAAAATGCACACTTGAATAACCTTAAAAATATTGATGTGAATATTCCTTTAGGTAAAATTGTCTGTCTTACAGGGGTTTCCGGCTCAGGGAAATCTACCTTAATGCAGGATTTGATATATCAATATGCTTTGCACAAATTGAGAGGAAACAAACCCAAACCCCAAGGGGTTGATGAAATTTCGGGGTTTGAACATATTGATAAAATAATTGATATTGACCAATCACCAATAGGAAGAACTCCACGCTCAAATCCTGCGACGTATACCGATTTATTCACACATATAAGAGAATTGTTCTCAAAAACGAATGAAGCAAAATTAAGAGGCTACAAACCAGGAAGATTTTCTTTCAACGTAAAAGGCGGAAGATGTGAGGCATGCAAAGGAGACGGACTTTTAAAGATTGAAATGAACTTTTTGTCGGACGTATATGTAAAATGTGATGTATGTAAAGGAAAACGATACAACAGAGAAACTCTGGAAGTAAAATATAAAGGCAAAACAATTTCTGATGTTTTGGATATGAGTGTAAAGGAAGCATTGGAATTTTTTGACAGTATTCCCGCAATAAAAAATCGTCTGCAAACATTAAATGATGTCGGTTTGGATTATATGAAACTGGGACAAAGCGCAACGACACTTTCAGGCGGGGAAGCACAGAGGATAAAATTGGCATCTGAACTTAACAAACGCTCAACGGGAAAAACTCTCTATTTGCTTGATGAACCGTCAGTCGGATTGCATTGGTATGATTTGGATAAACTGATAAAAATCCTTCAGCAGCTTGCTGATCAGGGAAATACCGTTCTTGTTATAGAACATAATCTTGACTTTATTAAAATTGCCGATTATATTATTGATTTAGGACCGGAAGGCGGTATCGAAGGCGGGCAAATAATTGCACAAGGAACACCTTTGGAAGTTTCAAAAAATAAAAAATCATATACGGGACAATATTTAAAACCGATATTTGAAAGGGGTAATTTATGAAAAAATTTTATTTATCGTTAATCTTATCGTTGTTACTATGCGCACCTGCATTAGCGAAAACAATCGAAGTTGAAGCACTGAATGATTTTTCAACGGCAAATCCGCCGAATACAATGTCCGTAAAAGTTGTTACGGACGTAATTGAAGATTCTCAGGTAATTATTCCGAAAGGTACAATTGTTCATGGCAAAATCGTTAATGTAAAAGATCCCAAAAGATTAAAAAGAAACGCAACGTTTTCTTTTGAACCGACATCATATATTGATACTCAGGGAACTGCACATCATGTTAAGCGTCAATTTGCCGGTAAATATACTACAAAACTTGACAAAAAAGAAGTTGCAAAAAGTGCTGCTTTGAGTGTAGGAAGTTATTTTGTCAAAGGACTTTCAATGGGATATCGGACAATAGAGGGGGTTGTTAAAGACGAAGAAGATAACAGATTAAAATCCGGAGCAAAGGCTCTTTATGAAAGTTCACCGGTATCATATATAGAAGAAGGTAAAGATATTGAGATTAAAACCGGAGAAATTTTTTATCTGAATTTTAGTGCTCCGAATGAAAATGACAAACCTAATTATGAATTCACTCAATTAGATGAAAACAAATCAAAATAAGTGTTATATAATCTTTATATAATTGACTGTATAAAATAATTATGTTATTATTCAAGTGTAGCAATTGGAGATATTAAAAATGAAAAAGTTACTTGCAATACTTACATTGATGATTGGAATGGCAGTTCCGGGTTTTGCTAAAAGCACACCGGTTCAGATTATGCAGGATTTTTCCGTAACAAATCCTCCGGAAACATTATTAATCAAAGTCTTGTCGAATGTAAGATTAAATAAGGAAGTTATGCTTCATGAAGGCTTTTATGTATTGGGACAAATCGCAGGCTCCGGACAGGGTTTCGTATTTGTACCGTTAAAATATCAAAATTTTCATAACGAAGTATTTGATATAGACGGTAAATACCCTGCAACTTTTGTTGAAGTAATAGAACCTGCAGGTGCTCAGGGTTCTTTGGCAAAAGGTTCCAAGATTTTATTTGATTTTAATATTGCGAATGAAGCCGTTGATAATTCGGTAAGTTCAAAATATCAGGGAGCTCCGACGGAAGGTATTTCTGCCATTGTAAATGAATCCGATATGGTAATTTATGATAATACAATTCCGCAGACAATGAAAGATTTTCCTGGAATTAAACTGAATTCTTTTGACAACGGAAGTAATTTCAATATTCCGAGAAGATTAATTATTCAATCGGAAAAAATGGAAAGAAATATTAACGATTTGAAAGAAAATTAACGGATTAAAAGTAACAAAAAAGAGGAGATTTAAAAAAATCTCCTCTTTTTTGTATTGTAAAAATTTTTATTATGCCTCAACAGCTATTTTAAGTTCTCCGTTTCCTGACAGAATAATTTCTTTGTCTTTACCGTTTTCGGTAATAACAATTTTTGTTTTTAATATATCATTTTCAAGAAAACGAGAAATTTCTTTAATTTTTAAATCGTTCATAATCTGACCCTTTCTACAATTTTATAATAACAGATTTTTTATAAATTTCAATATATTAAAACTCAGCAAAAAAATTTTTGCTAATATATATCACAATTCTATCTTTCGTATTTTCCATGATAATATCTTGGTATGAAATTGTTAAAAGAATACAAAGACGAGATTAACAAATGTTCAAAATGCGGGTTGTGTCAGGGAGTTTGTCCTGTTTTTAAAGAAACCGGCAACGAATGTGCCGTATCAAAGGGCAAATTCATTATGCTTGACGGAGTTTTGAAAGGTGATTTAAAACTAAACAAAAATATTAACAAATATCTCGATATGTGTCTTAAATGCGGGAAATGTAAGG
>JAGBOW010000129.1 GCA_017633675.1 bacterium | reverse complement strand
TCCGGTTGTTTAACACCATTGACAAATCTGTAATAATCTTCATTGTCGCGTTTATATTCAATTACATTACCCTTATCATCTCTCCATATAACCATTCCCGGAACTGTAAAATCAACAAATCTTGTCATTTTAGTGCCATCATATTCATAATAATACATATTATTACCTTTTAAATCGTTAACATAATCAAGTCTGCCTTGATCATCATATGTATATTTGTGTGAACTATCATACAACGTACCATTTTTAGGGCCTCCACCATGATTAATGGTGTAGAATGTACCTGTTGCATCTTTTTTAGGAGGATTTGTATCTCTTGGTTCATTAGGTGTGTCATCAACTGTTTCTGGTTGCTCAGGTGCACTTTGTCTTACTTGTGTACTGCGTCCTGCTTGTGCGCCACGTCCTGCTTGTGCGTCACGTCCTGCTTGTGCGCTACGTCCTGCTTGTGCATTACGTTTTACAGCCGGCGGTTCAACACCTTCTTTATACAATTCTCCGGCATTTTCAGGGAAATCCAAATTAGACCAAACTGCAGAATTATGAACTTTACCGTCAGAATTGAACACACTTGGATTGTATTTGATTAGATCAGCTTTTAATTTATCAGCCTGTACTTTTGATAAATCGATACCTTGTTTTTGAGCTAATTTTTCTAATACGTTATCAGCATCTAATACTTTGTCTAATTCCAGTTCTGTTTGTAATTGTTCATTTTTTGCAATTATTCTGTTATTCCATTGAGAAGGCAGAGAAATTTTCCCTTGGCGTGGTTCTTTGTCCGGTTTGGTAACTTGTTCTTTAGGAGCTTCCGCTTCTTTTTGGGGGGGTGTTGCTTCTGTTTGTGCAGTTTCATCAAGATTTGTTTTATTTGAAATAACTTCTCCTTGTTCATTATACTCAATAGTTCGTTTTGTTACACCGTCTTTTACAAACTTACCTTCATAAGTAATTGTTTCGGTTTTTGCTTTTCCATTTCCATATACAATATCAGTTGTTTGAAATGAATCACTATCACCCTTAAAAGATTCTACAATTCTTTCAGGTAATTCGTTTCCGTTGTATTTAATAAACGTTTTATTTTGTCCGGATTCAATTTCCGCACTATTTTTCTTACCTTGAAAATAATCTGTTGTTGTCGTTCTGTCAAGACCGGCATCTGTTTTATCTTTTACAACGGTCTTTCCTGTTCTGTTTCCATCAAGCTCCGATGTATTTTCAGCTTGTTCTTGTGCTGCTTGAGTTTTACATAATTCTAAACCCAATGGAGCAAAGGCATTTGCTGCCTGTTGAATATTTTCTTGTGTAATAACAGCATTCTTTTTGATACCTTGTGCTCGAAAGAATTTATAAAGAGCTTTGTTTGTCTTCTTCAAATCAGACAACTTAATTTCTCCTGTCGGAGTTGAACTTGCAGGAGGGATTGCACTAACACTTCTTACTTCATCTACCATTTTTACCGCCTTTCTTTTTCTAAAGTAAAATTTCTACCAATTAAATGACGGCATATTTTTTTTAAACTTTAGAGTAATTTTAATAAATTACATTTTATAAATCTAATTTATCCATATTGTACAAAGGTTTAAGCCTTTGTAAAATTTTATTAAGTCCTTATACGATATTTGTATTTTCAAAATTATTTAAAATAAATATAAATGGACTTTTCACCTTTCACTTCTCACTTTTCACTTCTTATAACTTATTTCATGTATAATGAGTGATATGAAAGAATACGATTTTTATATAGTGCCGACACCGATAGGAAACCTTGCAGATATTACTTTACGTGCCGTAGAAATTCTTAAATTTGTTGATATAATTGCCTGTGAAGATATGAGAGTAACCCAAAAACTTCTCAATCATTATGATATTAAAACAAAATGTATTTCGTATCACAAGTTTAACGAAAAAGAACGTGTAAATTATTTTCTTGAACTTTTAAAAGAAGGTAAAAAAATTGCGCTTGTATCTGATGCGGGAACCCCCCTTTTCTGTGATCCCGGTGCGGTTATTGTAAAAGAATTGAGAAAAAACGGATTTTCCGTAACATCTTTAGCCGGAGCAAATGCCGTTGCAACATTTTTATCCCAAATTGCAAGAGATGGCGAAGATTTCGCTTTCATGGGATTTTTACCAAAAACAAAAGCTCAAATTGAAAACATTATTAACAAATACAGATTAATCGATATTGTTTTTTACGATTCTCCAAACAGGATTATGAACACACTCAAAATAATAAAAAATATTCGCCCGAATGCAAAAGTTGCAATAGGACGGGAACTTACAAAAGTTTTTGAAGAAATTGCGGTTGATGATGTTGAAAAGGTTATAGAACATTTCAATAACAATATTTTAAAGGGAGAGATTGTCGGACTTGTGTTTAGGGAAGAAAAATCTGTTTTTGCAAGCGATTTTCAAGAACAAATTATAAAATTAAAGGAAAAAGGATTTAAGGCTAAAGAAATTTCAATAATTCTTTCCGAACTTTACAATGTAAACAAAAATGAAATATATAAAATGTGTATATAATGCCATTTCTCATACAATAGATTTAATTATTTAACAAATAATTTTCTTTTTAACTGTTTATGTTATAATGTTGTCGGATATTAGTAGTTTTTAAGGCGGGAATTTTTTGAATTTAAAAAGTAAAGTATATATATCTATAATAGCCCTTTTAACGGTACTTTCCTGTCCGTCATTCGGAGCCGGAAATTTCTGGGGTGATACTGTTGATTATGAAATTCATGATGTTCAGCCTCCATCTGCAACACAGTTTGGAGGAACTTCGGACAGTGTACTGTATTCTCAGACAAGTACAAACAATAATGAGAAAAAAGTTTTAAAAAGTATTGAAATATCCGGTAACAATGTAATTGATTCTTCAGAAATCTTACAACAGCTCACTATTCGTCCGGGAGATATTTATTCAAGAGAAGCTGTCCGTCAAAATCTGCAAACTATTTACGGAATGGGATATTTTACAAATAAAATGACCGCAACTCCCGTAAATAATTCTGACGGCACGGTTACTTTAAAAATTACCGTTCAGGAAAATCGCCCGATTACAGATTTTATGATAGAAGGTAATACCGTAGTAAGTACTGATGAAATTCTGACTTATCTCTTACCAATGAGAGGTAAACCGCAAAATATCGGAGAATTAAATCAGGCTATTGCGCAAATTCAGGATTTATATATTTCTAAAGGATATATTTTAGCAAGAGTTGAAGATTTGACCGACGATCCGGACGGAACCGTCAATATAAGCATTAAAGAAGGTAAAATCGGCAAAATTTATATTGCGGGAAATGAAAAAACGAAGGATTATGTTGTTGAACGAAATATTTTGACAGAACCGGGAACGGTTTATAACGAAAATGTTTTGAAAGAAGATTTGGTCAGATTATACGCAACCCAAGCATTTAAAGATGTAACAAGAGAAATTGAGCCGACTGACGAACCTGATGTTTATGATATTACAATAAATGTAGAAGACCAAAGAACGGCAACGGTTTCTGTAGGCGGTGGTCTGGATTCCGTAACAGGTGTTTTCGGATCTGTCGGAATTGCCGATAACAACTTCTTAGGACGAGGCGAGAGAGTTTCCTTAAACGGTATTGCAGGTACCGGTGTAATTTTGAATGATTCGTCAACATTGAGAAGAATGAATTTGCAAGCTGAATTAAGCTATTTTAAACCGTATTTTTATAATGCCGATACTTCATTAATGAACAAAATTTTCTTCAGAGATTTCGGCAGTTATCAAATTCCTTTGGCAATTGAAAGACGTATAGGTGCTGAATCTACCGTTGCGCACAGAATGAAATTTAACAAGCATGTAACAAGTACATTTTCAATCGGTGTTGAACATATAAATGTTGAAGAAGGCGATAAGAATAAAATTACCAATATGTTTAATCAGTATAATATTCCGATATCGGAACGTGCAAAACAGCTTGAAGGTGGTTTATTCTTGTCTTTAAGTCCCGGAATTATGTATGATACAAGGGACGGGGGTGCCGTTACCAGAAAAGGTACAATGGCAAGTTTGAGGTTTGATGAAGAATTCGGACTTAACGGATTTGACAAAACTCACGGTAAATTAACCGGTATGGTGAAACAATATATACCGATTGCAAAAAAATCATCTTTGTCTTTTACGGCTAAAGGCGGAGGAAAAATTCACGGAGAAAACATGCCTGAAGTAATGGCATACAGAGTTGGCGGTCCTTATACGGTCAGAGGATTCAAAATGAGCGGTGTCGGTACGGGAGATGCTTTCATAATGGGTAGTGCCGAATTTGCAACCCCGATACCGTTTATGGACAGAACAAGAATTCAATTCTTAAATAATTTAAGGTTTACGGTTTGGGCTGATGCAGGTAAAATATTTAATCAGCACATAACTGACAGAATATATGACAGACCCGGATATGCCGTTTCGGCCGGTGTCGGTTTAAAATTGTATGTACCCGGAATGGGACCGTTATCAATTGATTACGGTATTCCGCTCACAAATCCCGGCAAAAACGGAAACAGAAGCGGGTACTTTACATTTGGTGTAGGCGATATAATGTATTAATGGAGGTATAAAATGAAAAAAATTGTTATTACAACTGTTCTCTCAAGTTTATTGTTCTTTGGCATTGAGGCTAATGCCGCAGGTGTAGGCTATATTGACTACGGAAAAGTAATGGAGAATTATTCTTTTGCACAACAGGCGATTAAAGAAATTGATAACAAATCACTTGAAATGCAGCAATTTATGGTTGACAAAGAAAAACAGTACAAAAATCTTGATACACCTTTAAAAAAACAAAACTTTGAAGAACAAACAGCCCGCGAATACAAGCTAAAAGAAGATTCTTTATTGAGATTAAAGGCTCAAAAAGAAGAAATGGTTTATAATAAAATCCAAGCTGCAGCAAAACAAGTTTTGGTAGAACAAAAACTTGATGCAATTGTAGATTACAGAGTAATCTTTGTTGGCGGTGTGGATATATCAGACTTGGTAATCCAAAAACTCAGAAGCGGACAGTACTAACAGATGTATGGAGGGTTAGAGGAATAGAGGTATAGCAATTTAATTACAAACAGTAAATGATTATACCTCTATACTTCCTATATAAATATAAGGTGGCAAATGAACTATACGCAAAACGGTGAACAATATCATACAGGTTTAAATTTCGGTGATGTCGGCAAATACGTTATTCTTCCGGGTGATCCTAAGCGGTGTGTAAAAATTGCTCAATTTTTTGATAATGCTCAATTAGTTGCGGATAATAGAGAATATGTTACTCATACAGGTTATCTGGACGGAGTAAAAGTCAGTGTAACTTCAACGGGTATCGGAGGACCTTCTGCGTCAATAGCTTTGCAAGAATTGACAAATGTCGGAGCTGAAAAATTCATTCGTGTCGGTACTTGCGGCGGTATGGATTTGGAAGTAAAAGGCGGTGATATTGTAATTGCAACCGGTGCAATCAGAATGGAGGGAACTTCAAAAGAATATGCACCGATAGAATTTCCGGCAGTTGCAGATTTGGATATAACAAATGCTCTTGTAAAATCTGCCAAAAAACTCGGATATAATTATCATACAGGTATAGTTCAATGTAAAGATTCTTTTTATGGCCAGCACAATCCTGATATTATGCCTGTCAGTTATGAACTTCAAAACAAATGGGAAGCATGGAAACGTTTGGGGTGTTTGGCATCTGAAATGGAATCTGCGGCACTTTTTGTAGCCGGAAGTTTTTTGAAGGTAAAAGTCGGATCGGTATTTTTGGTTGTTGCTAATCAGGAAAGAGAAAAGCAAGGATTTGAAAACCCTGTTGTCCATGATACGGAAAAAGCTATAAAAACTGCAATAGAGGCAATAAAAATTCTTATAAAGGAGTAATTATATGAGCAGAAAAATGCAATACGTTATAAAAACTTGTTCAAGCGAAAATACTCAGGAGCTTCAAAACCTTTTGAATGAAATGTCAATGAACGGCTGGGAATTGTATAGTATGCAGGAAACTGAAGATGATGACGGCCGCATGCTTTGTCATTGCATTTTTATGAAAGAAGCAGAAGGGCATTATTCAAATTCTGATGTTATAAATATTTCAACATTCAGAAGCCAGATGGAAAAAATGCTTTCCCCTCATTTATCTCCATACGAAATTTGTTTAGATATTCAAAGTAAAATAAGAGAAGAAAAAAATAAAATTTCAAAAGCTAAAAAAGAATTGGAAAGTGAAGCAATAGCTTCTGTCAGCAGAAAGAAATTAAATGACAAAATATCATCAGGGTTAAAAGAACTTGAAGATTTAAAAAGCAAGCTTGCCAAAGCTACTTCTCCGGATTCTATGTTTTCAAATTTGAAAGAAGAAAAATTATCAATTCATTTGAGTGAAGAAATTTTAGGATATGTAGACCCCGATCATGAAATTCTGGAAGAAGAATTAGTGGCGGAAACGGTAAAATCAAGATTGAAGATAACGGAAGAGCTCGGATATATAATTCCCAAAATAGTTTTTCAAGATGATGAAAATTTAAATCCTTATGAATTTACGATAAGAGTTAGAGGTTTTGAAGTATTCAAAGCATCTGTTTATCCGAATTTTTTAATGTTTTTTGCTGATGATCTTCATCTTGATAAAAAGATAAAAAATTCTATTAACGATATTGATGAAATTACGGGTAAAAAAATTGTCTGGATAGAAAAAAATAAAACAAAAGATTTTTGGCAAAACGGTATAACGGGTGCTGAGTTTGTTGCAAGGGCATTGGAATATTGTGCCGTAAAGTATGTTGATGAGCTTTTGGATTATGAAGAAGTCGAAAAATATATTGATGTTGTAGCTTCAAATAATGATTTTCTTGTAGAAAATATTATACCCGAATTTGTTACACTGTCTGATTTAAGGTATATTTTGACATGTCTTATTAAGGAGAGAATTTCGATAAAAGATATTACCTACATCTTTGAAAAGCTCAATGATTTTGCCGAAGAAAGTTCAAGGGGTGATATAATTAAGAAAATCAGACTTTCCATGTCAAAACAAATTTGTAAAAACAACAAAGGTGAAAACGGTGTTATTTCCGCATTTGAAATGTCCGAAACAACTTTAGACAAATTTATTCCTAATATTGAAGAAGGAGAAGATTCAATAATAAGAATAGATGCTGATTTTGCAGAAAAATTTGCCGATAAATTGAATAAAAAAATTAAAAAATTGAATATAGAAAATCCGAAATTGTTGGTTCCTATGGAATTCAGACATTTAATTTTTACTTTATTATGCAATTACATGAACAATATAACCGTACTTTCAAGAGAAGAAATAGGATATAATGCTCCGATAGAAGTAATTGCGGAAATATAAAATGTATTTATCAGGTAAATAGCAAAAAATTTTATGTTTGAGTTTTGAAATAATATGCGCATATTAGGGATAAATAATGCATTAACATTCCAAAGACGCCCGAGAAAAGACGAAGAACCTGAATTACGCTCTGCAATTAATCAAGCATACAAAGTTATGGGCACAACGGACAGGGTGGTAATAACGCATGGGTCATGCTTTCCTGCGCTCGACAGAGATACTTTTATCGGGTCGCCTTACGGAAAATCAGCAAGAGAGTATACAAAATTTTTGATGTTGTACGGGTTTAACGGTAATCAACTCGGGCCGTGCGGAGAGTTAGGATTTGATGAAAAAGGTATTTCCCGCTCACCTTACAGTGCCTCTGCTTTTGCAAATAACAGATTATTTATCGATTTGGAAGAACTTACAACAGATAAATACGGAAAAATTTTATCGAAAGATACTTATAAAAAGGTAACGAAAGTACCGGAAATTACGGATAATAACTATACACAATCTGATTTTGACAGAGCTGTAAAAATCTATGATATTGCACTGAGCGAAAGTTATAAAACATTCAAACTCAAACTGAAAAACGGTCAGCCTGAAGCTGTTGCATTGAACAAAGAGTATCGTCAGTTTTTGTCAAAACATAATTTCCGGTTGTTAAATGAGGGAATTTTTAAAGTATTGTCAGAATATTACGGCACTGATGATTTTGAAAAATGGGAAAATCCTGTTGATGAGGATTTAATACGACTTGCGGGCAGCGGAAATATTGATGCTCAAAAGCGTTATGCGGATTTAATAAAATACAACAGGCAAAAAATTGATTTATACCGATTTGAACAATTTATAATATCAAAACAAATTAAAGAAAATAAAGAATGGAGAGATGAAAAAGGTTTTAAATATTTTAATGATTTATTGGTGGGTTGTTCAAAAATGGATTATTGGAGATGCAGAGATGCATTTATTGACGGATATCAGCTTGGTGTGCCTATGGGAAACGGAAATAATCCGCAAATTTGGAATTTACCTGTTTTAAATCCCAGAACATTGTTTGAAGGTGACGGACTTGGCACTGCAGGGCAGTTTTTGAAAGATAAACTGGATTTTGCACTGGAATATTGTGAAAATATCAGAGTTGACCATGCAATGGGTTTAATAGAGCCTTTTGTTATAGAAAACAACAGTATTGTATATGATGAAAATAAAAATCCGATTAATAACCCTTATCAAAACCCCATAAACGGTCGTTTTATGTCTGAAATGTATTCATCAGACGGCAAAAAGCTTGATGATTATAAAAACTACTCCTGTGATTATACACATTGGGACGGTGGTGTAACATATCATTCAAATATTATGAACAAAATAGTTCTTCCTGCACTTAAAGAACACGGTATTAATCCTCAAGATGCTGTTTGGGAGGATATTTGCTGTCAGCCTGTTGCGTTTAATAAGGTTTTTTATGAAAATTTACATCTTCCCGGTTTATCTCAGTTAGAGTTTTCAAAGGTTGAAAATAATCCTGAAAATAATTGGTTTGTTGTCGGCTCTCATGATTCAATACCTGCGCAAAATATGATTAAAAGGGATTGGACAAGAAACGGAGAGGATTGGAATATTTTTTATCTTGCAGGTTATTTAAATATGGATAGTGCAAGAGCAAATGAAAGAAATGCGTTTTGTGAAAAAATAGATAAAGACGATAAAGAAAGAGTTAAGGCAAAATTTGCGGAACTCATGACCACACGAAAGTTTCAGATATCTTTTGCGGATTTATTGGGAATAACCGATACTCTTTACAACAATTTCGGAACAAGAAATGATACAAATTGGAAAGAGCGTATAACCTCCGATTATTTGGATAAATATTATGAAAATCTTGCAAGTGAGTATCCGACTGCAATAAATATTCCTGAAGTTTTAAAAATGGCACTCCAAGCCAAAATTGATATGAGAGTTGTAAAAAGTGAAAATCCCGATAAAACAAGAGCGGAATTAAACGCAAAATACCGTCCTCTGCTTGACAGTTTACAAAAATATGCGGATATATTAAAAGAGCCGGAATAACTTTTTCTTAATAATTTTATTGCAAAAAAAAGTCACACATTTTTGTGCGACGTTGAACAATAATAATCTTGGGAGGAGATTTGGGGATAGTTGTACATGCATGATAATGCAAGCATGCCAAAACTGTTACATTTATATTTCAAATCTTAACAAAAATTTACAATTACTTGATTTTGTATTATAATAGTAGTTGAGGTGAATGTATGAAAATTCTTGTTATAAACGGTGTAAATATGGATATGCTTGGGTTTAGGGAGCCTGAAAAATACGGAAGCATGACTTTAAAGGATTTGGAAAAAGATTTGTATGCATATTCTTTTGAACTTGGAACAGATATTGAAACTTTTCAAAGTAATCATGAAGGTGAAATTGTTGAAAAAATTCATTCGGCAAAGAATAATTTTGACGGAATTGTAATAAATGCAGGTGCATACACTCATACAAGCGTTGCCATAAGAGATGCAATATCATCTGTTGAGGTTCCGGCAGTGGAAGTTCACATGACAAATATATATAAAAGAGAAGATTTCAGGCATCATTCATATCTTGCACCGGTTTGTATCGGTCAAATATCGGGTTTTGGGGTAAATTCTTATAAATTGGGATTAAAAGCAATTACGGATTATTTAAAATTGTAACAAAATTTGATTTCTTGAGTTGAGGAAAGTTGAGAGTTGCGCAGGGTAGATTTTAGGCTGGCGATTTAAAGTGGCGATAGGAATTATAGGTGGATAAGAGCATAGGAGCATATGAGCATAAGAAAGCTAAAAGCCTCCCTTGTAAGGGAGGTGGCACGAAGTGACGTAGGGTTTTTATAAAATCAGTAGACATTAGTCTGTAGATTTTAAATGGCGATAGGACTATAAGGCGATATGGTGATAAGACCTTATCGTTTAATTAAAAAAACACATCAAAATAAATATTTTGATGTATTATTTTCTAACATATACATTTTACAATACTTTTCAC
>JAGBOW010000128.1 GCA_017633675.1 bacterium | reverse complement strand
CCAAAACCAAAGGCAACAGCATTGAATGGTATGAAACGGGTATTCGCTATGAAACGGGAGTGGGCATATTATGAGTTATGAAATTTTGCCGGATATCAGCGGTGATATTTCCAGGTGGGTTTGTCGCGGATTAAATGAAAACAGCGAATGGCTGGGGGAAAATATAACTTTCGGCTTGGCCTATAAAAATCGCATGGTCGGCGGCTTGATTTTTCATGATTACACACCGCATCGTGATGTGTGGTGGACCATTTATTCCTGCGACAAGCATTGGTGCAACCGTATTACGTTGCGCCGCATGTTTGCGGTGGCATTTGAATATCTTGATTGTCGTCGCATAAATCTTTTGGTGAGTGAGAGCAATAGTCATTGTTTGGACTTTGTGCAACGTCTGGGCTTTAAAAAGGAAGGATTGTTGCGTCATTATCGGGAAAACGGTGAAAATTGCCATATTTTAGGGATGCTCCGCGAGGAGTGTCCGTGGTTTAATTTTTTAGGAGAGAAAAATGAGTAAATCCATCGGACGAGTCTTTGGTTCAGGCTCGGTAAAAACTTACGGTTATGAAAATAATTATATAAATTATTTGAAGAATTACGACACGTCAAATTATGATCGTGCGCAAGACAACATGACAAGTCAGGCTCTGAATATGAGCAAAGGTTTGAATATGTTGCCGGAATATCAGTTTGGGGTTGATTATTCCGATGAAGCCCGCAAACGGGCGGAAGATGCCACCTATCAGTCTTATGTTGATAAGCTTGTTCCGCAATATCGTCAACAGATGAGTGATTTGCAAACCAATCTTGTCAATCAGGGCATACCGGTCGGTAGCGAAGCCTATTTGCGAGCCACGGGAAATTTGCAAAACAGTCAGAACGAGGCTTTAAATCAGGCGGCTTATCAGAGTGTTTTGAATGGTCAGAACAGTTATTCGCAGGCATTGGCTGACAGTTTGAAAGTGGCTGATTTCAGTAATGATGCGCGTCAAAGCTATATTGACCAGATAAAATCTCTGTTGGCCGGTTCGGTATCGGGTTATGAGAATGCTTCCAATTTGTATGATGTGAAACGCGGCGTTAAAAATCGTCAGGCGGCCGCTCAGCAATCAGGTTGGAATAACCTTGGTAGTATCGTAAGTTCCGTAACCAGTGCGATAACGGCAGGCAAAAAGTAAATATCAAGGGCGATGAGATAAAACTCATCGCCTGTCTTTTTAAGGAGAATATAAATGAATTACAAAGGAAAAAGAGTTCCGAGTTATGCCGCCTATGGCGGTGTTCCGGAGTCTGAAGCTTATGGTCGGGCAAATGGCGGAGTGCCGAGTTCGGAGATATATAATCCGGCGAAACAATCTCAGACAAATAATAATGAGATGCAATTGCGGATGCCGACAGGTTCAGAGCAGCAAATAACTATGCCGAAACCGCAAGAACCGACAGTTTGGAATAAGCTTAAGAATTGGGCAGAAAATACGGGCGATGCAATGCAAGCCGGTGCGGTAGGTTATGCTACCGGCACGACATTGGGTAATTTTGACGAGGCGATGGGTGCGGCAACAGCGGCGGTAACCCTAAATCCGGATAATTATACAATGGGACGAGATGCCACAAGACAATTGCAAAATGATTTGCAGCAACGTCATCCGTATATTTACGGCGGAGGCGAATTTTTAGGGGCAATGAATACACCGATGCATTTGGTAAGAGATGAAACTCTTGCTCAGAAAGGCTTTAATGCTCTTACCGATACATTAATGGCTTCGGTCGGATATGCTCAAAATGGAGATGATTTTTTGACTAATCTGGCGGTAAACGGATTTACTAACAGCGTAGGTTTAGGCGCAGATTTAACACCATTAGGGCGTGGATTAGGAACTACAGGCAAAAAAATTATTAAACAAGGGTTTAATTTTCTTACTGACAAAGCAAGAAATATGTTTTACAATAACAAAAAAGATAAATACTAAAACCCAAAAAAGAGGCAGAGTATGGGGAAAAAAAGAAAAAATATATTATGGAAAGTAGTTGGTTATATTATCTTCGCATATATTTGTTTGGGAGGAATTATAATTTTTGAAATCCATAAATATGTACCTTTTTTTCCCATTTTGTTTCTCTTTGACTTTTTCTTTGTTATGGGATATCCATTATTTTTACATTTTGTACTGAAAGAAAAATGGTTTGAGTGTACGAAAGATAGCTATGCTAAAGTAAAATATATTTTGTTTCCGTGGTTTGTTATGGAAACATGTGTTATGATCTATTACTATAATCCAGTATTATCAGTTTTGCAAAAAATCTCCGAAAACTGAAAAATATGTATTATAAGGAGGATGAGGACGAGGAAAAATATCACTATTAGTAAAATAAATTAAAGGAACAGAATATGGGGAAAGAAGGTACAAATGAAACTATAAAAGCGTATTTGCTTAAATGCATTGATTTTGTGTTAAGTTCATTATGTGCATTAGGAATTATTGCATTAATTGAATTACACTTCATTATACCTCTTTTTCCTGTTCTTTTTCTGTTTGATTTGTCTCTTATTGTAGTATATCCGATATTTTTACGATATGTACTAAAAAAGAAATGGTTTGAATGTTGTAAAGATAAAATTTTACAAATAAAGTATATTTTATTACCTATGTTGTTTTTGGAAATATTAGCACTGGTTGTGGTAATATTATGCTATGCAGACGAAATATTACAAGCTCCATAGAAATTAAAACAAAATTGAGGAACAGAATATGGAAGAAGAGATTATAGTAAGAAAGACTAAGTATTTAGCATTGAAAATAATAAGTGATATTATTTTTTATTTGGTTTATTTGGTTTATTTACTATTTTAGCATTTCATGTAATAGTGCCTTTTTTCCCTATTCTGTTCTTGTTTGATTTTTGTTTTTTAGTTGGATATCCGCTGTTTTTGCGATATGTATTAAAACGAAAGTGGTTCGTCGAGTGCATAAAGGATGAGTATCTTAAAATAAAATATATTTTATTGCCTTATGTTATAATGGAGGTAATAGTATTATTGTATTATCACAAAGCAACATATTTTATAATTAAAACCGTTATGGAAAATAGCAACTGACAAAACGAAAAATATGTATTATAAGGAAGATGAGGACTTGGTAATATAAAAAGGAGAGAAGGCAAGAATTTTTCTTGCCTTTTTTTATTTTATTGTTACAATTTTGCTATAAATACAACTTTTAGGATAATATTATGCTCGGAGAAAAAACAAGCCAATGCACTAAAGAAACACTTAAGTTATTATGGCAATTTAAGTGGTATATAGCTTTTGATTTTATAATTTTTACGTTATTACTGTCAGAATATTTTAATCCGCCGGCAGCAGATGATATGATTTGGAAAAGT
>JAGBOW010000127.1 GCA_017633675.1 bacterium | reverse complement strand
CAGCAGGTCAACCAACAGAGGACCGTTTTATCCAATGAATCTGCTAACTATTATAATCAGCTGCTTGGCATGACAGTTCCTGTTCCGCCTGCTGTAGCGGATTTCACAAAGACTGTTTATACATTTAATGACGGCGCATTGAGTAATACAATATCTTCAATGATAGCTCAAAAAGATGGTAAATACATAGTCAGTTATACCACCTCTTGGGTTAATGATTTTTCGGCAATATCAACAGCTCCTATTCTTTATACAAGAGAGGAAACAAAACCTGCAACAGAAACCGATCCTGCAGAATATCTGTATTTGGTAGGTTCAAAAGTATTGAGAACTATGTCAGGTACTGTTGACACCGGAACTTATGTAGCAAAGTATAAAGAAAGCGGTGTAGAAAAAGAACAAGGCGGATTGTATGAAAAAGACGGTAAATACTATACAGATGACACTTATTCACACGTATGGCTTCCACCAAGCGGTTCAAGTGATGTAACCTACACAAAAGAAACAAGAAAAACCAATATAGATGATTTGAAAAAATTCAGAGAAGAATATAATGATGAATATTTAAAAAGTTTGTCTGATAAGCAATTAGAAAATTTATTAATAGAAGAAGAACAACAGATAGACATATTAAATAAAAAATACGGTAAACAAAAAAGTGACGGCACATATTCGAGCCAATGGATGGTACGTTATGTATTGAATTCATCAACAGGAAACTGGTCTCCGTATTTTGTAGATAAGACTTTATTAGAATCTCCGAATATGATTTATTCAGACAACGGACAAGCACAGAGTGCAACAAGAACATACACAATCGGTTCAGCGCAAGAAACCGAGGAAATAAAAGGTGTAACAGCACGTATGGAACAGGATTCAACAGGTCGTGTAATCAATATTACATTACATCCCGGTGAAGATGATGAAGTAACATATGCGGTTGCAACAACAACCACTACCGATCAAGCAAAATTTGAAGATGCCATGAATCAATACGAATATGATAAAGCACAGTATGATCAGGCAGTACAGGAAATAAATGCAAAGATAGAGATAATTCAAGCAGAAGACAGGAATTTGGAATTACGCTTGAAACAATTGGATACCGAACAAGATGCAATTCAGACGGAAATGGATGCGGTACAAAAGGTAATCGAAAAGAATACCGAATCAACATTCAAGACCTTCGGATAATGCGAATGAAATTCGCAGTGAGTAGTGAAAGGTGAAAAGCCCTTTACTGTTTGCTGCGCAAACTAAAAAAATAAATTAACGAGCGAAGCGAGTGAAATGAACTTTTCACCACTCACTTCTCACGTTTCACATAACAAAAATTTTGTTTCCCTTTTCTGACGGCTAATATAAGTCGTTTTTTTTTATTTTTTTAAGATTTTTATAAACTTTTCCAATCTGTCGATTGCTATTTTCAGATTTTCCATAGAATACGCATACGATATCCTCAAAAATCCTTCTCCGCTTTCACCGAAAGCTGTTCCGGGAACTACTGCGACTTTTTCTTCTTCCAAAAATTTCAATGCGAATTCTTCGCTTGTCATTCCAAATTCTTTTATACACGGGAAAACGTAAAATGCTCCGTACGGTTCAAAACAATTTAAACCCATTTCTTTAAACCGTTTCATCAGAAACCTTCTGCGCATGTTATACGATTGGCGCATTTCTTCGACATCTTTATCTCCGTTTTTTAAAGCCTCTACGGCTGAATATTGACTTGTTGTCGGGGCGCACATAATCGCAAACTGGTGAATTTTTGTCATCTGCCTGATAATATTTTCGGGTGCGCAGGCATAACCCAATCTCCAACCCGTCATTGCATAGGATTTAGAAAACCCGTTTATCAAAATAGTTCTTTCCTGCATACCCTCAATTGAGGCTATTGACGTGTGTTTGCCCTTGTATGTCAATTCGGAATAAATTTCATCAGATAAGACATAAATATCATGTTTCTTAATAATTTGTGCTATTTTTATCAAATCATTTTTTTCCATAATTGCGCCTGTCGGATTGTTCGGATAAGGCAGGATAAGGAGTTTTGTTTTGTCAGTAATTGCATTTTCAAGTTCTTCGGGTGTTAAACGAAATTCGTTTTCTGCTTTTAAATTGATTATTACAGGTTTTCCGCCTGCAAGAATTGTGCAGGGCTCATACGAAACATAGGAAGGCTGAGGAATAATGACTTCATCACCTGAATTCAAAATTGCACGAAGTCCGATATCAATGGCTTCCGAGCCGCCGACCGTTACAAGAATTTCCGTTAAAGGGTTGTAATTTATATTTTGAGTGCGTTTGAGGTAATTATTTATTTCTTCCCTTAAATTCTTTACGCCGGCATTTGAGGTATAAAAAGTTTTACCTTTTTCAAGCGCATAAATTCCTTCTTCTCTGATATGCCATGGTGTTTCAAAATCAGGTTCTCCGACACCAAGTGAAATCGCATCTTTCATTTCGCTCACGATATCGAAAAATTTTCTTATGCCTGACGGTTTTATGTTTTCAATCGTTTTTGATAGCGGTTTCATGGGGTAATCATTTCTCTTTCCTGTTCATTAGCTGCTTTGTTAACAATTGTACCATGATCTTTGTATTTTTTGAGGATAAAATGTGTTGCGGTGCTCAAAACTCTGTCAAGAGTAGATAATTTATCAGATACAAAGTTTGAAATTTCTTTCAAAGATTTTTCTTCCAAAGTTACAAGCAGGTCAAAACCGCCTGAAATTAAATATACTGATTTAACTTCGGGGTAGTTGTATAATCTTTCCGCTATTTTGTCAAATCCTTGCCCTCTTTGGGGTGTTACTTTTACTTCAATTAGTGCGGTAACTTTTTCTAAAGACGTTTTTTCCCAATTTATAAGTGTGTGATAACCGCAAATAACTCCTTCTTTTTCAAGGTTTGCGATTTCGTTTGCAACGTCAATTTCTTCTCTGCCAAGCATTGCGGATAAATCTCTCAATCCTATACGGCTGTTTTTTTCTATAATTGTAAGTAATTCTTCTCTCATAGTGTTGCTCCTACAACTCAATTAAATCATCTTTTATCAGATTTTTGAAATAATCTTTAACAGTATTTAAATCTACAATATCAACTTCATAAGGAAAAGTAGAATTTTCAAAATCCGATTCGAGTCTAAGTTTTTCGTCCAAAGTCATTCCTGGACAATCAATCGCAATATCGACATCTGAATATTCCCTGTATTTACCTTTTGCTCTGGAACCGAATATATAAAATTTTGCATCAGGATTTTTTATATGTCTTTTCAATGTTTCTTTTACAAAATCCAAGTGTCTGTCTATTAAACCAAACATTAACCAATTTTTTCCTTTAATTTGTTTAATAAAAATACTGCTTCATCTTTAAAATCAGGAATTATTGCAACAACGTCCTGTGCAATATTTTCATCATAAGTGTGAGAAGTCATGTTACGTTTTTCGCGATATTCAGTCCAAGTTTCAAGATTTGATTTTAAAAGCCCCATACTGTTTGCGGTTCTAATCATTTGATTAAAAGACATTCCATAAATTTCTTTAGAATCAAATTCAGCAAAAGCAGACTCTGTGAAATATCGTCTTATCATTTTTAATGCTAATGAATATGTATATTCAAATCGTTGAATTATAGAATCTCTTAAAATGTCGTCTTGATTATCATTCCATAAATCAATAACTTCGATTAGGCTGTTTATAGCATTTTCAAATGATGTTAAATCTATAGTTTCCATAAATGAAGTATATCACAACTAAAAGGGGCAATCAATATTATTAATTCATTGTAATAACTTTTTCAAATTTTATTTCATAGCCTAAAACTTTTGCCAGAAATTTCATTTCATCATATTTCATGGAGCTGTTGACAAGTTTTTGAGAAAGACCGTAAACTGTATAATTTTTTCCTGATATTTCCTGAGCTTCTTTTGCAAGCTCTGTTAATGTCATTTGCTCTTTTACAAGTAAAATCTTCAAATCTTCTCTAACACTCATAATATCAATAATTATATAATTTTCAATAAATATTGACATTATTAAGGTTAATATATATAATTTTATATAAATTTAATCAATTTTAATTAATTTAATATAAATATTTGGAATATAACTTAATAAAAGGAGAAAAAGAATGAAAAAATTTAGACTTGGTTTTACACTTGCGGAAGTTTTAATTACTTTAGGGGTAATAGGGGTAGTTGCATCAATTACACTTCCTACACTTATAAAGGAGTATAACAAGCATGCTTGGGTAAATGCATTGAAAGAAAACTATTCACTTTTAAATCAGGGTTTTAGAAAGATGATGGCAGATGATGGGGTGGAATTTATTGCGGATACGGAAGCCTGGAGAGCGATTGGTGGTAGTCACTGCTATGCAGGTGATGGTAATTTATTAGTAAATTGTAAAGATTTTTTAGCGCAATTAAAAAAATATTTTGTAATAACTCATATTAGCATTGGTACTGATAAGGTTTTATACAACCTAGGAACCGGTGATATGGAAGGTATTGGTTATAGATATAAACGCAGAAATTCTTCCGGTGCATGGCTTTCAGATAGAGGTTATATAATATACCTATCAAACGGTGCTATGATATGGTCCTCAGGTTTTTATAACCCGGTAATAAAATCAAATTGTGATGCAATCCACACTGCCGGAGGACATATGTGTGGTAATGCAGGTAATTTTAGTATAGATATCAACGGTAACAGAGGACCTAATGAATATGGAAAAGATATATTTGAGTTTTATATAACTGAAAGAGGACAGCTTGCACCTGTTGGAGGTAATGATTATGCTGTATATAAAGCATCTGATAATTTAACTCAAGAAAATAT
>JAGBOW010000126.1 GCA_017633675.1 bacterium | reverse complement strand
TCTTTGGAATCAGTTTTTACAACAAGTCCTTTTAAGTTAAGCATTACATCAATAACATCTTCCAATACACCCGGAATTGCAGTGTATTCGTGAGTAATACCTTCAATTCTTGCAGATGTAACCGCTGTTCCTTCAAGACTTGATAACAATACACGTCTTAAAGAGTTACCGATTGTAGTACCGAAACCTTTTTCCAACGGTTCGATTACGAATTTTCCGTATTGTGATCCGTCAGAACTTGTTGTTGTATTAACACATTTAATTTTTAATTCCATTTTTAATCTCCTGGTTGTTATAAATAACTATTTATTTAAGAGGTCAAGAAGAACAGAGGTCAGGAGGTCAGGCTATTTACATTAAAAGGCTTGCCTTCTTGCCTTCCGAACTTCCTGCCTTCCATTATTTTGAGTAGTACTCAATTACAAGCTGTTCTTTGAAATCAGGATCGAGCTCTTCTCTTTCCGGAATTCTGTCAAAAGTGATTTTTAAAGCATCTTTGTCAATTGTCATCCATGCCGGAGCGCAAGCCATATCAATCATTTCGTTAACAGTCTTTAAAAATGCCTGACTTCTTGATTTAACGGTAATTACATCACCTGATTTTACTAAGAATGACGGGATATCAACCTTTTTGCCGTTAACAAGAACGTGTCCGTGATTAACAATTTGCCTTGTCTGTTTACGAGTAATACCGAAACCTGCTCTGAAAAGCACGTTATCCAATCTTGATTCCAAGATTTGAAGAAGAATTGTACCTGTAACGCCTTTTCTTCTTGCAGCTTCAGAATAATATTTTGCAAACTGCTTTTCAGATACCAAATAAGTTAATCTGATTTTTTGTTTTTCATTTAAGTGAATTGCATATTCAGAAGGTTTTTTTCTTACTGCGCCATGCTGACCTGAAGCATTTTGTCTCATTGAAGAAGTCAACTTTCTGTTAGATAAATCTTTTACTCCGTAGTTACGGAATAATTTGTTTGTAGGTCCTGTGTATCTTGCCATTTTCTTTTCCTTTCATTTTTCGGGGCATCTGCGGTTTGTTCTTTTGGCTTTGGAACAAGCCCCCGTTATTTAAGTTGAAAGTTTAAAGTTGAAAGTTGAAAGTTTTATAACTTTCCACTTTCCACCTTCCACTTTCCACTAAACTCTACGCTTTTTCGGAGGACGGCATCCGTTGTGAGGAATAGGAGTTACATCTTTAATCAATGTAATTTCCAAACCTGCTGCCTGAATAGCTCTGATAGCTGTTTCACGACCCGATCCCGGTCCTTTGATGTAAACTTCAACCTTTTTCATACCCTGGTCGATAGATTTTTTTGCCACCTGTTCTGCTGCAGATTGTGCTGCAAACGGTGTTCCTTTTCTTGCACCTTTGAAGCCTGATGCACCTGCTGTTGCCCAAGCAATAGCATTACCCTGAGTATCGGTAGAAGTTACGATTGTATTGTTGAATGTTGACTGAATATGTACAACACCTTGCAATACATTCTTCTTTTCTTTTTTCTTTGTTTTTACTGGTCTTGCCATTTCTTTTATTTCCTTTACTTTTAACTATTTGTTTCCTAAATAGTTGAAAGTTGAAAGTTGAAAGCTGAAAGTTTTATAAAAAGTAAATTAACTTTCCACTTTCCATTTTCCACTTTCCACTTGTATTATGCTGTCTTTTTCTTTGTAATTGCCAAACCTTTTTTGCCGCGGCGTGTTCTGGCATTTGTTTTTGTTCTTTGACCACGTGCGGGAAGGTTTCTCTTATGTCTTAAACCTCTGTAAGAACCGATTTCCTGCAAACGTTTGATGTTCATTGTAACTTCACGTCTCAAATCACCTTCGATGTGATAGTTTGCAAGTTCGTTTCTCAAAAGTTTAATATCTTCATCTGTCAAATCGTCTGTTCTTAAATCAGGCGAAATCTTGGTAGCATCAAGAATTTTTTTTGCTCTTGCAGGCCCTATACCATATATATAGGTCAATGCTACTTCCATTCTTTTGTTACGAGGTAAATCTACCCCTGATAGTCTTGCCATTTTATATTTTCTCCTTTTTTATTTTGGCGTCTTACTTATGAGTTGAAAATTGAAAGTTGAAAGTTTTTAAACTTTACACTTTACATTTTCCACTTTCAACTTCCGCTACCCTTGTCTTTGTTTATGTTTAGGGTTTTCGCAAATTACGGCAATTCTGCCTTTTCTTTTGATGCATTTGCATTTGTCGCAAATAGGCTTTACTGATGATCTTACTTTCATTTCATTTTCCTTTATATTATTTTCGTGAGATATTATTTTAACCTAAAAGTTATGCGTCCTCTGGTAAGGTCATAAGGTGTCATTTCAACTTTTACCTTATCACCCGGCAAAATTCTTATGAAATTTTTTCTGATTTTGCCCGATATGTGTGCCAAAATTTCGTGATCATTCTCAAGTTTTACACGAAACATTGCATTCGGCATAGCTTCTAATATTGTACCTTCTAATTCAATTACGTCTTTAGACATTATATTTCCTTATTTTCATCGACCGGTGTATCAATTTTACACTATAAATTTATATTATTTGCTAAATATTGAATTGCAAGCAGTTTTGACATGTTTTTCATATTTACGTATGACCTTATTTGATGATTGTTTTTCTAAACAAGCCACACATACAAGTAATATCCTGACGACAAAAAATCCTGAATATCAAAACTTTTCAGGATTTTTGTAAATTTTTGTTAAGACGGTTAATTATTGCATTTTTAATTAAACATTAATAATCCATTTTCCAGTTTAATTGGTCGATAAGTAAGCCGGCACAAGTTTCACCTCCGTTCTCCGAGCCCGTACCCACAAGACACTCTCCATTCAAACCTTTTATTGCCTTATATTGATCTATATTTTCTTGAGTTAAACTATTAGATGCTCTTAATATAGCATGATCATTACCACCAAAAGGTGCAAGTTGTCCTCTTTCTGTTATATAAAACCTAAATATATCTTTTCCAAATTCATTAGGTCCTTTGTTGCCGTTGATATCTATATTAAAATTACCTGCATTACCACACATATGTCCTCCGGCAGAACGGATTTCATCACAATTTGAACGAATTGATGCGGTTTTATTAAAAACATAGCTCCATATCATAGCACCATTTGATAGATATATTATGCTGCCACTCACAGGAATTTTATATGAAGAGTTTCTGTATTTGTATTTATAAACATTACCGGTATCAGATCCTATATCAATGCGTATTATTTTAAAATATTTTCCCAATTGTGAATAAAAATCTTTAAAATTATCAAAATCGGAATGACCTGAATAGCAACTGCCTACCACCATTGCCCGCCATACTTCCGTATCTGTAATAAATTCCACCCCATCATCTGCCATCATCTTTTTAAATCCCTGATTTAAAAGTGAATAGTTTTCTTTTAAAGCATTCACCCAAGCATGCTTGTTATATTCCTTTATTAATGTGGGTAAAGTAATTGATGCAACAACACCTATTACTCCCAAAGTGATTAATACTTCCGCAAGAGTAAAGGCAGATTTCTTATCTCCCCCTCTCGCTAATCCTCTACTAAAGAGAGGGAAGTGTGTTTTTGTAGACGTTTTCAAATTTTTCATACATTTTTCCTTTCTGCGCTTTTCCTCATTTATATGTGATATATCACATGTATAAACACTATACCACATTATTGCGGTAATTGCAATACTTTAAAATAAAATTGCTATGAAGAATATAAAATTACTGGAACTTGGGAATAAAATTCGGCTTGAACGCTCAAAACGAAATATGTCGCAGGAAGAATTGGCAGAAAAAGCAAATGTATCAATCCGCACAATCAGTGACATAGAAAGAGGGATTACGGATATAAGATACACCAACCTTTTGCAGATTTCAGAAGCATTCGGATTAACAGGCTCTCAAATGCTGGATTTTCATTATTAATCATTACTAAAAAAATTTGTGCGTAAAGCGCACCGTAAAGAACTTATCGCTCTAACGTCTTATCGACTTAAAAAATTATTTCAAAATACCTTTTACATAATTGTAATATTCGTTATCTTTATATTTTGAAATATATTCTGACAACTGTTCTTTTGTTACAAACCCCATTCTGTAAGCAACTTCTTCTAAACAGGCAATTTTTATTCCTTGATTTTCTTCAATCGTCTGAACGTATTGGCTTGCCTGTAAAAGTGAATGATGAGTTCCCGTATCAAGCCACGCAAAACCGCGTCCTAAAATTTCGGCATTCAGCTTGCCGTTTTCAAGATAAATTCTGTTCAAATCCGTAATTTCAAGTTCACCCCTTGCAGACGGTTTGAGATTTTTGGCATATTCAACAACTTTGTTATCGTAAAAATACAACCCCGTAACAGCATAATCGGATTTTGGATGTTGAGGTTTTTCTTCTATTGATAAGGCTTTACCGTCGGGGGCAAATTCTACCACACCAAATCTTTCGGGATCTTTCACCTGATATCCGAAAACTGTTGCACCGCCATATAATTCTATATTTTTAATTGCATTATGCATCATGCCCGAAAATCCCGGACCGTAAAATATGTTGTCACCTAAAATCAATGCGCAATCATTATTTCCGATAAAATCTTCACCGAGAATAAAGGCTTGCGCAAGTCCGTCAGGTGAAGGCTGTTCTTTATAAGAAAATTTAACACCGAACTGACTTCCGTCACCTAATAATCGTTTAAAATTCGGCAAATCAACGGGAGTTGAAATTATTAAAATATCTCTTATACCCGCAAGCATCAAAACCGAAATTGAATGATAAATCATAGGTTTATCATAAATAGGCAAAAGCTGTTTTGAAACCGCAATTGTACTCGGATGTAATCTTGTTCCGGCTCCGCCGGCTAATACTATACCTTTCATTCTGCACACCTCAATTCTATATAATTCTTCAATGCCGTTTTCCAGTTTCTGCAAATCTTGTTGTTATCCATAATACTGTATTCAGGACGTTTTGCAGGTCTTGGAAATTCTTCCGTTTTGCATGGTTTTAAATTTACCGCCAATCCGCACAAACTGAAAATTTCTTTTGCAAATCCAAACCAGCTTGTTGAACCGGAACCGCAAATATGATAAATCCCAAACGGTTCACCCTTCAATAGTTCTACAATACCGTTTGAAAGTTCTACAGTCCAAGTCGGACACCCCACCTGATCGTCAACAACTTTCAGTTCAGGTTTATCTGCCAAAGAAATCATTGTTTCCACGAAATTTTTGCCGTGATGTCCGTACAGCCATGAAGTTCTTGCTATATAATATTTTTCACAATATTTTTGAACGGCCTGTTCACCCTCAAATTTTGTCAATCCGTAATTATTAATCGGACAGGGTTCATCTTTAGGTGTATAAGGTTCTGTTTTTGTTCCGTCAAAAACGTAATCCGTCGAAATATAAACAAGAGTAATACCAAATTTCCCGCATACTTTTGCTATATTTTCAGTTCCTTTGGAATTGATTAATCTTGCGGTTTCCAAATCTTCTTCCGCCTTATCGACATTTGTATAAGCAGCACAATGAACGACTATATTGGGAATTTTATCTGCCAGAACTGTTTCAACCTGTTCAAGATTTGTTATATCAAGAGTATCAACATCAGTTTCAATAACTTCATACCCCTCATCTTCCAAAATAGGGCATAAATCCTGCCCAAGCATACCCTTTGCACCTGTTATGAGTATTTTTTTCATTCTAATTTACCTTTCTGTTATTTAGATGTGTAGATGAATAGAGGACTAGAGGATTAGTCTTTTACGTTTTATTAAATTTTTTTATTAATGAACTTAACATTTTTGATAATTCATTAATATCATTTTGCACTTCATCGTAATTATCTATAAACTTTAATTTTACTGCTATCTGAAATGCTACATCAACTTCTATCAATGAGGCTTGTGCTATATTCAAAAAATGTATAAAGTCTTTTGAACTATACCTATATTTACCCTCTGCAATATTTAAAGGAACAGATACAATAGCCCTTTTTATTTGTGATTTTAAATTATATTCTTCTGATTTAGGGAATTTTTCTGTTAATAAATATATTTTTGGTAACAAATCCATAGATTTTTGCCATACTTGTAATTTTTTATACATGTAAAAGACTACTCCTCTAAACCTCTATTCTTCTAATCTTCTTTTCTTCTATTGCTTTCATCCATTCCTGATTGTTCAAATACCAATCAATCGTCATTCTTATGCCTTGTTCAAAAGTTACGGACGGTTTCCAACCGAGTTCCGCAGTAATTTTGTCGTTAGAAATAGCATATCTTCTGTCATGACCTAACCTGTCCTCAACGTATTTTATCGAAGATTCGTCTTTACCCATAGCGTCAAGTATCAAATGAGTAATTTCCAAATTCGTTTTTTCGTTATGTCCGCCGATATTGTAGACTTCTCCGACTTTTCCTTTATGAAGAACTTCGTCTATCGCTTCACAATGATCATAAACGTACAACCAATCCCTGACATTCAAGCCGTCTCCGTATACCGGAACTTTTTCACCTTTCAAAAGCTGAGAGATAAAAAACGGTATAAGTTTTTCGGGATACTGATACGGCCCATAATTATTTGAACATCTTGTGTTTAAAACAGGAAGTTTATAGGTTTCAAAGTATGCCCTGACAAGCATATCCGCACCCGCTTTACTTGCTGAATAAGGACTGTTCGGAGCAAGAGGAGTTGTTTCATAAAAATATCCCGTTTTTCCGAGAGTTCCGTAAACTTCATCTGTTGACACCTGCAAATATCTTTCAACACCCAGTTCTTTACATGCCTGCAACAAATTTAATGTACCCTGAACATTTGTTTCTACAAAGATTTCAGGGTGTTTGATAGAATTATCCACATGAGATTCCGCTGCAAAATTCACCACCAAATCACATTCAGAAATTAAATCTCTGACCAAATTTCTGTCGCAGATGTTTCCGTGAACAAATCTGTAATTCGGATTATTTTCGACATCTTTAAGATTTTCCAAATTACCGCAGTATGTTAGCGCATCAAGGTTTATAATCTTATCTTGCGGATGTTTTTTTAAAATATGCCTTACAAAACAACTGCCGATAAATCCTGCTCCGCCTGTTACGAGTACTGTTGTCATTTTATAATCTCCTTTAATCTGGGTTGAATTTTGTCCTTTTCAGACAATATCGGTTCAAAATCAATCTCCCAGTCAATATTTATATCAGGATCGTTCCATAAAACTCCGCTGTCTGCTTGAGGTGCATATTCTCCGCTTGCTTTATACAAAAGTTCGGCTTCATCAGATAAAACAACAAACCCATGCGCAAAGCCTTCAGGTATAAAAAGCATATTTTTATTTTCTTCGGACAGTTCAACTTTTACGTACTGCCCGAAAGTTTTAGATGAAGGGCGAATATCAACTGCGACATCAAAAATTCTTCCTTTAGAACATCTGACAAGTTTTGCCTGCCCGTAGGGTGCTTTTTGGTAATGCAAACCTCTCAAAACATGTTTAGCCGATTTTGAATGGTTATCCTGATTAAATTCAACATCAATTCCGTTTGCCATAAAATCCGATTTTTTATAACTCTCCATAAAAAAACCTCTGTTATCCCCGAAAACTTTAGGTTTAACCAATATAACATCTTTAATCTTCTGTCTTTCAAATTCAAACGGCATAATACATTCTCCTTAAAAATATTATACACAAAAATTACATATTAACATAACGGGTAATAGATTTTTATAAAACACAGATTAATAATTTATCAGAGGAGAAATTTATGAATAAAATTTTTATGACACTATTGTGTCTGTTATTTTTTACCCAAACTACAGGAGGAGCAGTGGAAAATAAAATTAAATTTGACGGAGAAACATATCACCTTTCAAACCCCGATGCAAAATCAGAAAAATATTTTTATCTTTTAAAAGATGAAAATATGGGAAATTGGCATTCAAAAATCACGATTGAACATATTATTGATAAAGCAAATAAAACAGAAGCATCAGCGGAATTTGCTCACGAAATTCAATCCCAAACTCCGGGTGCATCTGTTCTGGTTTACCCTGATGCGGGAACTGTCGGATATTTAACCTATCCCGAAAACAAAGATTTTTACGAATACAATACCGTAGTTTTCAAAAACAATGAAGGTTTAGGGTTAAAGAAAATTCAATATTCAAAAAGGTTTTATGCATTAGAAAATAACGGTGCAGAAAATGCTCGCTTGAAAGCAATTGAATTTGCAGAAGATAATAATAAGAAGTATATGGAAATGCTTAATAAAAGTTGAAAGTGTAAAGTTGAAAATTGAAAGTTATTACTTTCCATTTTCCACTTTCAACTTTCAACTTTCAACTCTAAAAATTTCCTCAACCCACCTGATAAGTCCTGACACTTCATAAGGTTTCGGAATATATAAATCCGCACCTGCATTCAATATCATTTCTTTATCGTGAAGAACAGATGTTACAATTAATTTTGTCCTGTCAAACATTTGATTACTTCTGATTTCCCGGCAAATCTCTATACCTTTCAGTGTATCCGCATCACCCGCATCAAGAATAATTATTGCAGGAGCGGTTTCGCCCAAATCTTCAATACAGTTTGATGTCTTAACCTCATATCCCTGCAAATCAAAAATTGTTTTTAAAAGCAAGGTCATAGCCTCGTCCTGCTCTATAATGAAAATTTTATTATTAATCTCATTATTAACCGCATCTTCTGCGGAAATCTTAGGACGTTCGATTAAATAATTTGATTTTGACGACAAATCAGCCATTTTGTGAATTTGTTCCAAAGAATTCATCAAAACCGTATAATCGTTGTATTTTGTAAACTCGTTTGTAACCACACCGATTGTCGTATGAACAAAATTCGACCTTCGTCCCGCAAATTCATCTCCCTGCATAAGCATAAATCCGCGTTTTATATCGTTTACGGAATAAAATTTTGACGCAACCGAATCAAATGCAAAAGTCAGATAATTCGCAACTTTTTCGGCTTTTAATGTATCGGTTATAATCAAAAATTTGTTATCTGAAAGCGAACCCAAATAATCATTTTCGGACAAAACAGAGCGGATAATCGCACAATAAGTTTGTAAAAGTTTGTCTGATGCAAGTTCCGTATAAGTTTCCCTGTAATTATCAAAATTTTCTATCGAAATGAGCATTACAGCCCAAGGTTTTGTTTCCGTAACAATACGTTTTAAAGCCCTTAGAGAATTGTTTTTTTCAGGGAGAAAGTTTTTGTGGTTAATATTAGACTCAAATTCTCTCCTCAAATGCGCTTTAATCCTCATTACAAATTCTTCGGAATTTACGGGTTCCGAAATAAAATCATCTGCACCGCTTTCAAGAACTTTTATTCTGTCTTGAAACTCTGCGGATTTTGAGGTTGCGATAATTATCGGGCGAAGATTATAAGTCAAAGCGCGAATTTTCTTGCAATACTCTGACAAATCCCCCTCAACACTATCGGAAATTATTATCAAATCAGGTTCTTTATCCTGAATAAATTTCATGGCAGAAATTAAATTTTGACAAATTTGAACAACATTTGAATTGTTTGTCAAAAGTTTTTTGTATTTTGCGGGAATTTCCCGCCTTGTGTCAATTATCAGAGTAACTGACTGCATTTTTCGCCTGCCTTTCTATATTTGCACAAGGTAAAACTACTTCAAAAATTGTCTGATGATTTTCGGATTTAACGGAAATTTTTCCGCCCATTTTTTCAACAAGATTTTTAGTAATATACAACCCCAAACCGCTTCCCTGAACTTTTCGTGTAAGAGGGTTGTCTATCCTTGAAAATTTTGTAAATATTTTTTCAAAATCATCTTTTGAAATCTCAAGTCCCTGATTTATGACTGAGATTGAAACATTTTCTTCCGTGTAAAATGATTTTATGGTAATTACGGAATTTTCATCTCCGTATTTGCAGGCATTTTCAATCAGATTTGTCATAATCTGTTGAAATTTATCCCTGTCAGCCAAAATATGCGGGGTATTTTCATCAATTTTTATTTCAGGAATCTTATTGTTATTAAATTTATTTTTAGAT
>JAGBOW010000125.1 GCA_017633675.1 bacterium | reverse complement strand
TTGATGCAACAACTCCGATTACCCCTAAAGTGATTAATACTTCCGCTAAAGTGAATGCTTTTTTAATTTTTTTCATATGTCCTTCCTTTCTTTTAAAAAATACACCATAATAAATATTATGATGTATTATTCTGAAAACCAAAGAATAGTGCTGATTTTCACCACCCCAAAATTAAAAAAATACATCATTTTGAGGACTGGACAAAACGTGAAAAGTATTGTAAAATGTATATGTTAGAAAATAATACATCAAAATATTTATTTTGATGTGTTTTTATGGTGTATTTTTTGAAAAATTTGTCAGGTTTAATCTTAATCTGCAAGCTGTCATTGTAGTGCCACCGAAGCTTTTCGGCAACACTACAAAAACAAGCAATGTAAATTATATTAATTAAATTCAAGACTATTATATATTGCCTTTACGGGTAATGTAATAACTTTCAAAATATTCGATAATAAAATCAAAAGAAAGGAAAAAGTTATGCATATTTTGAAAATTATCGCTTACATACTTGTGATAACAGGGGCAATAAATTGGGGTCTGGTCGGATTTTTCGGATTTGACCTTGTTGCTGCAATTTTTGGTGACATGTCGTTACTTTCAAGAATTGTCTACGGACTTGTCGGTGTCAGCGCTATTCTTCTGTTAATTTTACACAGAGATATTTATTATCACAGGGATTAAAAATAAAGGGGAAAATTATTTATATTTTCCCCTTTATTTTATACCCCCATAAGCTCTCTCAACTCTTTCCTCTTGACCTTTCTTGTCGTAGTCTTTGGAAGTTCATTTTTTGATATAACAATATTTGTCGGACGTTTGTAGTGAGCCAATTGTTCCGATAACGACTTAACATCAAGTCTTATCATTCTTTCTATATCGTCCTCTGAATAGGTCTTATATAACTCCGCTTTCGGAACAATTACCGCAGTAACTTCTTCCGTGCCGTCTTTTGAACCGAAGTTTCTTGAAGTTCCCAAAACACAAACTTCCGAAACATAATGGCTCTTTTCAATCAATGCCTCAACTTCTTCGGGGAACACTTTTTTACCACCTTGAAGAACAATCATATTCTTGATACGGCCTGTAATATACATATGTCCGTTTTTGTCAATTCTTGCAATATCACCGGTATGCAACCAACCGTCTGAATCAATGACTTCCGCAGTCATTTCAGGTTGATTATGATAACCTTTCATTACTGAAGGTCCTTTAAGAAGTAATTCTCCCGTTTGTTCATCAATTCTTGCTTCAAAGTGTCTCAATGGATGTCCGACAGATGCAAGATTTCCGGGCTTGTCATGATTCACAGATACAACAGGACTTGTTTCCGACAAACCATATCCCTGATAAACCCTTATACCAATTCTTTCAAAGAATTTACCGACTTCAACATCTAACGGTGCACCGCCCGTAATACAGCCGAAGAATGCTCCGCCTAAGCTGTCATGCAATTTTTTGAACAATTTTCTTCTCATTTTGTAAGAAGGAATTATTCCTGCAAAATGATACATTGCATTAAACATAATTTGAGTAAATTTCGGAGCTGTACTCAATTGTTTTTCGATACCGGCTTTCAAAAGTTTCAAAAATGCGGGAACTGCAATCATAAATTGAATTTTTTTCTCACGCATAATGCCCGTAATATCTTTCGGTTTTAAACTTGATGTATAATAAATAGTTTCACCGGCATTCAAGAATGTTGAAAATCCTACAGTCATTTCAAATAAATGGTTCATGGGAAGAATTGAAAGCATGTTAATACCTTGTTTCTTCGGCAGAATATACTGAACAACGTCCATCAAATCCACAAGCTGAGCATTCATGTTTGCAAAAGATATTTCAACACCTTTTGGAGCACCTGTCGTACCCGACGTATAAATGATGAAGGCTGTAGATTTTGAACTTCTCTGACGCCATTTAGCCTCATATTTATCAGGTAAATTGTATATATTTACAATACCGTCTTTGTGCGCATGTTCATCAATTAACAAAATATATTTAATTTCCGGAATTTCTCTTTGAAGTTCCAGTGCAGTTTCCAAAAATTCTGATGAAACCAGCATGACAGTCGGCAAACAATCCGACAATATTGATTTCAATTCATATTTTGAAAGTTTTATATCCAAAGGAACAGTAATAGTACCTGTTAAAACCGATGCAAATACGCATGCTCCGTATTCGGGTTTGGATTCGGAAAGAATTGCTAATCCCTCCCCTTTTTTAATACCCAAATCATCAATTAAATAACTTGCAATTTTTCTTGATAAAAGTCCAAGACCTTTGTAAGTAAATTCTTTCCAGCCGAAAGGCCCTTTCATTCCCAAAGCTACACGATCTTCATAATCCGAAGTTTTATTTTCCATGTGTGCCAAAATATGACTGTTTCTTGTTTCCATACCACTCCTAATCAAATCATCACTAACACCGTTATTTTATACCTTAGTATATTTTATGTCAACATTTTTACGTATAATTATTAACAAAAAGGAGAAATTTTCATGCCTGAAACAGGAAAAATTTACAGACATTTTAAAGGAAATTTATACAAAGTTATCGGTATTGCAAACCATTCGGAAACTTTAGAAAAAATGGTCGTCTATTCGCCTTTAAAAACAGGTGATATCTGGGTAAGACCCTTATATATGTGGGACGAAATTGTTGATGATAAGGGTACAAAACGGTTTACACTTATTGAAGAATAATTAAAATTTTACAATTGTTGATTTTACGGTATTAGTCAACGGCAATTCAAAAGTAAATGTAATCTTATTATTCTCCGTTTGCAAATAAATTATTCCGTCATGAGCCTCTATTACTTTTTTTGAGAAGTATAACCCTAACCCTGTTCCTGTAAGATTTTCACCCGTAACATATTTTTCAAAAATATGATTTTTCAAATTTTCGGGTATAGGATTTCCAATATTCGTAAACTTAAAAATAAGTTTATTGTCCTGCTTCAGGATATTTATTGTAAATTCCGTATTTTTATCGGCATGTGATAATCCGTTATTTATTAAATTTCCAATAACTCTCCTGATACGTACTTCATCTGCATATATATTACATTTTATGGGATTTACATATTTTATCATTATATGACGGTCTTGCGCAAGTGCACTATTTTCTTTTATGCATTTGTTTATCAATTCATCAATATCAAAATTTGATTTTACAAGCTCAATTGCACCGTTATCCAGTTTATATGTTGCAAGTATTGAACACAACAGATTTTGCATAAATTCTGATGATTCAATTGCGGTATCCAAAATTTCGGTTTGTTCGGTGTTAAGCATTCCAAATATACCGTTTTTAAGCATTTTTAATGTCATGGAAAGAGCCATAACAGGATTTTTAAGGTCATGAGTCAATGTGGCAAGAAACATTTCTTTCTGGGATTTCAGAATTTCTTCTTTTTCAAGAGTATTATTCAGTTCACAAATTTTCTCAATAAGTTTAAATTTCAAATCTTCTTCTTTTGTAATATCCGTTGAAAAAGATAAAATTCCGACAATTTCACAATTCTCAATTATCGGAATTGCAGTTTGTTTAAATACTTTTAATCCTTGTTTATAAGTATATGTTTTTGGTTCTCTGTCAATCAAAACACTTTTCAGATAATTTTTTATTATATCTTTACTGTCAGACGGTAAAATTTCATCCGTATTTTTATTTAAAACTTCTGATTTGTGATGGAATTTTAAATGTTTTAAAAAAGCTCTGTTGCAGGTTATATAATTAAAATCAGTATCAATTGCAAAAATTATATCCTGACAATTTTCCATAATATAATCAAACAATTTATCTTTTTGTATTAACATAACCAAAATTATTTTATAATTTCACAATACATTTACAAGACAAATCAACAAATTATAGACTTTAGTATATATTAATCCAGATTTTCGGTTATAATTCCGCCCGAACCTCTGTCTATCTGACGTTTTATCGGTTTCCCGTTCACATCAAACCAAGTTTTGACAGATCCTTTTATTTCCACTTTTTCCGTTTGATTACCTTCTCTGTCATAACTTATCTCAATTCTTACATCACCCGGAGTTGAGATTATTGTTTCTCGGGACATCTCCCCTTCATCATAATAATCATATCCTATTTCGTTTTTTCTAACAAAAGTATTATTTTCATCATAATAATTGTTGAACTCATACACTTTTTTACCTAATTCATCATAAATATGACCGATTTCATAGTTCACTCTTCTGGCATAATCCATGATTAATACACCGTTTTTATCATAAGTCATGGAAATTAATGTTCCGTTCGGCATAGCCTCATATACAATTTTACCTGCCGGAGTATCTTCTTCAAAAACTTTTGTTCCGTCAGGCTTTATATACTTCGGAGTTACATTCGACTGCTGAATATTTTTATTTATGGCTCCGAACGGATTTATATGTTTCTTTTCATCATTCACAATTAAAAAGATAATATATTTGATTGTTTATATCATCATATATTTGAATTATAATAACGGTATGAAAAAATTTATTTTATTATGTTTAATATTTCCCTGCTTAAATGTATGCGCAAACGAACTGACGGAAGATTATCTTGATATTGCCACAAATTATGTAACTTTCGGACAATATAATGATGCTCAGAATTATATAGATAAGATTATTCAAATTGAACCGTCCGATAAAGATATAAAAGAACTGAAAAATACTCTTTTAAGAATTCAAAATCCTTCAATCAATTCTTATCTGACAACAACAAACAATTCTTTAAAAAATGCCTTTTTGGCAAAAAATGACGGAAACAGAAACGGTGAACTGTATATTCTAAACTCTCAGCCAAATGATTTTTGGGCAAATTACTTTTTGGCGGAATATTACAGGGATAATAATGAACCGCAAAAATCAATTATGTATTATAAAAAAGCAATCGACCTAAAACCAAATTATTCCCAGAGCTATTTGGGACTTGCAAGAGCATATATTGATACAAAAGATTTTCAATCGGCGATTGATAATTTGGACAAATATATTTCATACAACAAAAATTCCGATATAGCATACGCAATGAGAGCGGAAGCAAAGATGAATTTGAATTATATTCTTGAAGCTCAAGATGATATAAAAACAGCATTAAATATAGAAGAAAATATATCATATCTTCTGTTACAGGCAAAAATTCTATATCATAAAGGCGATTATGAAGAAGCTAAAATCATGTTAAATCTTTTATCCAGAAATGTTCAAACATCTGAAGTGTACAAGTATATGGGTCTTTGCGACTATGCTCAAAATGATTACAAAAATGCAATGATAAACCTTGATAAAGCAATCATTCTCTCTGATGAGGACAAAAATATTATTTCAATATATAATAACTTGAAATCAATGTTGGATAAAAGATGAAAAAATGTAATACAAAACACAAAAAGGAAACTTTTATGACTGTTTTGAAGAATTGGTCGGTTACAATTTTATTAACAGGTGCTATGTTGTTAGGTTTGCAGTGCTACAGCAGTACAAACAGCATAAAATTCGCACAAATCAGTGATGTTCATTTCTTTACGGGAAACACAAATACTACATATAAAATGACGGCAGAATCACCGAAATTGCTTGATGATGCGATAGAACAAATTAACGAAACCCCGAATATTTCCTTTGTTATGTTTACGGGAGATCAAATTGATAAACCGTTTGAAAAAGAGTTAAGCGCATTTTTACCGCATGCGGAAAAATTGAACTATCCGTGGTATTTTGCTTTCGGAAATCATGACACTATGGTTGGCGGATATTTAGAGCCGAAACTTTATATGCAATTGGTTAATAAATATAACAAAAATTACAAATTTGAAAAAACATATTATTCTTTTATCCCTCAAAAAGGTTTCAAAGTAATTGTTTTAGACAGTATTATAAGAGAAAAATTAACATCTAACGGCAGATTGGGTGATGAACAGTTGAAATGGCTTGATAATGAATTAAAATCCGCTCAGAAGGATACTGTGTTAATTTATTTGCATGTTCCTGTTATTGAACCTTACAACAGCCCGAATCACAGACTTTTAGATGCTGACAAATTTATTGAAATTTTAAATAAATACGACAATCCTATAGGGGTTTTTCAGGGGCATTACCATGCCGCAAAGATTATTCAACAGGATAATGTTATCTACATAAGCTGTCCTTCATTGGTTACATATCCTAATGCATTTAGGATAATAACAGTTACAAATTCTTGGAATAAAACCGTTTTTAAAATTGAATATAAGGAAACACGTTTAAAAAATGTACAGAAAATGGCAAAGTTACTGATGTTTTCACCAACATTTTTTACGGGTGAAGAAAGTGATCAAAATAAAACAATTACAATAAAACGATAATTACAGCCTCCCTTGTTAAAGGGAGGGGAACCGCACAGCGGTGGTGGGATTTAAATTAAGAGGAAAATAATATGAGCGAATTTAGTGTAAAATTTAGAGGTGTAAGAGGAAGTTATCCGATAGCTGACAAGGATTTTTTGCAATACGGAGGAAATACTTCATGTGTTGAAGTTAATGTTGGGGGACATATAATAATTCTTGATGCAGGAACGGGCTTAATCAATGTCGGTAATGAACTTTTAAAAAAATACATAGCTACGGGAACAAAGCCGTCTGAAAGAACTTCAATTAAGGCAACTGTGCTGATTTCCCATATTCATCAGGATCACTTGCAGGGATTTACGTTTTTCAGACCGCTCCATATAGCATCATCTGACATAAAAGTATACGGAAACGTTAATTATAATGAAAGTCTGGCTGATGAACTTTCTCAACTTCTTTTCGGTAAATCTTTTCCGCTTGATTTGGGAGATATAGCAGGAAATCTTGATATAAGGGATTTGTCGGAAACTGAGGGTATTATCCTCAGACACAATGAAGCACCGATTATAAAAAGGATTGAAACCGAAAGTGATGCAAAAATCGGATATGATGATGTTTTGATTACATGTTACCGTTCTTATGCACATCCGCAGGAAGGTGTTTTAATCTATAAAATAGCATACAAAAACAAAGTTATGGTTTATGCAACAGACAAAGAAAGCTACGAAGGCGGAGATAAAAAATTGGCATCTTTTGCAAGAAATTGTAACTTGTTAATCCATGATGCTCAATATACAACAGAAGATTATATGGATTCATTTGTTCCAAAACAGGGATACGGTCATTCTACTTTTGATATGGCTGTTGAATGTAAAAAACAATCTAATGCCGAAAAACTGGTATTTTTCCATTATGATCCGAATTATGATGATGAAAAATTGAACTCTGTTAAGGCTAAATATAAAGATGATGAAAGCATCATCATGGCATACGAAGGTTTGGAAATTGATTTGTTGTAATTCTGTATTATATAAGGAAACATGATGTATTTAACAAAAGGCAATAAAAAAGCAGCTAAGCAGCTATGCAGCCAAGAAGAATTGAAAATGAAAAATGAAAAGTCAAATAACTTTCAATTTTCAACTTTCAACTTTCAACTTGATAAGGTCTTATCGCCTTATCGCCCTATCGCCCTATCGCCTTTAATCGTAATATTAATTGCCATCTCAATATTTACCTCAGCATACAAAAAGCCCGAAGTTTTTGTCATAGATGCAGAACGAAATGCATATTTTCATAATAATATCGGTGTAACTTACATGAAAGAACACTGTTATTACGGTGCAATTCAGGAATTTAAAATAGCAATAAGTTTAAGTCCGAATACGCAGGCAACCGCAGTATATCTGAAAAACCTTGGAGATGCATACATGGAAATCGGTTATCCTGATTATGCTCAGGAACCGTATGAAGATGCAATCAGTCAATATGGTTTAAATTTACTTTATTATCAAAAACTTGCAAAATGTTACAAGGCACTTGGACTTATTCCGTCGAAAATTCAGGAATACAGTAATACTGAAAATCCTCTGGACAAAGTAATGCTTGGTGTTTTGTATATTGAAAACGGTGATTTAAAAAGAGGAGCAATAATTTTGGATAACTTTGCAATGACGGAACCCGATTTATTAATCACCCCTGCTGTGAAAGAATATTTGAAAGAGATAATCAAAAAAATCAACAGTTAATGACAAATATTATTTTTTAAACAAATAAAAATAAAAAAACAGCAAATTCAAATACCTAACTTGCTGTTTTTTATTTAAATATTAAAAAATTATGCCATAAGTTCTTTTACTTCAGCTGCAAAGTTTTTAGGATCAAGTTTAATTCCCGGTCCCATTGTAGTTGACAGGTAAACTGATTTTACAAAAGTACCTTTTGCTGATGACGGTTTTGCTCTCAAAACTGCATCTGCAAGAGTTGCGTAGTTTTTAAGCAAATCTTCTTCAGTAAATTGGATTTTACCTACAGGGCAGTGGATCATACCTTGTTTGTCTGCTCTGTATTCAACTTTACCTGCTTTAGCATCTTTAACGGCTTTAGCAACATCCATTGTTACAGTACCTGTTTTAGGGTTCGGCATCAAGCCTTTAGGTCCTAACACACGACCTAACTTACCTAACATACCCATACAATCAGGTGTAGCAATCAATGTATCGAAATCAAACCAACCGCCTTCGATTTTTTCAATGATTTCTTCAGCACCCGCAAAATCTGCGCCTGCATCTTTTGCTTCGGTAGCTTTAGCACCTTTAGCGATTACACAAACCGTAACGGTTTTACCCAATCCTGCAGGCAATACAACCGTTGATCTGATTTGCTGATCGGCCTGACGAACGTCAATACCTAATCTCATATGGCATTCAACTGTTTCGTTGAATTTAGAAACTTCTTTTGAAATTTCCTGTAGTTTTTTTATTGCATTTACTGCTGTAGAAGGTTGTTCAAAGCCTTCCATCATAGCTTGCATTTTTTGTTGTTTTTTTGTTAATTTTGACATTTTCTTTTCCTTTCATGGTAGTTGCGGACAAATGTCCTTCCATTTTGAAGTTCGGAGGTCAGGATATCAAGAGGTCAGGCTATTTACATAAAAAGGCTTGCCTTCTTGTCTTCTTGCCCTCTGTTCTTCTGCTATTCAGCCTTAACCGTAACTCCCATAGCTCTGCAAGAACCTTTAATCATGTTCACTGCAGCTTCCATAGATGTTGCGTTTAAGTCGTTCATCTTTATTTTAGCGATTTCTTCAAGCTGTGCCTGAGTAATTTCACCTACTTTATCCTTGTTAGGGGTTGCTGATCCCTTAGGCAAGTTTAAAGCTTTTTTAATCAATACAGGTGCCGGAGGCGATTTTACGATAAATGAAAAACTTCTGTCTTCGTAAACATCAATAACAACCGGAATGATGTATCCTGCCTGAGATTCTGTTTTTGCGTTAAATTGTTTGCAGAAATCCATGATATTAACACCATGCTGACCTAATGCAGGACCAACCGGTGGTGACGGATTTGCTTTGCCTGCTTCGATTTGAAGCTTGATTTTTCCTACTACTTTCTTTGCCATTTTTTTCTCCTTTTGTGGTATTAACGGGGGCGTCCCTTCCACTGCTTATGTTGGGTTTCACCCAACCTACTTACATTTTAATAGATCAAGAAGAACTGAAGTCAAGAGGTCAGGCTATTATCGTCAAATGGCTTGCCTTCCTGCCTTCCGAACTTCTTGCCTTCTATATTTTTTGTATCTGCTTATATTCCAATTCAACAGGCGTTTCACGTCCGAAGATTGAAACATTTGCACGAAGTTTTGATTTGTCCGGATAAACTTCAATGATATCCGCAATAAATTCTGCGAACGGCCCTGAAGTAATTCTGACTTTATCACCTGCTTTAACATCAAGTTCAATTTTCTGAGTAGTTGATGTAGAGCGGTTAATAATCTTTTTGATTTCGCTTTCACGGGCAGGTATAGGACGTTTTTCGGAGCCTACAAATTTTGTAACGCCCGAAGTGTGTCTTACAACATACCAGCTGTCGTTGTCCATAATCATTTCAACAAGAACATAGCCGGGGAAAACTTTTTCTTCACGTTCTTGTTTTTTGCCGTTTTTCATTTGAGTAACAGTCTTTTGAGGAACTTCAACTCTGAAAATTTTATCAGCCATGTTCATATATTCTATACGTTTTTCAAGGTCAGCTTTTACCTTGTTTTCGTATCCGGAATATGTGTGAACAATATACCAGCGTTTTTCACTTTTTTTAGCTTTCTCTTTTTCAGCTTGAGCCTGAGATTCGGCTTTGGCCTGTTCTGCCTCCAGTGCCTTATCTTCGTTCAATTCTTCTGCCATAGATTTTTCTTTTTTTGCCATAATCCACCTTTTCTGATGTACTTATTTTATTAAACTTAACACGCCTTTAAAAATGATATCCATTAAATAAACGGCAACGGTAAAAACAAAAACGATAGCCACAACAAAAATCGTTTCGGTAATAACCTGATGTCTTTCGGGCCAGCTTATTTTTCCCCATTCGGAACGAACCCCTCTGAAATAGGTTTGTATTGAACTTGTTGATTTTGTTATCCAATTCGGAACTGAATTTTCTGTTTCTATCATTTTTATTTCCTTTATATAATTCGCGCCCTGAAGGACTCGAACCCTCGACATCCGGTTTTGGAGACCGACGTTCTACCAACTGAACTAAGGACGCTTAATAAGGTGAGAAGTGAAAAGTGAAAGGTGAAAAGTCGTTTACGGTGCTATCGCACAAATATATATTTTTGCGCGAAGCGCCGATATGGTCTTTTCACTACTCACTTCTCACATTTCACTTACTTCGTTTCCTTATGATTAGTGTGTTTTTTGCATGTCGGGCAATATTTGCTCAATTCTAATCTTTCTTTAATATTTTTTTTGTTTTTTGTTGTTGTGTAGTTTCTTTCTTTGCAATCTTCACAAGCTAAAACTACCATTTTGTCATTTTTTCCTTTGATACCCATTTTTATTTTCCTTCATATTGTAATTTATATATTGAAATTATTCTAACCGATATAGTCTTTAAAAAAGAATGTGTATTGACACATTCTTCTATTATCGGCTATACATTTATAATAAATCAAACAAAATAAATTGCAAACAAATATTAATATTTATTAATTATTATAATATTCTGCTTGAGGTCTTTCGGTTGAATATGAAGTCGGAACATCATAGCTTCCGAAGGAATCCGCTCTCAATTTTTCCATGTAAATCTGTCCGTTTTTAACAGTTTGCTGTTCCTGAGTCAAAAGATTTTCCAATTTAGTCAAAACCTGTTCTGCGTAAATTTCAGCACCTTCTTTAGTTCTTCTGGCATCATCAGATGCTTGAGCTCTGATGTTATCAGCTTCCTCCATTGCTCTGCGTTTAATTTCTTCGCATTCCTGCTGAACCTGAGTTCTTATTCTTATACCTTCTCTTTCAAGTGCCTTTATAAAATCAGCTTCAGAGAGTTTTCTGTCAGCTTCCGCCTGAGCATCACTGACAATCTTTTCAGCTTTCTGCTGAGCTTCAGCCTGAAGTTCTTCTCTGCGTCTTAAGAATGCTCTTGCTTCCTGAACTTCAACCGGTAAAGAGGCATAAATTCTGTCTATTAATGCTTCCATATCTTTTGTTCTTACAATAGTAAATTTCTTTGGTATAATTGGAAAACCTTCCTCCAAAACCATTTCCAAGTTTTTTAATAAATCGTATACACCATTCTGTTGCGGCATTTTCATATCCCTTTCCGATATCTACATTCTACATAAGCAAAAAATAATTGTCAAATGTTTTTTTATTTAAGGCGATAGGGCTATAAGGCGATAGGGCGATAAGGCCTTTACATAAAGTAGTCTTAACATTTTTCATAAATTAATTTGCTGTTCCAATATCATTATATAAATTACGAATAAGCAAACTAATTTCGTTAATTTTTAGAATTCTGTAAAATCCAAATACGTGCATGGTATTTTCCAAGCATATTTCAAGATTTTTTAAATCATTATAAGTATTGGGATTGATTTCAAATGATTTATTTATTTTTCTTGCTTCTAAAACATCAACAGGTAAATTTGCATATATTCTGTCAATATTAGTTTCAATTTCCTTTATATCCACAAAAACAAATCCCATAAATTGCGGGCTTGTTACTAGTTTTTTATCAATATTTCTTAAATATTCCAAAGATTTTAATTCAATCATTTTTTATACACCTTTGTTAAATACTCAAACACCGCTTCAGGTACAAATTTTGAAATATCTCCTTTATTTATAAAAATTTCTTTTATAGTGCTTGATGAAATGAAGTTATATTTAGGTTTTGTTGTTAAAAATACAGTCTTTACATCAGAATCTAATGCACTGTTTGCCTGTGATAACTGCATTTCGTATTCGAAATCGGATACGGCTCTTAGCCCTCTGATTAAAACCGTTGCCCCTTTTTTATGTGCATAATTTATCGTCAAACCTTCAAATGAGTCAACCTCAATATTATCAATATCTTTAACACTTTCTTTTATTAATTTAACTCTTGTTTCGACAGGCAAAAAACCAAGCTTTTCCGAATTATGTGCGACAGCAATAATAACTTTGTCAAAAATTCCCGATGCTGTTTTTAAAATATCTAAATGTCCGTTTGTTACAGGGTCAAAACTACCCGGATAAATTGCTATTTTCAAAATACTTCCTCCGAACAGGGAAAGTTTCCGTTTTTTACATCATCATTATATTTTTTTGCGCATTCCAGAATTAACGATTTCATATCGCAATATCTTCTTACAAATTTAGGGCAAAAATCGGAATATTTTCCGAAAGCATCATCTGATACCAAAACCTGCCCATCACAATATTTTCCGGCACCGCAGGATATTGTCGGAACTGTTAAATTTTCAGTAATATACTTTGCGCAATCCTGAGGAACCATCTCCAATACCACAGAAAATGCACCTGCATTTTCTAGAGCCTTTGCCTGTTTAAGAATATTTTCAACAGCCTCCCGAGTTTTACCCTGCACCTTAAAACCACCCATTACATTAAATGATTGCGGAGTAAAACCCAAATGTCCCATAACGGGAATACCGGTTTCCACAAGACGCTTTACAACAGATAAAAGATATTCACTGCAGCCTTCTATTTTTACGGCATTTGCACCTGCTTTTATAAGTTCTCCCGCATTTTTTACGGCTGATGATATATCGCAATCACAACTCAAAAACGGCATATCTCCGACAATCAATGCATTTTTCGCACCTCTTGCTACGGCACCCGTAAATATTTTCATTTCCTCTATACCTACAGAACAGGTTGACTCATAACCTAACACGACCATTGCAACACTATCTCCTACTAAAATTACATCTACACCTGCTTCATCAATATATTTAGCGGTAGAATAATCGTATGCCGTCAGCATTGAAATCTTTTGGCCTTCGTCTTTATATTTTTGCATTGTTTTAACGGTAATTTTTCTAGACATTGCAAACCTGTCTTTCCTGCTCTTTTTTAAATATGTTTTTTCCTGTTTTAGCTTCTTTTTTATACCAGTAATAAATTGCTCTGGCTACTCTGTTTGAACTGTGTCGTACAAGTCCTTCTTTATTGTCCTCTATAAGTTTTTTTGGGAAATATTTTACACCCAGTTTTTTCAAATTATCCAAATCTAATTTTACGGGATAAGAACCTGACATCTGATACTTCTTAGCCAAATTAGACGGCATAAAATCATTCACTAAAACCGTATCAATAATTTTTTCGCTTCCGGCATGCTTCATCAAAGCATTAACATGGTCAGTAACGGTATAATTATCGGTTTCTCCCGGCTGAGTCATGATGTTGCAGACATACAGCTTTTTAGCATTGGATTTTGATATTTCTTCCGAAATCTCATTAACTAATAAGTTAGGAATCACACTTGTATAAAGGCTTCCCGGACCTAATATAATAAGTTCGGCTTCTCTTATGGCAGTTATAACATCATCTAAAGCTTTGCAATCCTTAGGATCGGTAAACAATCTTTTAATTTTCCCGTGAGCTTCAGGAATATTCGATTCGCCATGAATAATTCTTCCGTCCTCCATTTCTGCAACGAGTTTCATATCATCAAGTGTGGAAGGGAGAACTCTTCCTCTTATTGACAAAACATTTGAAGATTCTTTAACTGCCCTTACCAAATCTCCTGTAATAGAACATAAGGCCGTTAAAAAAAGATTTCCGAAGCTGTGCCCTTCAAGTCCCTCACCGGTTTTAAAACGATATTGAAATAATTTTGTAATTAAATCTTCATCATCAGCCAGTGCCGCTATACAATTTCTGATATCGCCAGGTGGTAAAACCCCCATTTCTTCACGTAATCTGCCTGAACTACCGCCGTCATCACCTACCGTAACAACAGCTGTCACATTATTTGTAATATGTTTAATCCCTCTCAATAACATTGAAAGCCCTGTTCCACCGCCAATTGCAACAATTTTCGGACCTCTGTTGAGTTTTCTTCTTCTGTATAATTGTTCTAACAGTGAATGATTATCACTGTTATCAAGCATGGAAAGATTTGTTTTCTGCCAGCCTTTAAAGAAAACACCGGCACCAAACATAACAATAGCAAAAGCAAGCCATTCCGTTGAAACATTCATTGCAACTTTATGAATAAATTGCATTGTATAAAAAATCGGTTTTATATCTATTAAAATAAGTATTCCCAATGTCATAATGACAGCACCGACAAAGATTAGCGCAAACCATCTTTTAACCTGCAATCCGGGTATGAGCCACATCATATCTTCGGGCATTTTAACATTTTTTCTTATATCTTTTAAAACCATACAAATCCCCTATTCTACCCAGCCTGATAAACAGGCATTCTTATAATTAACAGGAACCGGTATTATAATTTCCGAAGCCTGTTTTATTAACTCCAAAGAATTTGAAAGTCTGTTTGAAAAATGAATCGTATCGGCCGTTACAACAGTTTTACCGCCTTCAATATTTGATACTTGAGATGTTGCAAGAAGTTGTTTTAGCCTTTGAATTTCCATTTCGGTATTTTCACAGTCTTTTGCGATTGTATTTACGGTTCCGTCAGCATTATACATTTTTTCAAGACAAACTTCCCGTGCAATCGGTATATTTATTAAATCACCTGTTTTTTCGGTAATCTCACCTGCAGCTCCGTAATAAACAAGCCATTTTGAACATTTTTGAACAGCTTTTGCAACATTACAGGCAAACGAAAAATCCGTTGCACATTTTTTATACATAGCACCATGCGGACGAACATGTTCAATCTCCATGTTAAAAGCTTTTGCAAACGTCATTAAAGCCCCAACCTGATAGACAACAAGCGCCTCAATTTCATCACCGTCAAGTTCCATTTCACGATACCCAAAACCTTGAATATCGTCAAAACCTATATGAGCACCGATAACAACATTTTTTTCTTTTGCTTTTAATAAAGCATTTCTTATCGTCAATGGATCACCGGCATGAAACCCGCAAGATACATTTACTGAACTTGCATAATCCAACAAATCAAATTCGTTTGTGTTTTTGTATACTCCGAAACTTTGTGCCAAATCTATATTAAAATCTATATTTTTAATTGCTTTTTCATGCATAATAACATTTTCCTTTTAATCAATATGTTTATTATATTCGGAAAAAATTTTATGACTACAATCTTTACATAATATTTATAATATTTACGTATAATTTAACATACTTCAGAATTTTCAAAAAAATCAACATTCGGAATAATTAAATAAAAAATAATACCGCTTACTTGACAAAAGAAATTGAGCATGTAGTATGTAATTGTTGCAGGGGCGTTTAGCTCAGTTGGTAGAGCGCCTCCCTTACAAGGAGGATGTCAGAAGTTCGAGTCTTCTAACGCCCACCATTATAAAAAAAGGGTTCTGACGATATATTCAGAACCCTTTTTATATTGTTGTTTACTTATAATTTTAATTTTAATTGATTTTCGTCTGTTATAGGTTGTTTTCTGATTCTTTTTCCCGATTGTCTTGCAGGTTTTTCTGTTTTTGTTGCTAAGGGTTTTAAATAGTCAGGTATATATGCAATAGAATTATTTTTCGGTTTTCTCTTAAGATTTCTTCCATTGACTTCTTTTACGGCTGTCAAATCAATATCCTGCATATTGCCGTACTTATCCATAATACCCCATAAGCCATTCTCATTTTCTACGGGAGAATATTCAACATCATCTCCGTATGCATAAATGTTTTCATATTTAAATGCAATTATAGTTTCATTGTTTAAATAATTGATTACTCCGCATTTACCACCTTTTATTGCTACAACTGTTTTTGTCCTTTCATCAATATTCCAATTACATATCAAATCATATTGAAACGGTATAATAATATTCTCATTTATATCAATTATTCCCTGTTTATCCGTTTTACTGTCTGTTGCCAAAAAGTAAAGTTGATTGTTTTTATTGTGAGAATAAGATAGTTGAGAGATGTGTTTATACTTAAAATCAATTATAGTGTTGCCCTCAGAATCAACTAATGCATACAAATTATCTTTTGTTACAATATAGTATTCATCTTTACAGTAAACTTTTCTTATATAATCATAGTTTTTGTTTTTAAAAATTTTGTGAGTTTGTGATTTTGCTTTAATCTCATCTTCTTGTTTTCTTCTCATATTTTCTTTTTCAATACAATCATTGAAAATTTTTATATCGGTACAAAACAGTGGTTCTCCGAATTCATCAGTAATATAAACTTTTTCACCTATAGTAAAAGAAAAATACAGATATGGAATTATTTTAAAATCATATTTAGACTTAAAGAGAACTCCTAATCGCCAATGGATATAGTACCAATATTTCCCTGATTTTGCTTTATCGCCATCAAAATATTCAAAAATAAAATTATTCATAATTTAATCCCCTAAAATTGATAATCTTCATAATCCCTTATGACTGATTTGTTTTATTAAAGCCATTATATGTTGTTTCATTTATGTAATTAAAGTTTTCAGGCATATTTAAAACCTGTATTTTTATTATAATAATATATAAACATGTCATTTTCGGTCGTATTTAAATTTTATTAATTCGGTATGAAGATATCATTAAAAACATCATATGCTGTCAAATAGCAGTTTTCTGATTTCCCGCAGCCGGTATCAATTCCGATTTTATCGTTTAGTAATAACGGTTCCGTAAAAGGTGTATGCCCAAAAATTATTTTGTATGGCAATTTATGAGGATTATTTAAAAATTCCTCTCTAATCCACAACAAATCATCTTCCGTTTGTTCCGACAAATCTTTATTAGGGTTAACCCCTGCATGAACAAATAAATAATTTTGTTCAATATGATAAAGTTTTAAATTATCTAAAAATTTGCCATGAAGATTAAATATTGCAGGATAATCACCGTAATTATCGTACGTTTCAACTCCACCGTTTAAAAGCCAATGTTCTATATCTTGCTGTTTGCGTGATATTAGTGTTTTAAGGAGCATATCTTCATGATTACCTTTTAAAAATACACATTCAACATTTTTGGATAATTCAATAAGCCTGTCTATAACTTCTTTTGAGTGTTTACCTCTGTCAATGTAATCGCCTAAAAAAATTACCTTATCATCAGACTTCAAATCTAATTTATCCAACAAAGAATTTAATTTTCCGATTTCGCCATGAATATCACCGACAGCAATTAAACGATTTTGCACTGTTTAGATTCCTTAATGGTAATTTGGTAACTTTTTGTAATAAAAGTGCTAACAATTATATGTTAGCACCTTTCTGCGTCATTTTAGGTCACAGTTATTTTATCTACAGTATCTTTTTCTTCTTTGCTCAATAATTGATATTTGTCTTTGTATTTGTTTTTTAATTTTTCACAAACACTCCATATATTTATATATTGTTTTTTATTGTCAATTACGACCTCAACAATATCAGAATACCCACCACCTGTAAATTTACTATATCTTTCCCAATATTCTATGTATTGTCGTATTATCTCTGCTACAAAATCATTAATGCAGGTTTTTTTATAATTATATAATATGTCGTATAACATTAAAATAATATCACTATACTCAATCATCTGATATTCAAATGAAGTAAACAAGTCCTCTATGGTTTCATCTACTACCGGTTTTCCATAAATTACAGGTTTAATATTTTTAGGTTTTGCAACTTTAGAAATTTTCTTCGTTTTAAAAGTTTCGGTATCTATGCACAAAAAAACATAACATTGTTTATAATTTTTAAATTTATTATCGTTATGTAAAAACCTATAATATTTTTCAATTTGAGTTGTTCCATATTTATCTAAACAAATACCTGCATCTAATTTTAACTCAATTACACATAAAAACTCACAATCTTCATTATATAAAAGTATATCAATATGACCTTTTCGTAAAGTTGTTTCATCTTCATATTTTATCGGATATTGACATTTTACTTTCATACCGGTAACAAGTTTATTTATATCAATGTCTAAACTGTTTATATTCAAGTATTCATTCGTTAAAAATTTTTCCAGAAACAACCGGTTATTATCCAGTAACCATTTTAAAAGCTCAATATGATTGTTTTCCCTTAAATTAACAATTGAAAAGAAATTAACGGTATTAAATTTATTGTTTTTTATTAACACCTGTTTTTTTATATATTGACTAATTATTTCTTTAATTTG
>JAGBOW010000124.1 GCA_017633675.1 bacterium | reverse complement strand
TATGACTTTATTATTATAATTATCATTATAAACTATGTTTCATGATTGTTCAAGCCTGCAAATAAAACATTTTAATAAAACTTATTTATATGCCACTACCTTATTTCTGCCGGATTCTTTTGCCTCATATAAGGCCTTATCCGCATTTTGGATAAACACTTTTTCATATTCTTTGGAATTGTATTGTGCAACCCCCAAACTTATTGTAACGCTGATATCTTTATAATCGGGCAATATCTTTGAAATATCCGTTTTTTTACTTTCTACGGATTTCCTCAAACGTTCGGCAACAATTTTTGCTTCGTCAAGATTTGTATAAGGTAAAAGCAGAAGAAATTCCTCACCACCGTAACGACCTGCAATATCATAATCCCTTAACTGCGATTTTATGACTTTTGAAACCGATTTCAAGACCAAATCACCAACTGCGTGTCCATAGGTATCATTTACGGATTTGAAGAAATCAATATCCGACATTATTACACAAAGATTTCTCTTTTGGCGTTTTGCGCTTGAAACTTCCTGCTTAACCCTTTCTTCAAGCTGTCTGCGATTATAAAACCCTGTCAAAGCATCAAGCGTTGCGTGTTTTAAGATTTCCGCATATACATTTGCTCTGTTAATCGTCGTTGCAGTTTGAGAGGATAATTGTTCAAGATATTCAATCTCTTTTTCGCTCAAAACGCTATCCGTTGCTTTGGTTACAATACAGCCCAAAAGTTTATTTTCAGATATTAACGGAAATAATCCGATTTTTTTATCGGGGGTTAAAATATATTCTGACTTATTATTCAGACATTTTATGAGTTCAAAAATCTTTTCGTCCCTGCATGCAGACGGCCATACGAGTTCATTATTAATAAATATATAAACCAAATGGTCGGACACAAATTTGTCAATCATTTCCCCGATAATCGGCACTATATAATTTATTTCATACTGAGTTTCAATGATTTTTGCAATATTTTTCATAGAATCGTGAAAATCGATATTTTTCTGCATTCTTTCCGACAAAATCATATTTTGGATTTTCAAAGAAATACAAAAACTTGCCATTTCCAGAAATTCCAAAAGTTTATCATACAAATGTTCCGAAAATTCAAGCATTCCGATTATTTTATTATTATTGCAGAGTGCGTAGTATGAATTGGTTTTGCCTTTATAATATTTTTTGGATTGTAATTTTTCGAACGCATCATCAAGCTCTTTGGATTTTATATACATCCAGCTTTTTGAAAAATCTCTCAGTGATTCCGTTGTAAAATCATAAATATATATGGCTTTCAGAGGAAAAACTTCTTCTAAAACAGCCCTTATATCAACTGCATTTGAACAGCCGTCCAAAAATGAAAATATTTGTTTTAAATTATCTATCATGCTTCTAATTTTTGTAAAATCTCGTCCGAAATATCAAAGTTTGCATAAACATTCTGAACATCATCATGTTCTTCAAGTTTGTCCAAAAGTTTCAAAATCTGATCTGCAGTTTTTTCATCAGTAACCGCAATTGTGTTTTGCGGAATTCTTGACAATTCTGCACTTTCGGGTTTAAAACCGTCAGATTCCAAACCTTCCACAACTTTTTGGAAATTTTCGGGAGAAGTTAAGACTTTGTATTGACCTTCATCTTCCATGATATCTTCAGCATCATAATTAATTGCGGTTTCAAAAAGTTTGTCAAAATCGGTATTTTCATCAAATGTCAAAACACCTTTCTGATCGAACATCCAACCTACACAACCTGTTGCCCCAAGACTTCCGTTGTATTTTGTAAAATAGCTTCTGATGTCGCCTGCAGTTCTGTTTCTGTTATCGGTCATAGCTTCCACAACAACAGCAACACCACCTGCAGCATATCCTTCGTAAATCAATTCTTCAAAATTGTCACCTGAACCTGCGCCTGCGCCTTTTTCAATCGCACGTTTGATGTTGTCGTTTGGAAGTCCTGCTGCTTTTGCCTTTTCAATAGCAGTTCTTAGTCTAAAATTTCCTGCAGGATCCGGCCCGCCCAGTCTTGCAGATACTATCAATTCTCTTGAATATTTTTGGAACACAACCGCGCGCTGTGAATCCACTTTAGCTTTTTTATGTTTAATTGTTGACCATTTTGAGTGTCCTGACATAATTTACCTCTTTCTATATCAAAATTCTATCATAAAAAATATCATATTTGCAATTAATCCTTGCTTTTGGTATAAATTTCTTGAAAGTGAGAAGTGAGTCGTGAAAGGTGAAAAGTTCTTTTCGGTTTGCTTACGCAAACATAAATAATAATATCGACATAATAAAAGGATTACGAAATGAGCAAATATTTATTAGAAGTAGGATGTGAAGAATTACCGTATAAGTTTATACCGTCTGCAATATCGCAATTGCAAACAAGTTTTGAAAAGTTTTTAGGTGAAAATAAGGTTAATTTTGAAGATGTAAAAGTCTATGCAACACCAAGACGTTTGGCAGTCATAATTTCAGGTTTGGAAAAATTCGGTAAAGACGAAGAAAAAATTATCAAAGGGCCTGTAAAAAGAGTTGCATATGATGAAAACGGAAATTTAACAAAAGCAGGTGAAGGTTTCTGCAGGAAAAACGGTATATCTCCCGAAGATTTATATATTGAAGATGATTATATTCATGCAAAAATTATCGTTAAAGGTCAATCTATAATTGAACTTTTGCAGAAAAATATTCCCTCAATCATAACAAAACTTCAGGGATCACACTTTATGCGCTGGTCTGATAATGACGAAAAATTCTCACGTCCTATCAGGTGGATTGTTTCAATTTTGGACAGTGAAGAAGTTAAAATAAAAATTATTGATAAAGAAAGCTCAAATGTTTCAAGAGGACACAGATTTTCCGAACAAAATATTGTTCTTTCAAACCCCGATGAATATATCGAAAAATTGAGAAAAGCTCATGTAATTGTTAATCAGGAAGAACGCAGACAGTTAATTATCGACAGAGCGAAAGAAGAAGCATCAAAACTGGGGGCAACTCCTTATTATACTGATGATTTACTTGAAGAAGTTACATTTATCACTGAATATCCCGTTCCTGCAACATGCGAATTTAACCCCGATTATTTAAGACTGCCTGAAGAACTTGTTGTTACGGTTATGGCGGTTCATCAGAGATATTTTGCACTCTACAAGGACGGAAAATTAATCAATAAATTCATTACCATGACAAATTATTTGGGAAATGAATTTGAAAATATTAAGGCGGGAAATGTTCGTGTAATCAAGGCAAGATTAGATGATGCGGTATTTTTCTTTAACGAAGATACCAAAAAACCGCTTGCGGATTATGTCGAAGATATCAAAGGGATTACCTTCCAAAAAGGTATGGGAACAATGTATGACAAAGCGCAAAGACTTGTTAAATTGTCAAAAATGATGATTGGCGATAATCCATCTGTTGAAAGAACAGCAATTCTTGCAAAAGCCGATTTGGCAACAAAACTTGTATTTGAATTTACCGAACTTCAGGGCTTTATCGGTGCGGATTATGCAAGAGTATCAAAGGAAGATGAAAATGTTGCGGAAGGTATAAAGGAACACTACTTCCCTCTGAATGCCGATGGTGAAATCGCAAAAACTCTTGAAGGACAAATTGTCGGTATCGCAGATAAAATCGATAATATTTGCGCAGTGTTTGCGGAAGGCAAAAAACCTACGGGCTCATCTGACCCGCTTGGTGTAAGACGCGCAGCATTAGGTATTATAAGAACAATCCTTGCAAACGATTTAAAAATTGATTTGGCACTGTTGGTGAATGAAGCATTATTGTTATTGCCGATTGCAAAACAGGACGGAAATATTATAGACAAGATTAAAGGTACTGCAGATTCCGTACTTTCAAGAGCTACAGGCATGGTAACGGGCGAAATTTACGATTTCTTTATCCAGAGATTGATAATTTTCTTGTCCGAAAAATATCCGAAAAATGTATTGGAAGCTTGCGCATCAGGTAAAAATCCTTTGTTTGACCTGACTGATTATGTAAAACGTGTTGAGGCAGTTGCAAAATTAAACTCTCCCGCACTTTTAGAGAGCGCAAACAGAGTTTTGAGAATATTAAAAGAAGATTCCAAAACACAGGTTAAGAGAGAATTGTTTGTTGTTCCTGCGGAAAATATGCTCCTTCAACAAATAGAAACGGTTGACGAAAGTTTAAGCTATGATGAATACCTCAAAAAGCTTGAAGAAATCAATCCTTCCGTTGAAAAATTCTTTAATGACGTTCTTGTCATGGATAAAGATGAAAATGTTAAGGAAAATCGTCTTGCACTTTTGACAAGATTAAAAGCAAAATACAATCATATTGCTGATTTCAGCAAACTGTAAACTTTTGTAAACATTTTTTGTAAAAAAGTAAATTTAAATTTTCAGGATACTTTACAATAGTGTGAAGAAGGTCATAGGAATCACGGAAATGTTTGACAGAATTAAAAATCTAAAAATCGTAAAAACGTTGAAAGAACAAATCAGTCCGAAGTTGCGCTGGCTGAATTTTACGAATGGTGTAATAAAAAAGACTTCCGCCGACTATATCAGTATGATTACGGGCATGGAAGAACTGAAATCAAGTGCTGACGAACGTAAGCTGGAAGCAATGGTCAGACAACAACTCAAAGAAGAGTTCCCGAATATCGAGAACATGAAATCTTATGAGCTTCTTGTAGATGCAGTAATTCACAATTACAAGAAGAAACAGCTTCAGGCTATGGATGAAATTAAATAATTGTTTGGGCAAACAAAACCTGAATACGTAAAATTTCATCAAAAATTTAAAACACCCGAAAGGGTGTTTTTTATGATAAAATTTTTATATATGGAACCAAAAAAGTATATAAATTTTAAGGATTTTTATTCTAATGCCGATAGTTTTGCGGAAATTATCAATAAGAAATTTTTAAATATTGAAAATGCGCGAAAAATAATTTTTGCAAGAGAACTTTTTACTAAAGATTTATTAAACAGTTATTTTATAGCAGGTTTTTTATCTGTAGATGTGAAAGGATTGTTAGGCAGTAATACCAATATTTTAAAATTTTCAATGGATAATATGATAAAAAATCAATTGGCACATCCTGAAGTTACCTATGAAGATTATCAAAAAATACCTTTAATAATCAAATCTCCCTCAAAATATTTTAAATCAAAAAATGGCTATGATGTAATTTTATTTAAGGAAGATGAAAGTTTTTATAAATTAGTTATAAAAACTACAAAAAACAGAAAAGAAAACTTTGTAAAATCATTACATCTGTTGAATAAAGACAGATACAATAAATATTAAAAAATAGTTCCGATTATGTGGGCTTGCTCCACCACTGTCGCCTGTTGGCTCGGTTGCAAGATTTACCGTATCAGAACTATCTGTAACTATTATAAACTATATTTGTCAGTTTTTCAAGTGGTAATATGAATTTATGTAACAAAAAGGCAATTTTTGAATGTAGAAATACTTTATATAAATATAGGGGATATATAAAGGAAATATTATGGGATTAGAAAAGATTGCCGTAAAAATGGCAAAATATGATCCTAAAATTTTTACAGAGGCTTTTAATAAGGTAAAAATTTCAAAGCCTTTGCTTGAATTTAGCAAACCTAAGCTTCTGCCTGAACAAAAAGTTGACAAGGTTCAAATGGCACTTGAAGAAGCTAGAATAAAACATCAAAAAAAAATAAAATTAAAGAATAATCCATTATCACAATTAGAAAAATTATCAATATCAATGAATAATAAAGCAATAAGAGCTTTAACTGAGAATTTTGATTACAAAAAACAAAGATTATTAGAAGAACTAAGAGAAGTTTGCGACAAAAGTGTAATTGCCAGAATTGAAAAGGCGGACACTCCCGAAAAACTGGCAAAAATATTAGTAAAACAAGATATGGTGTATTATGAAACTTGGCTGAAACAAATATTGAAAGGAAGTGCTAAGTTTAATAAAGATAAAACATTATCGAAAACATCTTTGCAAATGGAACAAATTTTATTTGAAGCAAATGTAAAAAGAGCAAAATTTGTTTTAGCAAGAGAACGTGCATTACATATCCCATCACAAAATCCTCAAGTAATTGCTATAGAAAATGCTTTAAAAGAAAAATACGGAGTAAAATTTGTATCATTAAAAGACAATGAAACACTTGCCAGAAATGTTTTAAAAGCCTGTGAAACTGCATCTAAAGATGGAGTTGAAATTTCTGAAAACATTATTGTATCTGATTTTTTGTTTCCTTGTGGAGAACATATTTATAGCCCGAATAAATCAGTTGTTTTATTAAATCCAAAACAGATTATTAGTCCAGGAAGAGCATCAACAAATGCAGAATATCATGCTTTTTTACATGAAATATTACACGGTAAACAAGCGCATTTAGCGGCATTTAATTTCAAAAAAATACCAAAAGAATTTATACCAGTAAAACAAAATCTATCAGAATATTCGGCAAGTAAAGGTACACATGAAACTTTTATTGAGTTGTATACAAAAAAATGTGTGGATGGCTTAAATCCCGAAGAAGAAAGATTGTTTAATTATTTAAATATTCTTGGTTAGGATAAATTGTAAGTTGGGCATACTTGCCCAAAAGGTCAGATTGTCAGCATAACAATGCTGACCAAATGATAAGCTCTTATCGCCCTATCGCCTTAATGCCTTATTATCTTTTACAAAAATGATTAAATTTCTTAAAACAGGGAATAATATTATTGATGGGCAAGAAAATTGTAAAAGCTGAAAATATTTCTTTCAGATGCAAAGAAATCCCCCTGACAAGAAAAGAGTTGAAAAATCTTTTAAACCACAGAATTCCTTGTCTTTGCTGCGGTATGGAAATGCTTCACCCCGATATTTATATCAAACTTATGGAAAATGAAAATTTAAAGGGTAAAGCACCTGAAGTTATTCGGCTTTTAGAACCGTATGAAAGGATTATGCATCCTGTCGAAAGACAGGTTTTCAATATGTTTAAGAGTTTGGCGGTAAAATATCCCGACAAAAATTTTCAACAGCTTTTAATAATGAAAAAAGAAGTTCACGAACTGGCGTTAGTCAAAATTCAGAGCGGAATATTTAACAAAATAAGTTTTTACAGGAGGATTTTACCCAAAAAGATTGCCAGACAAATCAGAAAATTGATAATAAAAACTAATGATATAATTTTTACCCCCGAACCTTACAAACCGTTTTCAAGGAGAATTTTTATCCATAAAATTAAGGGAATTGTAAGCCACATTGAGAGTGAAAAAATCAGGGAAGAAATTCTAACTATTGCAAGGCGTTTACCTCGTTCAAGTGATGAAGTGTGCGCTTTTGTTGTTAAAAACGCAAGAAAACGTCCCGAAATTATTGCTTTGAATTTAATTCACCCGTCTGTCGGAACATTTGAACATCTTTTGCCAAAGTGTATGAAAGGCCAGAACAATTCCCTGAATTTTGCTTTAGAATGTACATATTGCAACAATTCAAGACATCATTATCCGATTGCCGTTCAGATAGAAGAAAATCCTTACATGCCTGAAAATGCACAAATTCAGGTAGAAAAATTAATTTCTCTATGCAAAAAAGATTTATGTAAATATGAATATGTAGAGAATTTAGCAAAAACCCTGAACGATTTATCTGACGGAATAATAAATATAGAAATTAAGAGCTTATGCTCTTAATAACTTTTAATATATTAGCAAAAATATTTTTTACGGGTTTTAACTTTCTATGAGGATTCTGCCTGTCATATCAAATATTTTTTTGCAAAGAGGTGATTTTAAGAATAACCGTTATAACGGTTATTCTCAATACGGTACTGTATTGAGAAGCCCTCTCACCGATACTTTTACAGGTTTAAAAACAATCATACCGATAAAAACAAAAAACGAATTCCGAGAACATGCACTTAAAAGAGTATATCACTGTATGTATTGCGGTGTACCGATGCGTTATGATGAAAATATGTTTCTTGAATGGAAAAGGTCAAATTTATTTTACAAACCTATTGGCGAATTTGTTAAAACTTTTGGTAAATACAAAGACAGTTTGCACACATCAGAAAGGGAAATTTTTGATTTTATTGAATTTATTTCAAGAAAGAGTCCAACGGCAAAATTAGATACAGTAATAAAAATTATGTCGGTAAAAGCTAATAAAGAACTCCTAAAAATACAAGAACCAATCTTTGATGCAATAGCCGTTGAGGCTTGTAAACTACCGGAAGAAAATAAAAGGGCTGTGTTTGATTTGATAGCAAGAAGTAAATACAGAATGTTAAGAATTCCTCATAAAGAAGAATTCAGCGGAAAAGAATTAAGATACAAGATAGAAAATCTTTCAAAAACCCTATCAAGTGAAAAATTAGCAGAGAGAGTAAACAAATTGGCAGAACTGTTAACAATACCTGCTATTTATAAACAAACCGAACCTGTAACAGATATAATTATAATAAGAATACTTAGGACAATTAAACCAAATTCAAGAATAAATAAAAAAACAAAAGTAAATCATAATTATTCCGCAAAACGTTTGAATAAAATGATTATAGAGGCAATAAAAGCAGAAGTAAAAGAGCATAAACGAAAAGATATTTACAATCTTTGTATTGAAGCGGAAGATAAGTTAGACGGCAAACCTGTTATCGGAAAATTCACCAACAAATCTCTTATACACGATTTAAAAGAAGCTATGGACGGGATAGGAGAAAAAAATAGAGTAAGACGTACATTATTGCGTTTGGCAAACAGTTTACCAACATCAAAGAACAGTGTTTTTGCATTTATTACAAAACATGACCAGGCATCTCCCGCAAAAATCGCGTATGACCTTTTTACCCCGTCCGAATTGACTTTAGAACATATGCAGCCGTCCTCTCTTAAAGGAGAAGATATATTGCCGAATTGGGCATGGGCATGCAAAAGATGTAATAATACCAGAAGTAACAATGATATGGCTGTATTTTACAGAAATTTTGACCCGCAAAATGCACAAAATTACTGGAATGAAATAATTGAAGATGCAAATAAAGGATATTTTGATTTTTGGGATATTGTTAGTATGTTAAAAGTATTCAAAGATCAGAGCGGTAAAAAAATTCAGTCAAAACATTTGAAATTCAGACGTCCTTATTGTGAAAATTAAATGTTAATATTTGTAAAAAATGATACGGATTTATTAAATTTTTGTACTTAATATTCCGATAACTACCATGAAAGGACATTTAATCATGGCAGATAACGGAGCATCATTTAACAGACCTTATAAACCGTTCGGAATGAACGTAAAAGTTCCCGAAATCGGAGAACACACACTCAGACACGCAAAAGAAACTTTAAACAATATAGTTAAATCGCCTACAGATCCTCTGTTTGAATTTTTGGAAGAAAACGAAGAAGTGTTTAACGGTGATTTGTCATTTAAAATTAATAAAATGTACGCAGAGAGTTTCACAATAGGTTCGGCTATGCGTATGGAAGATGAAAAAATTAACGGAATGCCTCCGTCATTTGATATGCATTTCTAAAAAGATATAAGCACTGTAAAAACAGTGAGGCCTGCAGCCACAGCGCTTTTCATCCGATGGGATAAAGATGCCGGTGGCTGTTTTTATCTGTAAATTTTGAAAATATCTGCAAAATAATCCTTATACCAAGTATAAAAATTTGATTTATCAGAGGTTTCATAAAAACCGTTTCGTTCATAAAATTTTCTGACATATTCATCACGTTCCGATATTGCGGAAATTTTATTGCACATTTCTTTCAGTGAATTTAAAATTGCAGTTCCGATTCCGCTGTACTCTAAATCTCTTTTATATACATAATCCGGTTTTACCTGAAATCTGTTTATGTATATATGAAAAGGTGCATTATCTTCTGTTTCGATTACACCCAGAATTCTGTCAGGTTCAAGTTTTTCAAAACTGTCCCCTTGAGAAGTTAAGGCATATATTTTTATTCCGTCTGCAGATTTTTCCTTAAATATCATATCTGCATTTACACTAATATCCGTTATGAACTTGTCATCTTTCCAATATTTTGCAATATTTCTTAATGCTTTAATATCATCAGCATCAAAAGGATTAATTTCAACAAACGAAACATCAACCTGCCTGTACGTTTTTCCGTCTAATTTGCCGACATTTACGGGGTTAATAAATCTTGCACCGAATGAAATTTTATCCGTTTTCATATAAGTTACAAAACCCATAAATATATTTTTTGCTATATGTGTACATGCAAGTTATATGAATTACAACATTCCGCTTTCATCAACAAAATTAATGTGCAACCCAAATAACCAGTGATGGCTGAAAAATCGACAAAGATTATACATACCTTAACCTCTTTAAATGTAAATAACTATACCTCTACCGAATTTTATCTCTTATCCAAAACCTTAATCAAATGCCAGCCGAATTGGGTATAAACAGGTTTTGAAACTTCTCCGACAGGAGTTTTGAATGCGGCACGTTCAAATTCCGGCACCATTTGACCTTTGCCAAAATAACCCAAATCGCCTCCTCTTTGACCTGACGGACACATAGAATATACTTTTGCATAATATTCAAAGCTTCCGCCTTCATCAATGGCTTTTTTAATCTCCTGTGCCTCATGAGCAGTCTTTACCAAAATATGTTCCGCCCTGACTTGTGTATATTCTTCGGCAGCTCTTGCAATACCTGTTAATAAAAATAAAACCGTTAATAATTTGCAAATGTTTTTAATCATAAGTGTAATGTATAGCAAATATGGTTAAAAGGCAATAGGTTAGGAGGGCAAGAAGTTCGGAGGCCAGGAAGTCAGGCTATTTAATAATAGCAGTCTTAATAAAATTTCACAGGAATAACAAAATGATAATAGCTTGCCTTCCTGCCTTCTTGCCCTCTGTTCTTCTAAAAAAATTTTTATGCTAAAATAGAAATCAAGGAGAGAAATATGATTATAATTATGGAGCCGAAAGCTACAGAGGCTCAGTGTCAAAAAGTTATTGATTTATTAAAAGAAAACGGATTTGATATCAGATATAAAAAAGGCGAAATTTATACCGTAATTGACGCAATAGGCGACAAAACAACCTTAACCCCCGACAGATTATCCGCATTGGAAGGTGTAAAAGAGGTTAAAATCATCAGAGAACCTTTCAGAATTGCCTCCCGTGACAGGAAACCCGAAGATACTGTTATAGAGTTTTCTAACGGGGTAAAAATAGGCGGGGATAACAAACCCGTTATGATGGTAGGACCTTGTTCAATCGAGGATTACGAAGGACTCTTAGAAGTTGCAAAAGCTGCAAAAGAAATGGGGTGCCAATTTTTGAGAGGGGGGGCTTTCAAACCCAGAACATCTCCCTATGATTTTCAGGGATATGGTGAAGATGCCCTGAAATATATAAGAAAAGCCGCTGATGAAACAGGATTATTGACGGTTTCAGAGGTTATGGACGCATCAGATTTGGATATGATGTGCGATTACATTGATGTTTTGCAAATCGGTGCAAGAAACGTCCAAAATTTTAAATTATTGCATGCCGTTGGAAAATGTAATAAACCTGTTATTTTGAAAAGAGGTCTTTCAAGTACAATCAGAGAATTTTTGTTGGCGGCAGAACACATTTTGTATAACGGAAATCCGAATGTTATTCTTTGTGAACGCGGTATAAGAAGTTTTGACAGCGCTTTCACCCGCAACGTTATGGATATAGCGGCAATTCCCGTTATCAAAAAATTGTCGCATCTTCCGATAATTATTGACCCCAGTCACGGAACAGGTCAGAGATATTTGATTGAACCTATGGCAAAAGCAGGATTGATTGTCGGAGCTGACGGGGTAATGATTGAAGTTCACCAAAACCCAGAAAAGGCACTCTCTGACGGAAAACAGAGCCTTCCTATCCCTATGTTTAAAGAGATAATGGGAAGACTAAACCAATTATCAGGCAGACTGCATTATGAAAAAACACAACTTTCTGCGAATGTAGAGTGAGTTGTGAATGGTGAGTAGTGAGTGGTTCTTTATGCTCACTACGTTCGAGGAATATATAATATTTTTTTGCGTAGCAAACCGATAAGAACTATTCACCATTCACTGCTCACTACTCACTAAAAATTAAGTCAAACTTAAACAACAGAAAAGGATAAAAAAAATGCTCAGAACCGGAATTGTAGGACTTCCGAATGTAGGAAAATCAACTTTATTTAATGCTTTAACAAGTTCAAAAAACGCACAAAGCGCAAACTATCCGTTTTGTACAATCGAACCGAATGTCGGTGTAGTAAACGTTCCCGATGAACGGTTGGAAATCCTTGCAAAACTCTGTAAAACAGATGTAATAATCCCGACAGCAATAGAATTTGTTGATATTGCGGGGTTAGTCAAAGGCGCAAGTAAGGGGGAAGGCTTAGGAAACCAGTTTTTGCACAATATCAGAGAAGTTGATGCAATTATTCAAGTTGTAAGATGTTTTGATGATCCGAATACTATTCATGTTGCAGGGAAAGTCAATCCGCTTGACGATATTGAGGTTATAAATACCGAACTTGCTTTGGCGGATTTATCGTCGGTTGAAAAACAAATTGCAAAAGTTTCTAAAGTTGCAAAATCGGGTGACAAAACAGCCGTTTTAACACTTTCAGTTCTTGAAAAAATGCAGAAACTACTTGAAGAAGCAACATTTATAAATATCGAAAGCCATTTTGAAGGAGATGAAATTCCTGTTGCTAAACAGTTAAACTTGATGTCCACAAAACCCGTAATTTATGTCGCAAATGTTTCCGAATACGACCTGAAAGACGGAAATGATTACACAAGACAGGTTCAGGAATATGCATCAAAGCATGGTGCTGAGGTTGTTCTGATTTCCGCTAAAATTGAGGAAGAACTTGCAGAATTAGGTGAAGATGAAGCAAAAGAATATTTATCTGATTTGGGAATTGAGGACAGCGGTATAAACAGAATGATAAAATCCGTTTACAAACTTCTAAACCTTTTGACATTTATAACAGCGGGCGAAAAAGAAGTTCATGCCTGGACTGTCAAACAGGGTGCAAAAGCTCCTCAGGCTGCAGGCGTAATTCATACGGATTTTGAAAAAGGATTTATCCGAGCAGAGATTACACCGTACGAAGAATTTGTCAAAAACGGCTCGTATTCAGCCTGCAAAGACAAGGGTGTAACCCGTCTTGAAGGAAAAGATTATGTGGTTCAGGACGGTGATTTGGTACACTTCAGATTTGCGGTGTAGTAAAGACTGATAACTGTTTATCAGAGGGTTAGTCTTTTAACTTAGATTTAAAATGGCGATAAGACCGTATATTAGAATTATAGAGGGTTAGAGGAATAGTCTTTTAACGTAAATAGTTACTCCTCTAATCTTTCATTGCATATATTTACTAATTTTTCAACCCTGTAAAAGAAAAATCTTCCCCTAATTTTTCCATTAATTCCTTTAATAATTCATGGCAAGGGATATCAAGCCCCTCTGCAATTTTGCAAAAATTTGTCAAATTAACATCATTTCTTAATGCTAATTCAATATCTCTCCAAGTTGACCTTGGAATAGATGTTTCTGCAGATATTTGATATATATTTTTATTCAACTTTTCTCTGTGTATTTTTATTAAATTTCCCAATGCAGAAATAAAATATTTTTTATTGTTATATTGCATATATTTACTAATTTTTCAACCCCGTAAACGAAAAATCTTCCCCTAATTTTTCCATTAATTCCTTTAATAATTCATGGCAAGGGATATCAAGCCCCTCTGCAATTTTGCAAAATGTTGATAAATTTATATCTTCTCTCATGCCTTTTTCAATTTCTCTCCAACTGGATTTTGAAATACCGCTTTCAGCAGAAACCAAATACATTGACTTGTTAGCAGTTTTACGATGAATTTTCATAATTTTAGAAAATTCATTCATGTAAGATTTATTTTTATCTGAATTATCTTGCATGTTTATAATTTTATTGCTACATTTAGGTTATTAGGACTGTCAACAGTCCTAATAAGAAGGATTATTATGAATTTCAAAAAAACAATACTGATAGATTTAGACGGAGTGTTGAATATATATGAAGGAAATTTTGATAAAGATTTTATTCCGCCGATAAAAGAAGGGGCTTATGAATTTATTAAAGAATTGTCAAAAGATTACATTATAAAAATTTTTACCACAAGAAATCGTATTTTGGTTTCCGAATGGATAATCAAAAACAATTTAAAAGGATATATAGACGATATCACAAATGTTAAAGAATTATCCTACCTGATTGTAGATGACAGATGTATTAATTTTGACGGCAATTATAATAACTTAAAACAACAAATAGACAATTTTAAAACTTGGTATAAAAAATAACATTAATTACAACTCTATTGATTTAATTTGTTGTTTTTTATTAAATTATAATATTATGAAAATATTAATCGGATTATCAGGCGGGGTTGATTCATCAACAGCAGCTTTAATTTTAAAACAACAAGGACATGAATTAATCGGTGCGACAATGTCGATTTGGGGTAAGGACGGAATGGCCGTTCAATCGGGACATAAAGAAGCATGTTACGGACCTGATGAGATCGAAAATATTGAAGAAGCACGAAAAATTGCTCAACAACTCGATATTCCGTTTTATGTTTTAAATTGTGTCGAACAATATGAAAAAATTGTTTTGGAAAATTTCAAATCAGAATACGTTCAAGGCCGCACTCCAAATCCATGTGTATGGTGTAATGCATTCATAAAATTTGGCGCACTGCCTGAGATGGCGAAACAAAGCGGAATAGTTTTTGACAAATTTGCGACAGGACATTATGCAAGAGTAGAAGTTGATAAAAATGGCAGATATTTGTTAAAAAGAGGAATTGCACCCCATAAAGACCAATCATATTTTCTATACAGACTTCAACAGGAACAATTAAAAAATATTATTCTTCCTTTGGGAACTTATACAAAAGAAGAAATCCGAAATATCGCAAAAGAAAACGGGTTATTAGCTGCCGAAAAGCCTGACAGTCAGGATTTTTACGGTGGTGATTATAATGAACTGCTGGGCTTAAAAGAAAAAGAAGGAAATATTGTCGATACCGAAGGCAGAGTTCTCGGTAAACATAAAGGTATCTGGAATTATACAATCGGACAAAGAAAAGGGCTTGGAATAGCATCAACCGAACCTTTATATGTTCTTTCTCTAAACAAAGATACAAATGAAGTTGTTGTCGGATTTGCGGATAAAACATTTAAAAAGTCATTGAAGGCAGTTAATTTAAACTGGATTGCTATGGATAAACCCAAAAATGAATTTCGTGCACAGGCAAAAATTCGCTCAACCCAACAGCCGACAGATGTGCTTGTAAAACCGCATGGTGATGAAATTGAAGTGATTTTTGATGATATGCAAAAATCAATTGCAACAGGACAGTCTGTAGTTTTATATGACGGTGACACGGTTTTAGGCGGCGGAGTTATTGAAAAAGCAGAATAATTTTACTTATTTCTTATAAAAATTTTATCCATCAACTTTAAGAATTTAGAACGATTTTTCATGCGTTCTTGGTTTTCCTTAATTTCAAGTTCTGCAATTTTGGAGCCGATTGAATCATAACTTTTGCTCAAAAATTCCTGCATATGATTTTTTTCATTTGAGTATTCTTTTCTCATTTTTTCAAGCTCTCCGTTGTCGAAGAATTTTGAACCGCAGTTGTAGCATTCATCAATCTGAATTTGCTCTTTAGAACTTGTGTAATTTTTTACCATATTATTTCCGCAAAGAGGACAAACTCTTATTTCCGATTCATCAACTTTATTAAATATTTTACCCTCAATTACCTTCTTCAATTCATCAATATTATCACTTTCCTCATCAAAATACTGAAGTTCATTCGGATCAAAAAATATTCCTCCGCAACCCTCGGTACAAACATCAAGACAACATCCCTGTTTACTCATAAAAATTTTCTGCATAATTTTCCCGCATGCCGGACAATCTATTTCTTCCCTGTTATCAATCATCTTAAAACTCCTTATATTTTACATACCACTCAAAATATCTATAATTAAATCAAAAAAACTATATCTCTTTCTGCGTCCGAAAGCTATCTTGCGTATCCTGTCATAACCGTATTCATCAAGAAATTTTTCATCTTCCGCATCTTTATAAAATTCCCGCAAATTTATACCGTTATCATTGTTCAAATCAATCGGCTGTACTTTTTTTCGTTTCTTAAAATTTGAACGAACTTTTTCGAATTCGCCTTTGTCAAGAAAAATCCCGTTGCATTTATAACAGGTATCAATTTGAACCCCCATTGCTCTTGTTTTTGCCATTTTTGTACCGCATTCGGGACAAACACGCACTTTATTTTCATCAACGGAAATAAAACTTTTATATTCCAGAAGTTTTTTTATTTCTTCAATATCGCTTTGAGAATCATTCAGTTCCTGAATTTCCTGATTATTAAAAAACATTCCGCCGCAACCGTCCGTGCATATATCAATTGCACAACCGCTTTGTATAAAATATTTTTGCATTACTTTTCCGCAAGCAGGACAACTAATTGTTTCCAGCGTATCAGTCATAATTTTCTCCTATATCAAGATTATGAAGTTGGCAAAAAGATTTTAAGACACTTTTTGCTTTTTTCAAATCCTGATAAACATTTTTATTCTGAGTTCCTTCAATCAGAGATTTTGCTTCTCTGTATAATTTTTTTGCACTTTTCAAATATTCTGTTTGTTTGGAAGATTTTGTAAGCCCGATTTCCTGAAAATATTTTCCGTAAAGTATATATAATCTTGACAAAATATCTTTCATGTTGAATTTTCGTGCCATTAAAATTGCACTTTCAATATGAATTTTTGCACTTTCAAAATCAGAAAGCGTAATATAACACTTAACCATAACCATCTTTAATAATATAGTAAAGAAATAGTTGTCAATCTTCGGATTTTGAGCAACTGCAAGGGCCTGTTCCGCAATTTCCAAAGCATTGTCAGGACCTTCCGTATCAAGAGTTGTATCTGCTATCAAAAACCATGTCAAAAGAGCACCCAGTGCCATCTTTTCCTTTGCAAAATATGCTATCTGATCATTAAAGATATCCATAGCCTGCTTTGAGTTATCATTATCCCTGAACATTTTACCCAAAAGTGTTTTGAGAATATTCTTTGTAAAATTATCACCGTTATTGTTTGCAAAAGTAACTATCTGGAACAAATCTTCCTGCATATTATAATAACGTTTTCTGAAGAAATTATTTATAATGTTTATAAAATTCCAGCGAATAATTGTTTCGTTGTCCATAATGTTTTCTCTGTAAGATTTAAGGACTTCTTCCAGAATTTGCTCAGATGCACGGAAATTACCTTTCATTGTATTTGCAAAAGCAAGAGTAAGCCTGCATTTACAAATAAATAATTCGTCCTGAATTTTATTTCGTTCTATAATATCAAAGAGAATTGTAAGAATTTCAAAGGATCTGTCATTTCCCTGCAGTACAAGAGCATTTGCAAGAACCAGATACGATTTTAACCATGATTCATAAACAATCGACATTTTAGGACTTTTGAGATTTTGTTTTTTCTTGAAAAATTTGTCAAAAACAGGCATTATCTCATTATCAATCATATTGATAATTTGTCCGCAATTACCGATATTCAAAAGAGAACTTAATTTTGTTGTCTTTAATAAAGCAATATCAAGTACATTTTCCGGTTTTACTTTTTCCAATACCGAATCTACACATTCAACATCACCGAAATAATTACCTGTTCTTCTGCAACAAGATGAAAGATATGCCAAAAGTTCAATTTCCTTCGGACTGTCACCGATTGCCTGTGCGTTTGAAATTGCATCGGGAAGATACTCCATAGCCTCTGTCGGATTTGAATTTGCAAGAAGTTTTCCCAATCTCTCAGAAATATTATACCTTATTTTCAGAGTTTCTGCTTCATCAAATTCGTTTATGAGTGCAAGAGATTGTTTTTGTGAAATTGCATAAAGGTTTAAATCTCCTATATACGAAGCAAGTCTTGTATTTTTTGTCCAAATATTGAGTGCAGCTTCCGGTTGTTTAAGATTTTGTGCAATAATTCCGAAAATAGCATGAGAATTGAGAGTAAAATCAGTCAGATATTTAAATATTTTCTTATTGAATTTTTCATAATTTGCATCAGTTTTTGAGGTTTTTATAATGGTTTCCCACAGCAGCTGAGATGTAAATTCGCAATATATATCGTTCAGAGGGCTTATATAATCCATTTTTCTCAAATAGACCAATATTTTCTTAAAGTTTTTATTATCAATGTTAAAAATTTCTTTCACCAGATTGACATTTATTTTGTCGCCTATTATTGCCGAACTTATTAAAACATTATATGCTGTCGGATTCAGATGGGACAAAAGCGCAAGTCTGTGTTCAAGAAGTCCTCTGAAACCGGTGCTGAGTTCAAATTCCTGCCCGCAAAGCTCACAATCATATTTTAAACATAAAGCATGATTAATATATGAAGGGTTTCCGTTACTGATTTGATATATTTCCTGCAATTCGGCAGATGAAAGTGACGGAAAATCTTTTATTTTTTTCATCTTCTGATTAACAAGAATACCTGTTTGTTTATATTCCAAAGGGGCAATTGTTACATCAAGATATATACTGTCGTCCTTGTTTGTCGGAAAATAAAAATAGCCTTTTGCGGGTTTTGCTTCACTGTATAAAAGAATAAGTTTCAAATTTTTCCAAACATTTTCTTTTTTTATATAATGACTAAAAAATTCATAAGAAAATCCGTCTATAAAATCAAAATTATCTATAATAAAAATGAATTTTCCGGGTAATGTCATTATATCAAAAATTTTATTCAATATTGAAAACGTATTGTTTTTACTTTTAACTATACCTTCAAAAGTTCCTTCCTTTGCGGGATATAAAAAATTAATAAGGTCAAGAATTTCATTATTATTCAATTCCGGAAATTCGTTTTTAAACAGTTGTGACACATTTTTTTTAAATTCGTTATTATCAAGACAAAAATTCGGTAAATTAAATACATTCAACAAAATATCCTGAACAACCCCGCCCGGTGTAAGTTGGGTTATCGGAGTACATTTACCGTAAATTGGCGTATAATTTTTAAGTTCTTTAGTAACAGATTTCAGAACAAGACTTTTACCGCTGCCTTTTTCACCGCTTAAAGACATAATCTTCTTATCACGAGAAAGTACACCTTTTACAAGAATTTCTTTTGCATTTTGTTGTGAAACAAAATTTGCAACATATTCAAGCTGAAGTTGTTCATCTTGTTGGTTTTCAAATACATGGCCACATTTGCGGCATTTTTTTGCATTCGGGAAATTTATACTGTTGCAATTCGGACAGGATTTCAAAATTTCATTTCCGCATTTTTTACACTTGTAATCAAAAATAGAATTTACCGTATTGCATTTTTTACAAACCAAACCGGTTCGTGCCTTACAATAAGGGCATTTGAGCGCATTGTCAGGAATTGTTTTTTTACATATAGGACAAATCATTATACTAATGCCTGTTTTACTTCATCCATCAACTTAAATAATCTTTTTGAAACTTCAGATTGAGATAAATTAAGTTCATGAGCAATTTCTCGTTGTGTCATACCGTCTTCGTAACGAAGTTTATACAATTTCAAATAATTCTTTGCAGGTACACGTCTTTCTATATCATATACCGTATCCGCAATTTTTTGAAGTAAATCCTTCCTAACCGCAAGATCTTCCGGATTATCCCTTATATCAACCGGCATGTAACTCACCCTGATTTTTGAATAATCAACAGCAGGTTCTTCTTCGGCAACAGGAACCGTTTTTATCGGCTGAAAACTTCCCTGACTTCTCCTTAATCTGCCTTCATTTTTTAAGACATTTAAAATCGAAGTTGTTGCAATCTTCTTTAAATATGCTTCCAAAGTTGCATCAGAAGTAACTGTTTTAACAATCAAAAGAGAACGCCTGCAAGTTTCATTCAGAAAATCATCATACAAATCTTCATTATTCGGAAACTTTCTGTCATTTCTTATTATTTTTGATATTAAATCTATTTTATCTTGAGCTAATTCCACAGCAATTAATTCCCTGTCTGCAGTATTATAACATAATTAAAAATATATGATAAGAGTTAATTGTTGAGATTGTCCCAAAGTGGCATTAGACGAAGGTTTTACAACCTTTAGAGTGTCATTAACAGATTGTAACACTATGTTATCAATTTCCGTAGAACCGCTTGAGGAAAGAATTTTAACCTGTTCAATATTTCCCGACGGAGCTATATTAACACTTACCTTAACTAAATTTGTATATGCATACTCGGATGCCAAGAGCAAATCAGTTGAAAGAGAAAGTTTTATACTCTTTCCGGCAGATTTCAAAAATGCCTGCATCTGAGGATTTGAAGAAACAGAACTTGGCGCATCCCAAGCAATCTTGCTTACTGTCATGCCGGCACCTGATAAAGCAGGTTTTTTAATATTATTATTCTTCATCTCCTGAAGAGTTGACTTGTCTACCTGTTGTGTTTGTTCCGTTTTAATTTCCTGAGGAGCAATTGTTTCCAAAATATTGTCCGTATCGTTATTATTATTTATATCCGAATTTGTTTCCGTATTTGTATCTGCAGGTGCTTCGGTTTCTTGTTTTAATAAATCGTTGCTGAGCAAATTCTCCACACTTTGTTTTGTATTATCTTTTGGTTTCAAATATACAATGGCGGACAGACTTGCTAAAACCGTAAACAGTACGGCTGCAGCAATCATTGTCTTTTTATCTGCCGTTTTCTTTGCAGGCGGTTCTTCAGGTAATCTTTCAGACGGTTGAATATCCGTTTCGTCCGAAATATCATCTGTATTAATGTTGTTTTCATTAAAATCGGATATTTCATCAAGTTCATTTTCGGAATTTATTTTTGCCTGCTCATCATACAAAACATCAAGCCTGTCAACATCTTCTTCACCTTCATTGAGCGGTTGATCGTTATCCGCCTGATTTGAATAACCCAAAACTTCATCTATCTGAGCAAGTAAATAATCTGATGAAGCACGTAATTCTTCGTTCTTTACTTCATTAACTCCTTCAATGATGACGTCATTCATACTCTCTTCATTTAAATTTTCCAATAAATTTTTGCCAAAACTTTCATTTTCTTTTTGAGGAGTTTCTATAGGCTCAAAGTTATTATTTTCACCATTGTTAAAATCATGAGAAAAAGTATTACCTTCTTTATATGTAATGTCGGAATCATCTGCAGATAAAGTGTTATTAATAATCAGAGGTTCTTCCGAATTTTCCGTATCAGGTACTTCTATATCATCAAATGACAAATTATTTTTTATGTTTAACCCGTCTTCTATAACGGAATCTTCAGGATTTTCTATCTCAGGTGCTTCAATATCGTCAAATGACAAATTATTTTTTATGTTTAACCCGTCTTCTATAACGGAATCTTCGGGATTTTCCATTTCAGGTGCTTCAATATCGTCAAATGATAAGTTATTTTTTATGTTTAACCCGTCTTCTATAACGGAATCTTCAGGATTTTCTATTTCAGGTGCTTCAATATCGTCAAATGACAAGTTATTTTTTATGTTTAACCCGTCTTCTATAACGGAATCTTCGGGATTTTCTATTTCAGGTGCTTCAATATCGTCAAATGACAAAGTATTTTTTATGTTTAACCCGTCTTCTATAACGGAATCTTCGGGATTTTCTATTTCAGGTGCTTCAATATCGTCAAATGACAAAGTATTTTCTTTATCCGAATTATCTTCCATAACAGGATTGTCCTGAATTTCTGTTTCAGGAACTACAATATCATCAAACGAAAGAGCATTCTCTTCAGAAACAATCTCATTAAGATTTGCATTATCTGAATTTACCGTATCTATACTTTCAATTGCCTGTACCGTTTCTTTATCAAAAAGTATATCTTCCATTGTATCAGTTACATTATCAATTGCATCAAAACCTTCGGACGTACCCGTTAAAGTTGACATTTCAGCCATATTTCCAAGTACATTTTCATCAATAACATCTATGTTTTCCAAAACTGTTTTAATATCTTCATTATTCTGCTCTTTTATTGGAACAGAAACAGACTCAACATCTAAAGGTTCAACAACCGGTTCATCAACAGATGTAACTTCAAAATCAACCGGCTCTGCAACCACCTCATCAACCATTACAGGTTCAACATCTACCGGCTCTGCAACCGCTTCGTCAACCACAGCAGGTTCAACGTCCAAAGGCTCTGCAACTGTTCGGTCTACACCTTCCTGTTCCGCAGATGTTTGTTCAGGATTTTCAAGATTATCAAAATCAATTTCATCAGATTCTTCAATTTGCAAAACTGGTTTTGAATCAAACTTTTCAAATTCATCATACGAAACCGTATCAGTCGGCAATTGAGGAATATCAATCATTGGATCTGTCATAGCTTTATATGAAAGAGTTTCAAATGTTTCAAATTCCACATATTTGTTTCTGAGTAAAGAACTTTTTGATAACTGTTTTATAAGATATTTTTTTTCATTATCGGAAATATCATTATCCGAAAAACTCATAATTATTTGTTCAAATACTTCCAGTTCATTTTCGGATACATCAGGCTGTTCGTTTCTTTCATGAGTTTTTATATATTCTGCAAGTTTCTTAGGACTGTTTAAATATTTTTTATCAACAAAATAATATTCCCCGTTTGTATTATTTTTATCAATTAAAGAAGGTTCAAAAAATCCCAGAATTTCAATATTGGATAAATCTTCCGAAGGTTTTACAACAACATATACATCAGGAACTATATCATAATCAAAATGAGTTTTTGGAACAAAAATAATGTTTTCATCAAATATTACTCTTACGTCTATACGGATATTGTCAAGAATAATATCGGAAACATCAATATCTTCAAGAACTTTCTTTATTGAATGCAGACCTGAAATTCCTTCCGTATTAATACCTTCAGATGCAAGATATCTTGCAACAAGATTAGCCCCTATGGTATTAAAATAAACCCTGTTACCTAATTCACCATACGTAAAAGATTTTGCCATGATGCTCGCATCAGCTTTATCAGTGTCATCAATAAAAATTAAAGTTTCTTGTCCCATATTTCCCCCTTCTGATAATACAGATTACAAATATAAAAAAAATATTCCAAAATTTTTGTAAACTTTTGTAACAATTATTGAAAATTTTATGATTTTTGGTCAAAATTTAAAATGTATGGTTTTTCTATATTTAGTGTAATATAAGGAGGTTTATCCATGATAAGTGCTGTTTCAGGTATATCATTTAAAGGTGAAACTATAAATGCCCAAGACTTAATCAATTCACCGGGGCAATTTACAACAGTTCCGCAACAACAGGAAATTCCTGTTGATTCTTTTGAAAAAGCAGGAGAAGAAAAGAAAAAATCAAATACAGGTTTGAAAGTAGCAATAGGAGTTGCAGTAGCTGCTCTTGCCGCATTTATAGGTTTAGGCTATGCGGTTCATAACGGTCATTTGGAACGTGTAGATATTCCTGCTGATGGTTTCCTTAAAAAGATCGGAGCTCGTATTAAAAATGCCGGTGTAAAAGTCGGTGAATGGGCTGAAAGCTGCTACAAATCAATTATGAAATTATTCGGTAAAGAAGTAAAAGATACTAAAGTAAAACCGGATGCAACTGATGCTAAATAAATTTTAGAAGAATAGAAGATTAGATGAAATAGAGGAATAGTTATTATCAGTAAAAGACTATTCCTCTATTCTTCTGTATATTTAATCATCTATACTAAAAACTCCGACAAAATAACATTACTGATTAAAATACCCTCATTTGTAAGTTTATAACCTTCATTAGTTTCTTTCAGATACTTATATGAAAGGTATTTTTTCAGCACATTTTCATACTTTTTTCTAAAATCCGTATGAAATTTTTTATTTATATTTTCGACATTTATCCCAGATATTTTTCTGAAACCCAAGAATATTTCTTCCTCCAAAATCTCTTGATTTGTAAGGACATGAACATTTTTATGTTCCGACGGATTATTAATATATTCTTCCAAATCCGTAAAATTTGAATACCTTAATCCGTTTTCGTATCCATGTGCAGCACACCCAAAGCCGTAGTATGTGTTATTGTTCCAATAATTTAAATTATGTTTTGAATTATAACCTTTTTTTGAAAAATTACTTATTTCATAATGTTCAAAATTGTTATTTGTCAATATTTCAATTGCTTTTAAATACATATCAGCCTGCATGTCATTATCGGGAAGATTTTTAGGTGGAAATTTTGCAAAATAACAATCTTCATCTATTTTTAATCCGTATAAAGAAATATGTTGAATATCTGAATTTATTGCCCTTTTTAAATCATTTTCAAACATTTTGATTGTCTGTTCGGGCAAACCGTAAATAAAATCCAAACTTATATTTTTAAAACCTGCATTTTTTGCACAAAATACCGCATTTTCAACATCTTGTGAATTATGCCGTCTGCCGATTATTTTTAAAATATTGTCATTAAAGGTTTGACAACCGAAACTTAAACGGTTTACACCCGTATTTTTTAAACCGTACAAATATTCAAATGTTATGGTTTCAGGATTAAGCTCAATTGTTATTTCCGTTTCTTTAGCCGTATTAAACAGTCCTATAACAGAACCGATTTCATCAGCAGTCAGTAAAGATGGGGTTCCTCCTCCTATATAAAGAGTTTCAAGTGTTTCGCCTTTATATCTGTCCGTAATCTCATTTTTTAATGCATCTAAATATTTTTGTTTAAATTCAAGCTTCGGATAAGAAACAAAAGAACAATATTTGCATTTTTGTTTACAAAACGGGATATGGATATAGGTGTTTTTCATAAATTTATTTTAACATAGTTTTTAGTGAGTAGTAAATGGTGAGTGGTGAATAGTCCTTTACATAAAGAATATTAACAAAATTTGTTAAGACTGCTTTATGATAAGAACCTTTCACTATTCACAACTCACTACTCACTCAATTGTTGCCTTCCGCGTTTTATTATGCTATAATCAAATCAAGGAGAGAGTATGAATTTATTAAAGATTTTTACGGATATACCTATTTTAATCGTAATAACTACATTTATCATAGGTTTGAGTTATTGTATTAAAAATTACCTTTATGTAAATAAGAATTTAAAAATATTTTATGATTATATTTCAAATTTCAGAAAAGCCGATTTAAGTTTCAGATTTAAAGAAATTGACGAATGGATGCAGTACAATCCTTATGTTTCCGCAATGTGGCTGGATTTTAAAAATACATTAGTATTTTCGGAATCAGTAGCTCTTAAGGGTAAAGATAACAGTCTGACTTATCAGGAAGTTTCCTCAACAATTCAAAATATACAGACAACCGTTGATCCTCTGTATTTCTTTAATTCGGAAAGCTTGGCAACATCAAAGTTTAATAATAAATTTTTACAAACTATTCCGACAATACTTACAGGTTTCGGTCCGTTATTTACATTCTTGAATATTGCAATAGCATTCGGTAAAATCGACTTTTCATCTCAGGAAAAAACGGTTAAATCCGTTGCGGGTTTGATGGAATCAATGCAGACAGCTGCTCTTGTATCAGTTATTGCGGTAGGTTCATCACTTATATTCCTGTTATTTGAGAGATTTGCTTACAATATTTTGGTTCAGAAACCTCTTTCAAAATGTGAAGATTATTTAGCAAAATTATTTGACAATATTTCTTCGGAAAAATTCTTGCTTGAATTGTTAAAAGAAACAAAAATTCAGAATAATGAAATATCAAATGTTATCGGAGAAATTCCGGAACACTTTAAAATTGCAATGACAGCCGGTATTGCAAGTAATCTGGTTCCGTATCTTGAAAATTTGATATTCGGTTTGAACCAGATGAATAAAAGTTTGAAGGAAATGTCAAAAAAATCCGGCGGTGATGACGTAGATGATTTGTTCTAGGAAAGGGTAAAAATGGGATTAGGCGCAAGAAAAACTCTGCCACCGGAAAGCGATAATAACATATTCTGGACAACAATGTCAGACCTGATGTTGGGTTTGGCAATCGTTTTCATGACTCTTTTCGTGCTTGCCATGACAGGTTTTTCACAGCAAACCGTCAAACAAAAAGTACAACAAATTGAAGTTAATAAAGAACTTACGGAAAAATTAAAACAGGAAAATATTATTGTCGAAATTGACGAATTAACCGGTGATGTTAAGATTTCCGATTTGGAATTATTTGAACTCGGAAGCGCTACTCTATCTCCAAAAGGAAGAGCATACCTTGATAAATTCGGTCCGATATATATTAATACAATTTTTTCAAATACCGAAGTAATTAACGGAATCAGAAACATTGAAATTCAGGGACATACCGACAGTCACATGTTTGCAGGGGTTAAAGATCCGAATGAACAATATTTACTCAACATGACTTTAAGTTTACAAAGAGCGAATGCAGTTGCACAATATATTTTAAAAACAAAATATGATCCTAAATACAACAAAAAATTCAAGGAATTGATGGTAGTTCAGGGCAAAAGCAATTCCGAACCAATTCTGGTTAACGGAAAAGAAGATTATGCAAAGAGCAGACGTGTTGAAATGCTGTTAAAAACAAAACAGCTTGACGTTGTAGATGTATTGTTTGGAGGAATATTACACTATTGATAGATCATGAATCAATACTTGAAACCATAAATATGATAAAGCTGTATAACCTTGATATCAGAACGGTTACATTAGCTTTGAGTTTGCGTGATTGTATTGACAGTGACGTTAATATTTTATGTGAAAATATTTATAACAAAATCACAAAATATGCAAAAAATTTGGTTGAATACGCAGATGAATTTGAAAATGAATATTCCATACCGATTGTAAATAAACGAATTGCGGTTACTCCCATATCTTTAATAGGTGAAGCCTGCAAAAATCCGGATTATGTAAAAATTGCACAAACTCTTGACAGAGCAGCAAAAGATGTCGGTGTTAATTTTATAGGAGGTTTTTCCGCACTTGTTGAAAAAGGCTGCACAAAGGGAGATAAACTTTTAATTGAAAGTATTCCTGAGGCTCTTAGAACAACCGAAAGGGTATGTTCGTCCGTAAATTTGGCATCATCAAAAGCGGGAATAAATATGAATGCCGTATTGAAAATGTCAGAAATTATTAAAAAATCCGCAGAATTAACAAAAGATAAAGACGGAATAGGAGCAGCAAAACTTGTTGTGTTCTGCAATTCTCCCGGAGATAATCCGTTTATGGCAGGGGCTTTCTGCGGTATCGGAGAACCCGAATGTGCTCTAAATGTTGGTGTTTCAGGGCCTGGAGTTGTAAAAGCGGCAATAGAAGCATTGGATAAAGATGCGGATTTAAGCGCTTTAGCAAACAAGATTAAACAAATAGCTTATAAAATAACCTCTACGGGAGAGCTTGTGGGAAGAAAATTGGCAAAGAAATTGAATATTCCTTTTGGTGTGATTGATTTATCTTTAGCTCCCACTCCTGCAGAAGGTGACAGTGTTGCAGGGATTTTTCAGGCTATGGGTTTGGAGCATGCCGGAGCACACGGAACAACTGCAGCACTCGCAATGCTTAATGATGCCGTAAAAAAAGGCGGTATAATGGCAAGTTCACATGTCGGAGGATTATCAGGAGCATTTATTCCTGTTTCCGAAGATGCGGGAATGATTGAGGCGGCAACAAAAAAATATTTAACTTTTGACAAATTAGAAGCAATGACATCTGTCTGCTCTGTCGGACTTGATATGATTGCAATACCGGGAGATACTCCGACAAGTACAATTGCCGGTATTATTGCAGATGAAATGGCAATAGGAATGATTAATAAAAAAACCACAGCGGTAAGAATTATACCCGTTGCGGATAAATGTGCCGGAGATGAAGTCGTTTACGGAGGACTTTTGGGAAGAGCTCCCGTTATGTCCGTAAATAATTTATCTTCTTCAGGGTTTGTAAAAAGAGGCGGAAGAATTCCGGCTCCAATTCACAGTTTAAATAATTAGTATATAAAAGAGGTTTTATGGCAGAAACAATTAAGGTTTTCGAAAACAGTTTAAGAGATTATTTGGTAAATGTACAACAAGATTCGTATAACAGTACGGGAAAAATTGAGTATCGTTATAACAATCTTAAAGTTTATATGGAGCCAAAGAAAAATAAAACTCCTCACTTTGCCATTTCGTTAGGGATTTCTGAAGTACGCTATACGATAAGCCCTGTTGAAAAAATGAGCGGCAGTCTTGGGGGAAATGACGAAAAATATATTGTTATGTGGGCTACCCGCCCGAACATCAACGGTGAATTAAAAAAGCACTGGGCATATCTGATAAAAGCATTGTCAATAACCGTTGACGAAAAAACCTCTGAAAATGAAAGCCTTATAGTTAATAAAGTTTCTAAAGAAACGAAAGATATTTTGGAAGAAGAAGCAGCACAAATTGCATCAGAAATTATTACCAGTGCGGGTGTTCTTAACAAAGATACCGATAACACAAAAAAAGACAAAAGCGAATAGGAAGATTTTTGTATGCCAGAATCATTAAAATTATTTGAAAGCAGTTTAAAAGAATATTTAATAAACGTACATGCTGATGCACATAATACGGCTGCAAGCAATTTGTTTAAGTACAATAATTTGAAAGTTTGGATGGAACCTAAACGGTTCAAAATTCCGCATTTTTGGGTTTCTTTTAATATTTCTGCGGCATGTTTTCAGATAAACCCTGTTGAAGTTATTTCAGGCGGAATGGGAGCAGAAGAACGATATGTAAGGTTATGGGCAAATCGTCCTAATATTAATGCCGAACTTCAAAAAACTTGGGCTATTGAAGCAAAAAATAACAGTTTCACAATCCTTGATGCAAAAGATATGGGTAAGAAAAAAGAACACAGGAAGTAATTATTTTTCTGTCATAGATTTTGAACGCAGACTTCTGTGGAAAGTTATGGCAAATCTGTGGGCCTCATCTCTTATTCTTTGAAACAAAAATAAGGCGCTTGAATTTCTCGGCAAAATAACGGGTTTTGATTGTTTCGGCAAAAATACTTCTTCGTTGCGTTTTGCCAAACTCACAACATCAATCCCTTTTACTCCAAGTTCTTCAATAATTTGCATAACACTTGAAAGTTGTCCTTTTCCGCCGTCTATTATTATCAAATCAGGCTTTTCCCATTTCTTTTCACCTAAATGATTTAAACGCCTTGTCAAAACCTCTTTCATGGATAAAAAGTCGTCCGGTTTTCCTTCGGTTGATTTAACTTTAAATTTTCTGTATTCAGAGGCTTTTTTAACACCGTTTATAAATACAACCATTGATGCAACGGTATTTGTTCCTTGTATGTGCGAAATATCATAACATTCCATACGATAAGGAAAATTTTTCAGTTTTAATTTTTCCGCCAAATATGAACCGATTTCGTTGAAATCATCTTTGATTTTGGACATTTTTGCGATTTGTGCATTAGACAAAACAACTTCGGCATTTTTATCGGCAAGCATTTGAAGTTCTTTCCCCTGAGCGGATTTTCCGTAACTTATTTTAATTTTTTTCTTTGATATAATTTCTAACCATTCCTCATACAAAGCTTTTTCACCTATTGCTTCAAGTTCATTTGACACAATTTTATCAGGAAATTCAAGCTGCAAATTATTGTAATAATCCTTGAAAAATGCTGCAAAAAACTCTGTTCTGTCCTCATCTTCCACTTCGTATATAAAATCTTTTTTATCAATAAGTCTGCCTTCTCTTATCATAAGAATTACAATCGCATAAATTCCGCCGTCATAAAGCATTGAAATTACATCTTCGTTTAATTTGGTATTTTCGTATACAACTTTTTGTTTTTCGAGAGTTTTTTTCAAGTCGTTGTAACTGTCCCGTAATTTTGCGGCTTTTTCAAATTGCAGAGAATCGGAATATTTTTGCATCTGCTCTAAAATCTGTTCCATAAGCTCTGATTGTTTACCCGATAGAAAAAGTTCCGCCTGTTTAACAATATTTTTGTACTCATCAGGAGTTACAAGATTTTGACAGGGTGCAAGACATTTGCCTATATGATAATAAAGACAAGGTCTGTCTTTGAATTTAGGAGTTTTACACTGCTTTAAAGGAAAGATTTTTTTTAAAAAATCAAGGGTTGCATGCATTGCACGAATATCCGTATAAGGCCCGTAATATCTTCCTTTTTCGGGATTCATATTTTTTTTGCGGACAATGGAAATTCGCGGGAAATCTTCATCAGTAATCAAAAAATAAGGATATTTTTTATCATCTTTTAATAAAATATTGTATTTTGGTTTATGTTTTTTAATAAGATGATTTTCAAGAATTAATGCTTCAACTTCGGTATTTGTAATAATATATTCAAGCCGTACTATTTGCGAAACAAGAACATTTACTTTTACACTGTCATGTTTACGGTTAAAATAGCTCAAAACACGTCGTTTCAGAATTTTGGCTTTTCCGACATAAATAATTTCATCATTTTTATCATAATAAATGTAACAACCGGGAAGTGACGGTAAAAGTTTTAATGTTTGTTTTAAATTATCATTCATTACAGGTAACAGTTTATCATAAAAAAGTCATTTATATAAAAAGCAAATTAAATATTAACCTCTATACACTTCTCAAGATAACCATTTCGCAATTTTTACAGTCAAATTTTAATGGGAATTTTTTCCCTTTTTCGTCAATCATAAATAGTTTTTTAGGTGATTTACACATATCAAACGCAAATTTCAGACAATGTTTTGTGCGCATAAGTTCCACAGCACATGAGCCTGATTCTGCCGACATTTCACAGACTTTACAACCGCAATTTTCGTAAAAACTTTTTGCTTCCCTATTGTAAATATTTGCCCCGTAATCAAGTTCATTCTTCGGAAAATCCGTATAATTCAAAGGCTTTTGAAATGTTTTTGGGTAATTTTTTAACCGTTCTTCCATTAAGTTTTCAAGAATTGTTCTGCGAATTTCGTTTATTTCTGAAATAGGCAAAAACGGTAAATCGCCCGTAATTTCAATATTTTCAACATAAAAATCACTTTCACCCGTTTTTTGTAATTGATTTATAAAATTTTCTTTCATTTTATCGGGATTTTTTGGCTGTTCACCTTGTGGAATGTTGATTTTTACGGAATTGTTATCCTCGTCCTGCGCAATCAAAATTCCGTTATCATAATAAAAATTCACCCCGATTTGTCGTTTAATTTTGGAATTTTTGAGTTTTTTCTCAAATTCAAAATCAAGATTTCTGTAAACGTCCATTCCGACTTTTATTCCGTCCATTTTATTCGGGTAAATTTTATTTCCGTCTAACTTATTTATCAAACAACCCTGACCGTCAAAATATAGCCCGTCTTGGGAATGAAGTTTTTTATCAGTCTTAATTTCAAAATAATTATTGCCTATTTTTGTAATTTTCCCTATAGATTCCCCTATTGATTTTGGAGTATCAAAATTAAAACATTTATTGCGCTTATCAAGAAAATAATCAGTAAACCCGCGATTAAAACTCTTATTTACATTCGGTTCAAAATCCAAGAATACTTTGCCTGAAGACGTTTTTTGGGCAAATTTATCAATTTCTTTTCTGTAAAATGCGACAACATTTTTAACGTAATTTTCGTCTTTTAATCTGCCTTCAATTTTAAACGATTTTACACCTGAATTAATCAAGTTTTCAAGATGTTTTGAGGCATTAAAATCTTTTAAACTCAACAAATATTTGTCTTTTGCAATAAAATTTCCTTTATCATCAACCAGAGAATACTTTTTACGGCAACATTGCGCACACTCACCCCTGTTTGCGGAACGTCCTCCGATATAGTGACTCATATAACATTGTCCGCTGTATGATACGCATAAAGCACCATGAATAAAAGTTTCTGTTTCGCAATTTATGTTTTCACAAATCTCTTTTATCTGCTCAAGCGATAATTCACGTGCTAAAATTACCCTTGAAACTCCTAATTTATCAAAAAATTGGACTTTTTTTAATGTTCTGTTATCGCATTGAGTGCTTGCATGAAGTTCAATCGGAGGAAGTTTTCCCTCAATTGCGAGCTTAAAAATTCCCATATCCTGAACGATAACAGCATCAACCCCGATATCGTAAAGATTTTGGATTAATTTTTGAGCTTCAGTAAGTTCTTTGTCATTCAAAATCGTATTGACCGTAACATGCACTCTGACATAAAATTTGTGGGCATAATCGACAATTTCTTTGATATCTTCAAGCGAATTTGGAACTTTTTTTCTCGCACCAAAATCTGATGCCCCGATATATAAGGCATCACAGCCCGAATTTATCGCCTGAAAAGCCGTATTTTTGTCTTTTGCGGGTGCTAAAAGTTCAACTTTTTTCATACTATATATTCATCACTTTTAAAATTTCCGTCATATCGGCAGGAGTTTTTTTAACGTCTGAATTTGAGTATTTAATAGCATTATCGGGATCTTTTAAACCGTTTCCCGTCAAAATACAAACTATTTTTGAACCTTCTTCAATTTGGTCTTTAACCTTAATCAAACCTGCAACTGATGCTGCGCTTGCGGGTTCTGCAAATACTCC
>JAGBOW010000123.1 GCA_017633675.1 bacterium | reverse complement strand
CTCAAGCGAGGGCAGCGCCTGCCCCGCCTTGTAGTAGCCACCGACGATGGCGCGGCGTAGGCCGTCGGCCATCTGGCTGGTGGCGAAATTGCCGGGGATGACGCTGAACAGCACGAAGATCAGCGCGGCGACCGCCAGCAGGATCGGGATCGCCTGCAGCAGCCGGCGAAAGACATTGGTATTGCGCTTGGATAAAAACCAGAGATGATGATGCTATTACTACGGCAGTAAACGCATTGTACCAAAAAGTAAAAGAAGCGAACGATAAAAACATTTCCGATAATGATAAAAAATCAAAAGAAACAGAAGCTGAAAATCAACAAAAAGCTGATGATGAAGCAAAACAAGCCAAAGCAACTTTCCTGGCTGATATGAGAGAAATCTGGGAAGATGATGAACTTCAAATTTCCGACAAAGTTCAATACAAAGACGGCAAATTCTCAATCAGAATTCAGGGTGAAGTTTATGAAGCAACAAGCTTCAAAGGATTAGTTAAAAAGATTGAAAAAGATGATTTAGATCCAAAAAAATATTTGGCAAAACAAAAAGTCGATACAAAAGCTTAATAAGTGATTCCTCAAATATGGTAAAAGTTAGTAGGTTAGTTAAAGAAAAGGACTTGGTTATAAATACAAGTCCGTTTTTTTTACATAAAATTTTTTGCGTTTGCAATACGGTTATTTAGGTTTAATCTACACTCTCACAATAAATACCAACACTCTAAAAAACAATGAAACTTCAACATTTCCGTTGATTGCCGTTCGCTTTCACTTCGTTCACAGTTTTGTTACTGCAAAAAAAACCGCCTTCAAAATTGAAAACGGTGGAAAAATTTGTAGGGGAAAAATTAATTGGAGTTAAAACTTTTAAATTAAATGTAATGCTTGTTTATTTGCCATTGCTATAAAATTCATTTGTTCAAACAGCAAATCCGATCTGTCTTCGACTGATTGGTTGTTTACGGTAACCTGGCTCTCATAAATATTTTTTAATTTGTCATCAATTTTATTCAAATTAGCTGTTGCCATATTGAACCTCTCATTCTCTCTCGTTATCTCTTATGTATATATAAAGTATATAAACTTTTTAAAATTTCACAAAAGTTGTGTTTTGTTACATTTCGTTACATTATTCTTAAAAAGTCAATTATTAAAAGAAAAATGTTTTTATTTATTTATAGGGGAAAATTATGCTCGACAATAATGTCAACAAAAATCAGCAAATACCGTATCAGGCAATTACACCCGGACAGCTTAATCAGCAGGGTGTTCCGATGGAAGCCGGTATTCAAGCTAATCCTGAACTTTTAAAAGAAGAAATTCAGGACAGTTATGTCGGCAACAGAGTAGCTGAGACAACAAGCGACCTTAAAGGTATGGCATATACGGGCTTAATTGCAATTCCGACATGGTACGGGATTGCAAAATGTATGGATTATTATGCTAAAAAATCCAGAGGAGATTATGAAACTACCGTTCACTATAAAATAGGTAAATTCTTTGACGATTTGACGGATAAATATAAAAACAGTTCTCTAGGAAAATCGAGTTTTAATCAATCAGTAAATGACGGTTTTAAATCGTTTAAAAAATTCTGCAGAGAAAAAATTATAGATAAATCAAGAATTTTGAGGGCATTTTTCGATACACCTTCTGTACCCGAACTTGATATGGTAAAAGGTCAGGCAAAAGGTATGATTGGTTTCTTGGGATACGATTATCCGCAAGTTTTGGAAAACTTCTTTAAAACATCAGGTTCCGCACAGGATTTGGAAAGATACGGTGCATCTGCAAGCGATATAAAGAAATATGCTGAAGAAATCGGAAAGGCAACAACGGCAGATGCTAGAGCATTAGCTATTCAAAAGGCTGAATTTGAAGTCATAATGAGTAATGCAAAAAACGGCGCATTATCAGGACAGACTTTGATTGATAAGACAAACGATTTCTTGCGTTTGAGTGCTGATGAAAGAGTTAAAAAACTTAACGAAATGAAAGCTGTTGAAGGCGGTTTCAAAAGTCATACAAGAGCTATGTATGTAAAAGAACATACAAGTGAGTGTCTGTCTGAAATATTGGAAGCTTCTCATAATGCGAACAGAAAAATGTACTCATCAGCTTATCAGTACAAAACGACTTTCTGGGGTAAATTAAGACGTACATTGTTTAACAGGGAAGTTCATTTCTCCGAATTTGCAAACAAAATTGCAGCATCATTAGGTTCTGATGCATCAAAACCCGAATGGCAGCAAGTTCTTGAAAGAACAGGTTTAGGTTCAAAAGTTCCCAAATCATTACTTGGTAAATTCTTTGCAAAATATAACAATTTGGTATTGGAAGGTGCAACAAACAGGGTTGCGGGCGGAAAACTTGTTGCAATTGCTCAGGCACTTTACTTTGCGGACGTTATTTATAAATCAATGACAGCAGAAGGCGGAATGAGCGAAAAGAGCAAAGCGTTTGCCGAACGTTTCACGGAAATGTTGGCATTCTTTATTTGTATGCCGATGTCAATTCAGTTGATGCACAGGATTGGCGGTCTGCAATACGCAGGCATGACAAAAGAACAGGTCGCAAAATACAGAGAAAATCTTAAAATCCATAATGAAAAAGCAATGGGTGCGAAGTTCTCGGATAAAGCCGCTTGGAAAGCAAGCAAACAGAATTTGAGAAACGAACTGAAAGCGGGAGTTAAAAATCCGTTTACATTACTTGCAAAGAAAATCGGACGTATCGTAACAGTCGGTTTGGAACAAATCAGACCGTACCAAAAAGAAGCTTCAACAAGAAAAGGGGTTATGGAAAAAATAAAAGATATGTTTAGAAGTCCCGGACGTTTTAAATTCGGCTTGAAACAGATGGCAGGCTATCCGATGAGAATTGGACTCGGTTTGTTAGTTATATTACCGTTCTTCAATAAAATTGCGGTAAAAACATGCCATGCAATAGTCGGTAAACCTAAACACTCCGTACTTGATGAAGGAAAAGAGGAAGAACAAAAGCAAAATGTTCAGCAGCCTCAAGCTCAAAATCAAATTCCTCCTCAATTGCAGGACGGTTATAACCCGCAACAACAGAATAATAACCCATTCCAACAACAGCAAACAACACAACAAACAATAACTCAAAATCAAAATACTACATTGGGGCAAAGTCCTACGAATTTGCTGAACAAATACAGAAACGGTAATTATCAAACAGCAACTACAACCACTACCACAACAACAAATACCGTAAATAACAAAAACAATGAACCCGTAAGAACATATATTCCGTCACCTGTCGGTGTAATTCTGAACAGTGCGGAAGATGTAACTTCTGCTGATGAAGCAATGCGCAGAGCCGATTTGGCAGAGCAACAGGCATTGGAAACATTGAAGATGAAATAAAAAGTGAAATGTGAGATGTGAAAAGTGAAAAGTCGTTTAAGCTCGCTTCGCTCGAAAATAATTTTGCACGAAGTGCCGATAAGGTCTTTTCACTTCTCACTTTTCACATTTCACTTGCAAAGACATTTATAGATGTGCTACAATATCTCAGGAGGGCTAGAGATGAGTATTGGTTTTGATTATAAAAAGTTTGCAAATAGTCTGACAAAGCAGGCAGAACGTAATATTCCAAAAGATATTGCTTTAAATCATAAACGTGAATTTTTGGACAGAATATTTAATTTTACCTATATTGCAGGAGAAGCATTCTCAAAAGATGATACCATTCAAGACTCAGCTACTGCCAAAATGCTTACACAAGTGATTTCCGAATGGACTTTTCATAAATATATTGATCTTTTAAGATCAAATATTCCTGCAATGTATCATGAAAGTATTTTACAGAAACTTGGTTATGTGGCCTACGAAATGACAAGAGAAGCAAATTTAGGCAAATTAACACAAGATGAAATGCTTAAACTTGTAGAAGCACAACTAAAAAAATCTTATGAAAAAGCCTGCCGTCAGCTGGTTGATAATGGTCAAATTTCTGCCGAAATATGTGACAATGCATTATCATTATCAAATGTAGACACAATGAAAATAAAGAAATATAATACTCATAATTATACCGTATGTGCACTTCTTTTTGCACTGTTTTCGGTCGGTATGAATATATTTGGTTATGATTACCGACATCTTGATGTATATAATACGGCAGCACTTGTACTTTTATCAATGTATGTCGGATTTTATATCGGTATTAAGCAAGGTGTTAAATAACAAGTGTAAAATTACCCTTATTTAGTTTTGTAAATCTTGTTACAAAAGAGATTGCGGGCTTTGTAAAAATATGTTACAATAGTAGTAGGAAGATCTTGACAAAGAATTTTATCAGGTTTCCGATGAGTGTTATTCCCCACACCACTCTTAAATAAAAAAGGTATCCGAAAATCCCTCCGCCACTACGTGGTTTCCCTCCCTTTACAACAAGGGAGGCAGTATAAAAATCTTGGGTGATAATATGGATACGCTTAACTATGCAGAAAATGAATACAAAAAATCGCTTGAAACAATAATTAATGTTTCATTAATCGGGGTATTAATTTTGTGTCAGGGGTTGATTCCCATTCGCGCAGAGAGGATAGCGCAGGTATCTTCCCCTGACTTTGATATAGGTAATGTTAAAGAGAGAATTTTAAATGAGATTTCACCTGAAATCCGAGCGAAAAATTTTGATACAATGATCCGGCAAAAATACCCGAAAGCAACAATAACAGATGTTAAAAGCGGGGTAAAGCATATAAAACTTACAAAATATTATGCAGGTCGTCCCGTCAGAATAAATGTTGCGGAAGTAGATATGAAGTTAGCTAAAGGTTTGGAGATTACTCCGGTTTTGTCCTCAGACGAAACTTTAAACAGTAGGAGAAGTATTTCAAAAATTGCTCAAAAGAGTAATGCCATTGTGGCATTGAACGGTACATATTTTAAACCCCAGACAGGTGTTCCTTTAGGAACATTAATGATTAATAAAAAACTTTATACCGGTCCTGTTTATGACAGGGTTGCAATGGGAATTTTTGAGGACGGAAATTCAGTAAAGTTTGATATTGCAAGAGTTCAATTAAACGCAACAATTAAAGGAAGCGGGCATACGATTAAAGTTGATAATATAAATCAACCCAGAATGCTTTCGACTTACGTACTTATCTACACTCCCGAATGGGGAAAAACTTCTCCTTATGCTCCGAAATACGGAATGGGATTGCAGGTTGAAGACGGAAAAATCATAAAAGCATCTGCAAATCCTCTTGAAATTCCCCAAAACGGCTATGTAATTTCAGGTCCGAAATCTGTTTTACAGCCTTTATTAGAGAAAAAAGAGGTTAAATTGACTATAAACACTAACCCTGAATGGAAAAATGTCAAGCACATAATTTCAGGCGGTCCGTATTTGGTAAAAGATAATGAGGTTTATGTTGACATGACGGCACAAAAATTAGGTGCAATCGGCGGAAGAAACCCCAGAAGTGCAATCGGATATACTGCGGATAATAATTTGGTTTTGGTAGCGGTTGACGGCAGAGAGGGAAGTTCTGTCGGAATGACGTTGATGGAGCTTGGAAACTTTATGAAATCAATCGGCTGCACAAATGCAATAAACCTTGACGGCGGCGGTTCAACCGTAATGTATGTCAATGGTTCAGTCGTAAACCACCCCGCACAGCGTGGCGGAATCCCTTTATCCAATGCAATAGTTTTATCTGAAAACAAATAATTTTTAAATTTGTATTTTAATATATTAACAGATTTTTTTAAAATCTATCTCATATTTCAAAAGTTTACAGATTTCGATTAATTCATTTACTTTGAGAGTGCCTTTTAATAATAAAAAGATTGTACAATTTGTGCATACTGCACAAAAATTCTGCAATTAAATGATTGGAAATTTCCTGACGATTATCCGTGCTAATTTTTGTTGCAAGTTAAATTCTTCTGTTGTACAATGCTGTAACCATGAGTGATAAATTAAAAAAACTTACGGGTAAATTCGGATACGAAGATGTGGTCAAAAATCTTGTAAATACTCCCGATATTGAACTTTTCAGGGAGCTTACCGAACAGGACGGATTTTTGTTTGATTTTATAAAGCAAAATGTTGCAAAAAGGATTTTTGATGCGGTTGACGAAAATAATTACAAAAACCTGTTAGAATTTTTTAAATATTATTCACCGTCTTATGAAGATGCCATTATTTCAAATTTGGCTGAATTTGCTGACGAAGATTTAACGGATATTATTTTGGAAAAGTTTGAAAACGGAAATGATAACGAAAAGACATACTGCGCAAAATATTTTGCTTATATAAAAGACCCTTTGGCATATGATTTTTTAATTAAAAATGCATATTCGGAAAATGAATATCTGGCACAAAACTGCGCCTCAACGCTATCTCTATGGAATGATGAAAAAAGTTACAATGATGCACTTTCAAAACTTTCTTGCACAGACGAATTTGAAAAACTTTCAGCCGTAAAGTTTTTATGCGCTTACGGTAAAAAAGATGCCGTCCCGTACATTTTACAGGCTCTGAGAACCTCCGCAATGGCGGAAAATATATCGGGAGAAATACCTTATCTGATAAATTTGCAGGAACTTTTGGACAAATTTTATGAGGACGGGCTGTTCACAATAAACTGTATAATTAACGGACTTGGCGAAATTCTGCCGTTATCCGTTGTGTTTGATTTTGAACTGTACGATATTTTCGAACGTTTGACAAGCGATACCCTAAACAGCAAATCAGCGGTAGTTTTATTAAATTCGCTTGAAAAATTTGAAACCCTGACTGAAAATGACGAATATCTTTTTGATGAGGATAAGGACACCAAAAACGAAATTCACGATATCAAAAAGATTTTGAAACGGGTTGATATAAAAGAATTAAAATGCTTGATTAATTATGAAATATCCGTAAACAGTCCGTTTGTTTATACTGCACTTGAATTTACGGAAGATGTTTTAACGGTTAAGGAGCTTCTGAAATCCGATAACCAGACAATTATCCTCAAAGCATCTGAAATTCTGAAAAAATTGGGAAATTTTGACGAAACGGCAAGAGTGGTCGCACTTTCAAAGGTAACAGACCTGAACATAAAAGAAATTATAAGAGCGTTATAATTAGACATTTGTCTATCTTTACAGAATATCAAAAAATATTGTATAATATATTTTGCCTTTTCAACAAATTCATTAAATTATGTCCCGAAAGGACTAATTTATGGAAAAACAAATCCACGTAAATTCATACTACCGAAAAGACGGTACATATGTAAGAGACTATTACCGAAATATTGATACGGATATTCAGGACGAATATTCTGATCCGTTTGAAAATTCGGATTTTGATTATGAAGAAAACCCCGACCCGCATTTTCCTGACGGAGATATCCCCAGAAAGAAATTGCCTGACCCTGAAGGAAATGACGGTGGTGATGCAGGAGGCGAT
>JAGBOW010000122.1 GCA_017633675.1 bacterium | reverse complement strand
TTACAGACATTATAAAACATCCTAATTGCACTATTGAAACAGCTTTTGAGGCCTTCAATGAAATAGATGATGGTTTTGAAGATTTTGTAAAAAATGTAATTAATTATATGGGAAAAGAGCTAAAAATAGAACAGATACAGTCAATTGCAGAAATCATATTTTCTAATGATGACAGTATAATCAAGCATGCGATAGATGGAAATATTTTTAAAGCACTTTTATCCGGAAAAGAAGACGCTTATGGAACCGGAACTCTGGAATATGAGAGTATTCGGTTAATAGAAAATGCTTTTGTTCAAAAAGATTACATAGCTGCAACATTGAATACTAAATATTCGAACTTATCATTGGAGGAACAACTGATACAGGCGGCTTATGAGGTTGTCAACTCGGGTGACGAACAAAAGAAAAAAGAATTTAATGAATTTATTTTGGCGGAAGGTGAGCCGAGATTATCGGAATTAGATGCCAAAGTTATGGATTATTTACATGATAATTGCACGCAAAATAATCTGGATAAAGTTAATGCCTTGCGCTCTTTTTACGGTTTAAAAGTAGAATTGGCAACCGGTAATGAGGTGGATGCAGATGAACGTACGGCCGTAAGAAAGGTGTTTGACAGAACATGGAGCTCTTATGAAAGAGGTGTGAACACCGAAACCGGAGAGCCGTATCCGAACGAAGCTGCTATGGAAGAAGACAGAAAAGAAAACCCGGACCAAATAAAAGCAAATCCGTATTATGAAAATGCCGTGAGTCCGGCTTATAGAAAATATTTTGAAGAGAATAATGTTTATGAAATATATCAGAAACGTAAAAAGAATAATGAAGATAAAAAATATTCAGCACAGAATTATTTTGATTCGCTGATTGATAAATCATCATTTAAAGCTTTAAGAAAACACGGTTTATACAATGATATGAAAATTATCTGCGATACTTTGGAGGTATTACAAGTGGAACCGGAAATTGCCTCGCAATTTAACTTAAAAGATTTGAGTGATATGGTGGTAAATTCCCATAATACTTTGGAAGACCGAAAAGTTTATAATGATAATACATATATGTTTACCAGAAGCCCGCATACTGATGAACTGAATGGTCAATGGCGTGATCCTTATTATTGGCATCAATATGATGAGGATGACGATGAATATGATGACGAATATAATGATGAATATGACAATGAATGGGATGATGAATATGCTGATGATAATGAAGATGATAATTCTTCTGCTGAAAAAGAATATGATGAAGAAGGTTTTGAAGTTATACAAGATACTTCAACTGAATATTATTCAGAGGCAAATGAAGAACCTGCAGCTCGTGATACCTGGTGGGAAGATTTGGCAAATCATAATCCTAAGGCGGTAAAACATATTAGTGAAGCAATGGCTCGTCATGGCAGAAAAGATGACGCAATTTCCGGTTTTTGGGAAGCAGCCGGTTATGGCACTCCGGGGGTCGGTAGTCGCCGAGATTGGCGATTGCTTTCAGCAACCCTACATCATGCAGAAGCAATTCAATATGGCGGAAACGATGATAAGAAAAATTTTGTGGGCACAACAAGATATTATAACTCTTATGGTGATACTTTTGATGAAGATAGTCTTCATATGGATTATCATAAATCATTTCATCGCCGCGATACACCTTTTGATGAACTATATATAAATCATAATGCCAAATCTGCTGATGATAAATTGGCAATTACTGAAAAAACTGATGATAATGCACAAAAAGCTTTTTTGATTACATCATTTACAAATCCTCATATGCATTTTTATGCCGGATATCGCAAACAAGACCAATATACAGATCCGCTTTATCATATGAGAAATATTGAAAAAGAAAAACAAGAAAGAGTGGATAAAACTGAAAAGTCATTAGAATATTTATCAAAGCTGGGGAATGCATTGGTGAGCATTTCTATTTGTATTGAAGAAGCCCTAAAAACTGAAGAAAAAATTAATACATCTAAAGAAAAGATTGCCGAAAAAATAAAAGATAACGATATAAATAATCATAATTCAAAAACTATGCCTCAAACAAAGATAGGTGTTAAAGAGATTAAAGATGCTAAGAATAATTGGGTGAAATAACACTTTGATTTATCATGAAAAAAAGCTCTGCCGGCAAATAACCGGCGGAGCTTTTCAGAGATGTTCGGCATTTTCAATAGCATTTATTTCATCAAACAGATATTCTTCCGCATGACGAAAAATATCCCAGATAATCGGAATATACTGAAAATACACTCTGATTTTTTTAAGTCCCGAAACGCGTTGTTTAATTAAAAAACGTTTGCGGAGCAGTAAATCGGCTTCTTTGGTTTGAAGGTCTGCCTCAAAAGGTTTGCGCAAAAATTTTCCGTCATAAACATCAAATCTGCGTACCAATGAGGCGAACAGATGCAAAGACACTCTGCCATTGCCGGCAATTTGGAAATTATACCAATGTAAGGTATCAGTAACGCTCTGATGAATAACATACAGGTCGTAATCCAAAAAACAACATCTGTGTTTCTGCGGTTCCGTGTTACACTGAAAATCAGCACTCTGTTTAAAAATCATAGCCAATCTCTGTGTTGAAACAACGAGAACTTTTTTGCCTTTAGCATATTGCGAAACAGCCTGCAGATTTTCGGTGGTGTTATGTCCCTTGTCAAGTACATCTATTTCCGTTTCCTTAACACCTAAAGCTATTGCCACTCTTTTTAAGCGAGCGGCTTCAGTTTCTTTTTGCAGAACATGTGACGCGAATCGGTTACCGCGAATCTTCAAAGAAAGGCGCATAACAGTAAAGGCAATCTGTAATAAACCCTCACCACCTACTACAACCAGTCTGGCTGCGGGATTTTTTTGCTTTATTTGCCGATAAACATTCATAGATCTTAAAACAGCGGTAATGTCATCATCATACACCACCATCAGATCATATCTCTTTGCCGAATCAAAGCTCGATTCAACATTATAGGCTTGGTTTATCACTTCAGCCGCTTTAAAATAGTTTGCTCTCATAATTGTAAATTTTTATTAAGGCTTTTATAAATCATTATAGACAAAAAGTCAATATTTTTTTATTGCAAATACCCTACACTAACTGCTTCCACAGACATGATTTAAAATGAAACTCCACCGGCTCACGCCGGTGGTATCATTTTAGGTCAAGCCAAG
>JAGBOW010000121.1 GCA_017633675.1 bacterium | reverse complement strand
TGTAAAGATTTTTATCCGCAATTACAAAGATATTTTAAAATAATACGCATTGGTAAAGGAATTGATACTGGTATTGTTTATAATTACAAATACAGAAATTACTCTGAAAAATATGCTTATAATCAAAACATAATATATCTATCAAACGGTGCTATGATATGGCAATATTATTTTTATGTAAACCCGTCAATTAGACCAAATTGTGATGCAATCCATGCTGCCGGAGGACATATGTGTGGTTGGGCGGGTTGGTTTAATATAGATATAAACGGTAACAAAGGACCTAATGAATTAGGAAAAGATATATTTATGTTTTATATATCAGAAAGAGGACAACTTGCACCTGTTGGTGGTAATGATTATGCTGTATATAGTGCAGGTTCAAATTTAACTAAAGAAAATATAGATAAATATAAGGCTAATGGTTCTATGGGGGTTTACTGCGATAATACATCAAGATATAGCTATAATGGCAATGCTCCTGGAACTAGTTGTGCCGGCTTACTTATCGACCAATTAAACTGGAAAATGGATTATTGATTGTAAGATACACTTACCGTTATATCTTCCCCGATATCAACAATCGCCCAGCGGATTACGGATTTATACAACTTTGACAATTCCTGCTCTATATACAAATTGTCAAAGTTGTCTATTCTTTTTAATTTTATTGTTTCAGATTTAATCATATTATTCCACCGTTACCGATTTCGCCAGATTTCTCGGCTGATCGACGTCTTTTCCCAAAAATTCAGCAATATAATAAGCAATTAATTGTAGTGGAACCATTGCAATTATAGGTGAAAACAGTTCCTGAACATCCGGAACTCTGATTATATTTTCAAATAGCGTATCAAGTTTTTCGTCTTTTGAATTTGTCAAAGCAATCATTCGTGCGTTTCGTGCCTTTGCTTCCTCACTGTTTGACAACAATTTTTCGTAAACCGCACCTTTCATCAATATTGAAAGCACCGGCATTGTATCATCTAACATTGCGATAGGTCCGTGTTTAAGTTCGCCGGCAGGGTATCCCGTCGCATTTATATAGCTGATTTCTTTGAGTTTTAATGCTCCTTCAAGGGCTGTCGGATAATTTATTCCTCTTGCAATATAGATAAAATCTTTTGTTCCTGCATAAACTTTTGCAACTCTTTGGATTTCATCTTTGTTAGATAAAATTTGTTCAATCTTTTGCGGAAGTATCATCATTTCGGCTTTCAAAGAAGTTAAGGTTGATTTTGCTATACTGTCTTTGATTTCGGCCATATAAAGCGCCAAAAGATAGAATGCCATTAATTGCGCGATATAAGATTTTGTTGCGGCAACAGAAACTTCAATACCCGCACTAACAGGAATTAAACTGTCCGCTTCACGTGCCATAGCACTATCAGGACGGTTAGTTATAATTAAAATATGCGACCCTCTGGCTTTTGACTGCTTTATAGCGGTTAAAGTATCAGCCGTTTCACCGGACTGAGAAACACCTATAACAAGAGTATGCTCATCAGTAACGGTTTTTCTGTAAATATATTCACTTGACGCTTCTACATCAACGGCAATTCCGCAAAAACTTTCGATTAAATATTTGCCGATCATTGCTGCATGCAAAGATGTTCCGCAGGCAACAATCTGTATTCTGTTCAAATTTTTAAGGGTTTCTTTGTTTAATTTAACTTCGTTTAGAACTATATTTTCATCAGGCGCATGAAGTCTGCCGACAAGAATATTTCTTATAACATCAGGCTGTTCATGGATTTCTTTCAGCATAAAGTGTTTATAGCCCATTTTACTTAATGCAACAGGCTCCCATGGGAGAATTTCCGCCTTCGGTTCAACTTTGTTTCCTTCTCCGTCAATCAATTCCATTTTATCGGGAGTTAATGTTGCAATCTGATTATCGTTTAAATAAATCGCTTTGTTTGTATGTTTAATAATGGCCGGAACATCTGATGCGGCATAGAATTCATTTAACCCGACACCGACAACCAAAGGAGCATTTCTTTTTGTGATTACAAGTTTTTGTTTGCAGTTTTTATGCATAACACACAGTGCATAAGCACCTTCAATTTCCTCTGATGCAAGCCTTACCGCCTCTGTCAAATCCTGACATTCTTCATATTTCCTTGCAACAAGATGTGCTGCGACTTCCGTATCGGTTTCGGACTTAAACACACAGCCCTTCTTAATTAATTCTTCTTTTAATTCTTTATAGTTTTCAATGATACCGTTGTGAACAAGAACTAATCCTCCGCAATTACAGGTATGAGGGTGTGCGTTCAGAACAGTCGGTGCACCGTGCGTTGCCCATCTTATGTGTCCGATACCCATTACAGATGTACTAAATTCACTCTCATGCCCTTTGAGTTCTTCTCTGAGATTTTTGAGTTTACCTACAGCCTTGTAAACCTTGATATCGTTTTCGCACATAACTGCAATACCCGAAGAATCATAACCTCTGTATTCTAATTGTTCAAGACCGTCAACAAGTATATCAACTACGGGTTTTTTACCGACATATCCTACTATTCCGCACATAATTTTCCTCTCTTTATATGAGTATTATAACATGAAAATTCCGTACTTATAAAAGTTTTATATCATACATCAATATTACAATTTTGATGCATTTGTAAATTTTATTTTACAAATCAGCAAAAAAATATTTGATGTTTTTTTATAAATAATGTATCATTAATCCGAAGGTTAGTATATGAAATTTTTTGAAAAATCAAATTTGGAACAAATCAATGTAAGCGATATTAACGGTGAATTGCCGAATTTAAAAAACATTAAAGAATCAAAAGCCGTTACGATAGGCAAATGGCTGACAAATATTATTGACAACAATAAAAAAGTTAAACCCAATTCACTATTACCTTCAAAACCGTCTTTAGCATATCTTTTGGGTGTAAGTACGGGTACAATTCAGAATGCACTCAGATACATTGAAGATTTGGGTTATGTCGAATCCAAACAATGTATCGGAACAATTGTTAAAGACCGAAATAACAACGAAACCCAAGTTCGAAAACTAACCTCAAAAAGAGATATTACGGTTAATAAAATAAAAAAATACATTGTTGATAAAAATTATTCAATAGGTTCAACTCTTCCGTCAGTAAGACAAATTGCCGAAGATATCGACACTTCCGCAAACACGGTAAGATTATCGCTTGAATATTTGCATATAAACAATATTCTTGAACATAAATTTAAAAATTCCGACGAAACCGGCTGGATAGTAAAATCACTTGATTTCAATATTGAAGAAATTGAAAACAGCACCCTTGTTCAGAAGGTCGAAGATGATTTAAAATCATATATTACGAATAATTTAAAAGTCGGTGACAGAATACCCGCACATGGTGATTTATCGGAAAAACTCTCTGTCAGTATAAAAACTATCCATGATGCACTGAAAAATTTGATTGACGGAGGGATTCTGCTTGCAAAAAGAGGCCGTTACGGAACAACTGTTCTTAAAATGCCAAACGACAACAGTGTAGCAATCAAAAAAGAAACCTCAATTTTTGCCCCAGCACCGGAAACCGCATTTTATTATTACGAAAAAACCCAAAACCACATAAAAAGAATGATAGCTGAAAACTATGAAATCGGACAGAAATTACCCTCAATTACGGAACTTTCAAAACAGCTTGATTTAAGCCCTAATACAATCCGCAAAGCATTCCATAATCTGTCAAAAGAAGGTTATCTGGCATTTTCAAGAGGACGTTACGGCGGAACTTTTGTAATCGATATCCCTGAAATTGAGGCAGAAACATACAAATGGCTGGCAGTAAACCCAAAATATACCGAAACGTATAAAAGTTGAGAGGGGTAGAGGGGAGCAAGGGCAGATTTTGGCCTGATGATTTAAAATGGCGATAGGACGATAGGGCTATAGGGCGATAAGTCCTTATCGGGGAATAAAAATGTAGGTCGGCATTTTTGAAGTGTACCCATGAAAAAGGTGGGCACGCTTGCGCTTTTGCCCACCCTTTCTTCATTAGCTCGACAAATTTATATGTTTT
>JAGBOW010000120.1 GCA_017633675.1 bacterium | reverse complement strand
TTGCTATTTTTATATATTTTTGAAATTCATCAACAAAACTTTCTGTTGAGGAATATTGAGTGTTCAATAACCCATGCGCCCTCATCTGTTCCATTGCTTGTGTAACCTTTTGACCGATATTCTCCTGACGTTTGGTATTTACATATCCTGTTATATTAGTAAACAGTGCCGGCAGAGTTATTGCCGCAACAACTCCGATTACCCCCAATGTGATTAATACTTCTGCGAGAGTAAATCCGATTTTACGTTTTTCTTTCATATAACTTCCTTTCTGTTTTAAACGAATTTTTAATAAAAATATGAGTTATACTTATATATTATACATGTATTACTCATATTTGTCAAGTAAAAATTAGTAAAACTCTGTTTTTATAATATGGTTTTTAAATAAAATACTATAATATGAGTGTTAAAAAATTATTCGGTAAGAATTTGCAGAAATACAGAAAGTTAAGAAGATTTACGCAGGAAAAACTTGCGGAAATCGTAGGACTTGATGCTACAAGCATAAGTTCAATTGAAACAGGAAAATTTTTTCCGACAGCAGATAATTTACAAAAAATTTCAAATGCACTCAATATAAAACTTGAAACTTTATTTTATTTTAAAAATGAAAATTCCGAACAGGAAATTTATGACGAAATTGTAGGCATAATTAATGATTTTCGTCACGACAAAATTCGCATGAATGCGTTGAAAAATTTTGTTCATTCGATTGTGTAAGATTTTTAGTTATGTGTTGAATTAATAAATCCGACTTATAATCTAAAAGATTATATCCTTCTCCCCTTGTGGGAGAAGGTGCCCGAAGGACGGATGAGGGGTTTAATAATAAAATCCGTCGGCTTTAAATCTGTCGATTACTTCCTGTAATTGTTCGTCTGAGCAGACGTAAGACAGTCGGAAAAATCCTTCTCCGCAATCTCCGAATGCTGTTCCGGGAACCAGTACAACTCCCGATTTTCTCAAAGCGTCCTGACAAAATTCAAATGATGTTTTATATTTTCTTGGTATCGGAAGCCACAGATAAAATGTCGTATGAGGAACATTATCCATATTCCAGCCCAACTCTCTCAAGCCTTTTACCATAATTGCCTGTTTTCTTGCATAACCTTTGTTGCCTTCTTCGATATATTTGTCACCTGCTTCACTATTCATAATTTCTCCGCAAGCCTTTTGAAGCGCCTTAAAAATTCCGTTATCAAGAGTTGATTTGGCTTTTCCGAAACGCTGAATAACATCTTTATTTCCGCAAACCCAGCCCAAACGCCAGCCTGTAACGGCATAAGGTTTTGAAAGAGTGAAAAATTCTATACCAATATCTTTTGCACCTTCTAATTCAAAAATACTGAAAGGTTTTTCATTTTCATCAAAATACAAATCACAATATGCAGCATCAGAAACTAACAAAATTTCGTGTTTCTTGCAAAAATCAATGACTGTCTGAACATATTCTTTTGTTGTTGAAACCCCCAATGGGTTGTTCGGGAAGTTTATAAACAAAGCCTTTATATTTTCTTTTTTGTAACCGTCTTTGATAATTTGATTATAAACTTCTTCCACATCAGGTTTGTAGTTATTTTCTTTTGTCAAAGGCATAGGATAAGCTTTTGCACCCGAACATTTCGCAAACTGAAAATATGACGCATAGCAAGGATCGGGAACCATAATTACATCTTTTTCAAATTCATCATGTTTCGGAGTTGTGATAAATCTGACCAAATTTGCAAGTCCTTCTTTAGAACCCAAAAGTGAGAATATTTCAGTTTCATGGTCAAGTTCAACACCGAAACGGTTTTTCATTCTTTGGGCAATTGCTTTTCTGAAATACGGTTCACCTTTCGGAACCGAATAAAGATGTATGCCGTCCTCATTTAAAATTTCTTTTAATCTGTCAAGAAGCTCCTTTGGCGGATTTGCAGTCGGTGCACCCATTGAAAGCGAAATCGGAGCTCTGCCTTTTGCCGTCAATTCGTCCTTCAGACGGTTAGTTTCTTCTTTTAATTTAAACATTATATAAGTGTCCAAAGACATTACTTCTTCATTAAACAATTTTTCCATATCCATATTTCAGCCTCTTTTCTGTTTTTTAGGTTATTTCTAATTTTACCTTTGCAAATTTATTATAGCATGGTTATAAAAAAGTTGTGTAGGATAGATTTTAATCTACCGAATACAAAAATAGCTATAGGGCGGACAATATTGGTTAAGATGTAAGTTCAGGTTTCAGCCTGACATAAGCATCTCGTAATAACAACATTTGTGTAAATAGCAAAAAAAAAATTTATCTGTTTTAAATTATTGTATGCGAATAAATAGTGTTTTTTATAACTTGAATATACCTTTTTATAACAACTATTTCGGTTTTAATAACATAAAGAATCAAAATGTAATTAATCCGATACCAAATGATACGTTTACAGGTGAATATAAAAGATTAACGCCTGATGAATTAAAAAAGAGATATGAAGAAGATTATAAAAGGTATACTTATCCTGATTCGTTTCTAAATCCTAATTATCCTAAACTTCCGAAATCAGGTTTAACTCCTGAACGAATAGAATCATTTTTTAATGATACCGGAATTAAATATAAAATAAACCCCAAAAATAAATTGTATATTATCAGTGAATATAACACAACATATCCTGACCTTTTTAACGGAATAACAAACCACCAAATTATAGAAAATGAATTGTTTGAACACATAGAAAAAGTTGAAGGTAATTTTTATATTGACGGAAATTCATATCTGAATAATCTTGGAGCTTTAGAAATAATTGGCGGGAATTGTGATATTGCAGATTCAAGATTATATAATTTAGGAAACCTGAAAATAATTGAAGGGAATGCCGATTTTATGGATTATTCTTTTAGTTTGGGAAAACTGGAAAAAATCGGCGGAAGTGCACTTTTTGACGGTACAAGATTGCCTGATACTGGTAATTTAAAATATATTGGCGGAGATGCTGTGTTTAATTATGCAAAAATTAACGGTTTGGATAAATTAGAATACATCGGAGGATGTGCCGAATTTATTGAATGTGTAATAAAGAATACAGGCAAGTCAGAATATATTGATGAAAATACAAAATCCGAAAATGATGTTCTTAACTCTTTAAAATATATCGGCTCAGATGCAGATTTTACGTACTCATCAATAAACGCTGTTAATAACTTGAAATATATCGGTGGAGATGTTCATTTAAGTCATGATATTAAGTTTAAGAATTTGGAACACGCAGATCACTTTATATATTACAAAAAAAATAATAAGAAAATTTTATCGGAACCCAAAGATGATATTATCATAAATGTTATAAATGGCAGTGATATACTTGGAAAGACAAGAATAGACTTTAGTCTGCCGATTTAAACAACCATAGGGCAATAAGGCTATAAGTTCATAGCTTAAATAAGCTTGTGGGTAAAACTTAACAATATTATATTTGTGCGTCAAACAACACACCATACTGCAAGATGTTAAAGAACATGCAGTCATGCAGTCGAAAAGTCTTGCAAACTTTAGATTTCAACATTTAGTTTTCTGCAAGCATTTTCATAGGGCCTTCCAATGATGCCGTAACGAATTGTCTTGTGTATTCGTTATCTTGTCTGAGCATATCATCGGGAGTTCCTTCAAAAACTACCTTGCCATTATACAGCATAATAACACGATCGGCAGTTCTTGTGATAGTTGACATCTGGTGAGTTACAACAACTGATGCGGCATGCGTTTCTTCCTTCAGTCTTACTATATAATCTTCTATAAGTGTGGAAGATATCGGGTCTAACCCTGCTGTCGGCTCATCATAAAGTATAGTGTTCGGTTCGGTTACAATCGCACGGGCAAAAGATACACGCTTTTGCATACCACCCGAAAGCTCCGACGGGTATTTTCTTTCAATCCCTTTCAATCCGACAAGTTCAAGCTTTTCGGAAACGATTTTCCTAATTTCTCTGTCTGTGTATTTGTTTCGGAGTTCTTTTCTTTCTCTGAGCGCGAAAGCAATATTGTTTGCAACATTCAAAGAATCAAACAACGCAGAGTACTGAAAAACCATTGCAATATCACCCTCTGAAGTGATAATTTCTCCGCTGTCGGGAGTTAAAAGTCCGCAGATGAGTTTTAAAATTGTTGATTTTCCCGAACCCGAAAAACCCACAATTGCTAATGTTTCCCCGTCATTAACCTTAAAAGAAACATCATCAAGAACCCTTCTTTCGCCAAATGTTTTTACTATATTTTTAACCTCTATACTCATTACAATGGATTATAGCATAATATTATAAATTTTGAAAATAATAAAAATTAAAAGGTGGGCACGCTTGCGCTTTTGCCCACCCTTGCAATTCTACAATTCTTCACATAGCCCGACAATATGTTTGGTCGGGTTGATGAACTGTACCCCTAAAAAAGTAATCAATCAGTAGGACAAAAATTGTTTTCAGAGATGTTAGTATGTAAAGGAGGTAACAATGAAACGATAACAAAAATGTCTTACAGATGAACAAATTAAAGATCTTTTAAATTCATAATATGTTGAATA
>JAGBOW010000119.1 GCA_017633675.1 bacterium | reverse complement strand
TTGGAATTAAGAATAGCTGGAAGTATGAAAAAGATTTATATAAATATTTAACAGAATAAGTGTTATTTATACAATTACCCATTAGTCTAATATGAAATTTCTAATCAGGCTATTATAATTTTTACAAAATAATCCATGAAAGCTATAAAAAAATACTCCAAAAGTATGACTAAAAATAAATAAGTGTATTTTTGGCACTTTATGTCAAAAGCCTAACTACATTGCACTTTATCTAAACTTAACAAAAGTTAACACATGGGGTTGACAAATAAAAAAATATAATATATACTCAAAAATGTAAAAAGAAGTGTTAAATAAACACTTAATCAAACCTCAAGAGAGGAGGAACGCAAATGTTAACAGTAAATTCAGTAAAATTTAATAATATAAAACCAATATCCTTCACTGAAGGAAACCTTAACAACATTACCCCGAATGTTGCGATATTATCGCTTCAGAATCCGAATGCAAAAATAAATTTTGAGAATGATCAAAATCGTACAAAACAAGCTGATGTTGTTCAATCAAACATTTTTGTTGCATTAGGTGCAAAATTCCGCAAGGCTTATGATATACTTTTTTCTCCGAAATATTCAAAACCGGAAATGCCTCATATAACTTATATGGCATAAAATATAACCCCGAAAATGTTGCTAAGAGTAAAAGTGCCCTTAATAGGGCATTTTTTGTATAAAAATAATATTTATATATTTGCTCCGCCGTCTTTCATTTTTTCAAGAACTTTTTTTGAACCTTCTTTGTGTTTGGCAAGTGACAGTGCAAAATTCGTTGCTTCTTTATCTCTTTCTATAGCCTCTTTTAAACCTGTCATTTCGTCAAGTGTCAGGTTAGAAAGTATTGCACCGTCAGAATTTAAATATATTTTAAAAATCTTTTGTGACATAAAATCATATCCCGGAAGCCCCATTTCAAGAGAATACCATTTGTAAAACTGATGCGCCATATAATACGGATCAATTTCTCCGTTGCGCATAATAAACATTGGTTTTGATTTGAGTGACAATCCCGAACCCGTAATTGAATTAATATATAAAGCCTCAAGCCCTTCCAAAGAAGTAATCAGGCCTTCTTCTTCTTTTATTACGTTCAAAATCTTATCCGCATTTTCTAGTTTGTGGACTTTTGTTCCTTTGCTTTTTATATATTCCAGCAGTTTTTCGGGATTGTTTTGGCATGATTTTACTATATCCTCAACATTTTTTTGCACCAGTTCTTTATTTTTTTCTGTTTCTGAGTTTAAAGTCATTGTAACTGAATTTGACATAACGGTTTTTGATGTAGAATTTCTGCTTGAAGTTTTCAGGTGTTTATTCAAACGTTTCAGTAATGATTTTTCTTGTTTTTCAAGCATAAAATAAATTATTTTTTGTAAAATATTCATGGTTACATTATATATTACATTATGTTCAGCTTTTTCATCTATATAAACGAAATATCAGGAAGTTTAAGTCTTTTTGGCTAAAATAAAAATTTTTAAATTTGTAAATTAAATGTAACAATTCATTTTTTTTGTTAAAGTTTTGAGGAGGTTATGCCGAAATAAAAATTACGGACAATATAAAAAATTGGAGGTAATTATTTACATGAGTTCAAAATTAGAAAATGTTACGGTCATGGATTGTAACACTGTTGCCAACGGAATTATGAGAGATATCATCGGCGTTGACAGAATGGAGAGAATGCTTGGCAGTAAACTTAGTTCGGAGGATTTGTTTCACATTGACTGCGCAATTTTGACTTCGCTAAGGAATACTCAGGATTTTTCAAGAGATTTACTGGCACAGCTTGAAAACGGTATGTTTGAAACGGTAGCTGTCAGACCGCCAAAAACATTTGAAACAGACTTGGAAACCGTTCAGAGAGAGGCATTGATGGATATATCTTTACCAATGCAAAGTATGTTTGAAGAAATGGCAGGATATGTAACAGAAGCTTTTGTATAAAGGAGTTAAAAATGAAAAAACGATTTATCCCACCCGCTTTGCCGATTGATTATGATGCAATCGAAATTATTGAGAATAATGAAGCACAAATTATTTTGACAAATGATATTTTAAAAGAATTTGCACTTGATGTAGATAAAACAAAAATTGATAATTTTAAAGACATTAATTTTGTAAGTATTTTTGAAGAATAGCCCTAAGGGGCTATTTTTTATATGGTAAAAAGTGAGTTGTGAAATGTAAAAAGTCGTTTGCGATTTGCTTCTCAAACAAGAAATTAAATTTTTGAGCGAAGCGAACGTAAAGAACTTTTCACTACTCACCTTTTACTTTTCACTTATTATTAAGCAAATGTTACAACATTGTAAAAATATTTGTTTTTTTTATATATATAAAATACAATAATATTGGAGAAATTTTGAGGGAAACAGATGATATCAGAACAGGAATTAGAAGGGAAAACTTTATCTCCGCAAGAGGTTAGAAGTATTTTAAAAACGGATAATAAAGAGATAGTTGAGCTTTGTAAACGTGCATCAATATTGCCTAAGAAAAATAGCAAAGGACAAACTTATTTTTCTTATGAAGAAGTAAAAAATTTAAGAAAGGTGCAAGCTATGAAAGGTAAGACAATGCTTCCTGCCAATACGGAACAAAAATATCCTTCAGCAATATCGAATATACTGAACTCTTTGAAAGATATGGAAACTAAATTGAGCAACCGTATTTCAAAGGTTATAGACGAAAAACTTGAAGGAATGGATGAAGTTGTTGTTGAACTGATTCGTTGCAAAACCGATAACGAAACGCTTCGGCAAAAAATTATTGATTTGAATAAAGAAATTTATCAGCTTAAAAATGACCTGAATTCATACAGACCTGTAGGGTTAGGTTTTTATAAAAAAAGAGAAAAACAGGTTTGGGAATAGATTAAGCTGAAAGTGAAAAGTTGAAAATTGAAAGTTTATACAAAAATTAAGTAACTTTCCGCTTTCAACTGTTTTAGATTGTAGATTGGGTAAAACCCTGCATAATAAAAAGGAATATAAACAATGGCCGTAAAAGAAAAAGAAACCGAAACAGTTACTAATGACAGAGAAAAAGCACTTAAACTTGCTATAGAAAAAATCGAAAAAGACTTTGGTAAAGGCTCAATAATGAAACTTGGCGACAGACCGACCGTCAATGTTGATGCAATTCCGACAGGTGCTTTGTCATTAGATGTGGCACTTGGTATCGGAGGGATTCCCAGAGGCCGTATCATAGAAATTTACGGTCCGGAGAGTTCAGGTAAAACTACTCTTGCACAGCATATTGTTGCAGAATGCCAGAAAAAAGGCGGTATTGCGGCATTCGTTGATGCAGAACATGCTCTTGATCCTGAATATGCGAAAAATTTAGGTGTAAAGATTGAAGATTTACTGATTTCTCAGCCTGATACCGGTGAACAAGCATTGGATATAACAGAAGAACTTGTTCGCTCCGGTGCTGTTGATATTGTTGTTGTGGATTCTGTTGCGGCACTTGTTCCTAAAGCCGAAATTGAAGGTTCAATGGAAGATCAGCAGATGGGTTTGCAGGCACGTTTAATGAGTAAGGCTTTAAGAAAATTAACGGGTATTATCGGAAAGACTAATACTACTGTTATTTTTATAAATCAATTGCGCATGAAAATTGGTGTAATGTATGGGAACCCTGAAACTACGACCGGTGGAAATGCTTTGAAGTATTATGCTTCTGTTCGCATGGAGATAAAACGTACAGAAGGTGTTAAAGGTGAAGAAGGCGACGTCGGAAACCATGTCAGGGTTAGAGTTGTGAAAAATAAAGTTGCTCCTCCTTTTAGAACTGCTGAATTTGATATTATTTTCGGAAAAGGTATCTGTAAAATCGGAAATATTCTTGATGTTGCAACAAATCTGGATATCGTAAAAAAAGCAGGTTCCTGGTTTAGTTTTAATGAAGAAAAATTAGGGCAGGGACGTGATAAGGCAAGAGATTTTCTGGCTGAAAATCCTGATATTTTGAACGAAGTTGAAAGACTTGTCAGAGAAAAATTGGCTGAAAAGTAGATTTAAGTGAATAGTTCTTTAAGCTCTATAACACTCGGAAATGTATATTTATGTTTGTGTCAGAAAACAGATATGAACTGCTCACATTTATTTATTATTACAAATTGTAAAGCATTTCAACCTCAATAATATCAACAATTTTCAAAGAAAACATGTTTTTGTTATAATTTTTCTAGCAAATAAAAACATGTTTTTTTTTAATATAACCACAAGTGTAGAAAATTGGAGGTAAATAAAAAACAAATGGAAGTAAAAGCAATTCAAAGTCTTTCTTTAACAAACCAACAGACGGGAGGCTTGAAAAAATCGGGCAATAATTCTTCAAAAATGAATTATGCACAAATGGATGCCCCTATGTCAACGAGTGCTGCGGAGGCAATCAAAAATAATTCAATGATTAGTTTTGGAGAAAAAAAGAAAAAAAATCATTTGAAAAATGCGGCTCTTGCCACTGCAATGACAACAATGATGGCTCCGGGAATTACGGGTTGTGATCCGATAAAGGTAGAAACTTCGTCATGGTCTGATTCTGATGCAAATGCAACAGCTTGGGCGTGGTCTATAAGTGATTGTCCCTGCAATAACAAACCGGATACAGTTAAGACAGTAATTCATGATTCAATACCTGTTATTGTACATGACACGGTTCCTCAGATAGTTCACGATACTGTTCCGGAAATTGTGCATAAAGTAGATACTATATACCAAGATAAAGTTGACACGGTTTATGTTCCTAAGGTAGATACAGTTTATGTTCCAAAAGTAGATACTGTTTACCAAGACAAAGTTGACACGGTTTATGTTCCAAAAGTAGATACTGTTTATCAAGACAGAGTTGACACGGTTTATATTCCAAAAGTAGATACTATTTACCAGGACAGAGTTGACACGGTTTATGTTCCAAAAGTAGATACTGTTTACCAGGACAGAGTTGACACAGTTTATGTTGACAGAGTAGACACTGTTTATCAGACAAAAGTTGATTCATTGCATTTTAAAGAATATCCGTTCCATATTGCAGATTCATTAATTGCACACGGATTGAATAACGGATTTAAATTAAATGGCCCGAAACCAAAAGAGAATGGTAACAATGTAGTATTCCTTGCATCTGTTTGTTATAACAGATATGACCATGCACTTTACCAAACTTACGCAGTTGATGATGAACAGGCAAATACCGGTAAGATGGCTACATTGATTACCAGAGTTACTCAATATTATGATAATTTCGATCCGACAGTTACTAAAGATAATCCGAAAATATCATTTATTAAGCAGGTAGTAACAGATGTTCCCGGTCAGGGTATTCAGTTTGAAAATTCAAAATTCTTTGCAAGCAGATCGGAAGCAAGTAATAAAGACTATATACCGGATCCGTTTGATCCTCGTTTTATGCAGTCAGGAAAAGAAATTCATACGAATTTGCGTAACGGTACAAACAGAGTAACAATAATTAATCCCGTAAGAGATAAATACGGCAACGTTACCGGTTATGAAAAAGTATGGAGAGGTGACTTCAAAAAAGGTCAATTAGACCAGAGTTTCTTCTTTAATACATTTGCCCGTGATGAAAACGGTGATGTATATATAGATGAAAATACTAACCAACCGGAACAGATTAATTATGACTTTACTGATGGTGAGATGGTTTCAAGAGCGGTTGAATGGCAAGAATATACGCCCGGCTATTTCAAACCAAACTTACATCAATAGTTATAAATGTTTTCTACACACAATAAACAACCTCTTGTATAAAGGGGTTGTTTTCTTTATAATTTTTCTGTAGTTATTCATGGGGACATAAAATGCAGACTTTAGCACAATTTATACAAAAAAAGAGAGAAGATATCGGATTTTCAACAAAAGGACTTGCTATGGCGACAAATCTGCCAATAGAAACCATTGAAGATATAGAAGCAGGTAAAGATTTGTTTTTATCGGTTACGGTTCGCCAAAATCTTGCAAAAATTTTAAAATGTTCTCCTGACGAAATAAAAAAGTTAGAAAAAGATTTTAATAATCATATTGTATCAGAACAGGTTATAGAAAGTTTAAAAGAACTGATTTTGAATGAAGCAGGAGGTTTAAAATGTCCTGTCTGCGGTGCTCCTCTGGTTACAAGAATACAAAAATTGTACGATTTGGAAGATAATTTAATGCTCCACCCAAAAGCTCACTGTACAAAATGTTCTTTCCAAATACATTCTTAAATGGAATTGTAATAATCTTTCATCAATTTGCAGTCATCTTCGATATTAGGGCTTTCACAAACTAAAGCGCCTTTTACGTTAAATTCTTTCATTACTTTCATTAAATCTTTGTAATTCATATCGGATTCTTCAAGGTTTAGGTGTTGTCTTTCACCTTTTGCGGTATATTCAATTCCTGCAAGATGCCCGTGAAAATTATCCAGTGCGTATTGACCTATATCTTTCCCTATTTTTTCCAAAATTTTTGAAAATTCGTCATAAGTGTTAAAATCTCCTGCACTTCTGGCATGAAGATGAGAAAAATCAATACAAGGAAGAACTTGTTCAAATTCATTTGAAAGCCTTATAATCTCATCTAAATCACCCCATTGAGTATTTTTTCCGGTTGTTTCCGGTCGAATCCAAACCTTTATATCTTCTTTTTCCAAAACATCACAAATTCGCTTTGTCTGTTTTTTAACCTGTTCATAAACGGTTTCTTTATCTTTTCCCATATAAAAAGCGGCATGATAAGTTATGCTGAATGCTCCGGCTTGAGATGCAACAGATGCGGTATCAATAATTCTTTGAACACTTGCATCAATTTTTTCTTCTTCCTGAGAATTAAGGTTAATATAAAAAGGGCCGTGTGCGGTTATAGTAAAATCTTTTGACATTTCACGAACAAAACTTCTGTGTTCGTCTTTCATTCTGACACCATGAACAAATTCCAACTCCATTCCGTCTAAATTCATATTTTTTAAAATTTCAAAAGCCTCAGGATAAGTTCCTTTACCTGTTTTTAACGGCATTCCCGCAGTGATAAAATTAAGTCTGTCAAAAGTTTTTTCCATGCCACTCTCCCCTATAAACATTATAGCATAAAAAAAAGCCATTCTTTTGAAGAACGGCTACCAGACTTGGGGAGGAGGTATGAAAAACTAAAGTTTTTCATATCTTAACTGTTAATGTAACGAACATAAAAAATAAAAACTTTAATAATATTTTTAAATCTCATTCATTTGGAGGAGAATTATAAAATTATTTATCTGGTCACAAGGATAATGAAAATTTTTTATTTATTTCTTAACCTTTTGATATGAACAAGGTCAATAAACTTTTGAAAGCTTTGAAAGAAGATAATAAATTATCCAAAAATTTTTATTGGGAAAACTATGCTTTCCACGGGATAAGTTCAGCTTATAATAAGCGTTGGCTTGGAAATATAGTTCCCGCAGATGTTTTGAAGCTTTCCGTAAAACAAGCAATAGAAATTATTGCGACTTTATCGGAAAGCGGTGTCTTTTACGACAAATTCCCAAATCATATAGAAACTCCGAATTATGGTGACAAATGGGGAAGATCAGCTAACTATATAGAAATTAATAATCGTGCAATAGCCACAATGGATAATGGCTGTACTTGTTCGGGAATTTTGGGGGCAATAAAACTCTTGACGGCTATTCCGCCATCTGCTAAAAGTTTTGCAAACTGTATAATTTTATCCCAAATTTGGCAGAATATTTATGGTGATGCCTATGAAAAAGGCCCTTTAGAAGAAAATTCAATTTACGGTATACGCTTAAATGCACCATACAGCGAAAATGTCATTGATTATTCTCTGAAACTTTCCGCAGAAGATCAATTAAAAGCATTTGTTGATTTGGCACATTTTAGGGGGATAAAAGCAGGATTTCGCCACGTTATTTCTGCAGATCAAATAAAGATAGGAAGCAAAAATGGCGATATACGATTTTCGTGGAAAAATCCAAAACATGTTGAACTTTATATAAAAGAAAGTAAAAAATTGATTGATCTGGGTTTTGAATGTATTTTTATAGATTCTGCAAAACACATAGGCAGATATGATATGGAAAATTATACAGGTGTCGGAGATTTGCCGGAATATTGTCAAATTCAGCATATTTTACACGAAATTAGACACAGAACCGGTAAATCTAATCTTTCATTTGTGGGTGAAAAGAGTTCAAATGATTTTGAACGATTTAAAAATATGGGTCTGAACGCAGGAACAGATTTTATAATGGGGGACGATTTTGAGATGGTAAAAAATCTGTCCGATAAGTGCAAATATATGCGGGATTATGCTCCCGGTGTAGAGGTTTCAAATGATAACAACGAAGGCGGTTTATCTTACGAACAACGTTTAAACAGATTAAATACAGCTCTTTTTGCATATACATATGCAAGTGATAAATTACCCAGTTTTATGCAGATGAATGATTTATTTCCGCTCAGATATGATACAAATATTCATCATCTTATGATGACAAACCCATCATATTCGACAGACGGAACAGCTTTGAGCCATTTCGAAAATTTGTTTGCCAAAGATGACGGCAGGGAATACAACCGAAAAGCAGGTGAAATATTTGCGTATGCGTTAGAGATGTGAACAGTGAATGTTGAGCTGTGAAAAAACTTTAAAGTTACCTAAGCTCAAGAAATATTTTTTAGCAAAACTAAATTGAACAGTTCATTATTCACTAAATTAATAAAGGAGAAACACTATGACATTCAATCCATTACAAGAAAAGGGATTACCCTTAGAAAAACAACTCAGAAACTGGCATCAAATTGTAGGGAAACCCTACAAAAAACAAGAAGTTGACTGCTACACAAGAACCCGTCAAATCCTGATGAACGGGATTGAAGTTGAAGGCTGGGGCTTTAAACACCAGTTTAACAGGTTTATGCACGATATAGATTGTGAAGATAAAGCAACAATAAGCAGACTCGGCAGAATTGAAAATCAACAGCAAATGACATGCAACTGGTTATGCCCTGCTGATCAATCGGTATTGGAAACAACTTTGGGCTATGAACAGGTTGCGGTAGATTTAACTGCTTGGCTTGCCCAAAACGAACCCGATAAATATGTCAAAGAAGTTTTTGACTTCGGTTTGTTAGAGGACTTTGACCACTTGTACAGATATGCTCAATTTGCTTATATGACGGAAGGGGTTGAGCCGAATTATATAGTTCATAATCAGACCGACGTAATTGACGGCAGACCAACCCAGCACCACCACAACTGCAACGCTCTAAGACGCAGAAAACACTATGACAAAACAACGGCTTCACCTCAGACTAAAGTAAATATTTTAACGGTTCTTTCAGGCGAACAGCAAACGCATAATTTTTATGCGGAACATGGGTTTATGTACGGAGATCATGTTCTGAGAGAAACTTATGCGGAAATTAAAGATGTGGAAGAAGAACACGTAACAATGTACGAATCCCTTATTGACCCGTCAGAAACCATGTTTGAAAAAGCATTACTCCATGAATTTACTGAGGTTTGCAATTACTACACATGCTTTGAAGATGAGGTTGACGAAGAAATCAAAAAAATCTGGGAAATCTTTTTAGATATGGAAATCGGACATTTGAAACTTGTTGCGGATATGTTTAAAAAATACGAAAAGCGTGACCCTGAGGAAGTAATCGGCTCAGAAATAATTATTCCTTGTCGTTTTAAGAGCCAAAAAACTTATGTACAAAAAATTCTTGAAAAAGAAGCCGATAAACGACTTGCACCTGACGGTGAATTTTATAATTCGATTGACGAAATTCCTGACGATTGGGAAAGCTACCCTGTACAGGAAAGGTTAGCCGAAATTTCCGCTCCGTCAGAAAATTGTATCAGACTGGCAGGAATTTATCACGACAGAGATATCGTTGAAGCAAGCGAAACCCTCAAAAATAAGCAGGTTACAATATTGGAAAAAGGCTTGCAGAAAAAAGCCGTCGCGCATAATACGGTCATGCCTGACGAACTGCAGGAAATGATTGACAAACACGAAGAACGAGAAGAAGAAAAAGAAAAAAAAATATAAATCAAAAGCGGAGATTTTTCTCCGCTTTTTAATAATAGTCATTTGGCTAATTTATTGTTTAAAATTTTTTATTTATTTTATTATACTTAATCCAATAATTTAGATATTTTTACTTTAATATACAATATTTTTTATTTTCTTGCCATTTCCCCTGTCTATCAACACAATCTTTTTCGGATTTGATACAAAACCCTTGATCTTTTTTTTCACAACGATTTCTTGTATAATCCCAGCAATATCCTCTATTCAAACATGAATCTATTTGAGAGAATTTAGTATTTGAAATTACATATTCACTTATTATAAATATTGTTATTAAAATAGTTATAATTGTACATATTATTTTCATATTCTTATAATACATAATTAATATTTTTCCGGCAAACCGTTTGGTCTTAATATGTCTATTAAGATTTCACAAGCTTCATTCGGATTCATTTTCCCCTGTTCTCGTCCATATTTATTTGCCTCCATATCTCGATTGGCATCTTCAATTTGTTCAATTAAATCTACACCTTCAAAAATAACTTTTCTTGTACCTTCTTCTATTTCTCTTAACAAACTTATAGCTTCAGCCAAAACTTCTCCTGCGCCACCACGTTGAGTAGCTTCACAATTTGCTTTTGAGTGAAAATATTTGTCTGCGTTAATTGTATTTGCCTCAATCATATCATTATAATTTCTTGCAAAATCCCCTGCTGCATTATCCCAAGTTGAAGCTTCATTAATTACATTTTGACAAAAGTTTTCATATAATTTACCTGCTCCGGTTTTTAATTTATTTAATAATTCACCAAGCATGTTTCTTATATTATTTTGTATCTTCTAATTTGTTTTTGTTTTGCAAAGATTGCAGAATTTTAGATTTTAAATTTGCCATTTATATTTCTCCTATATTTTTCAATTATAAAATTTTTAACTATAACTGAAAAGTCCCCAATTCCGTGTATATAGAATTGGGGACTTGACAAAATTTATAAGATTTTATTTTTTCTTTGGTCTTTTGACTTTTCCGTACTGTTCGACTTTTGCATCATACAAGTGGTCAAAGTATGCTTTTGCATCTTTGGCTTTAAACTCAGGATTAGCTTTTTTCATACTTTCTACATGTTTGTTAGCTTCTTCAATCATTGAGATTATATCTTTAACTTCAAACATTCTTGTTCCGTCAACATTTCTTTTTTCAAGAAGATATTTAATATATTTTCTGTTATTTCCCTTTATCAATTTGTACAACTCTACGGCATCTTTGTTTGATGATTTTGGTTTTTTGTTTCCGGGCAGACGACGGTCGGCTTGGCGGGTTTCTTTGATTGATGCGAATATTTCAGGTAACATTTTTAAGCGCATTTTTGTTGCTTTTTTTCTGTAATCAATTCCCTGTTCTTCAATTGTTTTTGCGCTGAGTTTTTTAGAGATGAATTCGTCTACTTCACCGATAAGTCTTAATTTTCTGGCTTTCGGTGATTCTTTGACTTTATTAACAAGTTTGATTACTGTTTCACCGTTTTGATCGGTTATCGTGTGTTCTAATCTTATCGGCATTTCTTCCGTTACAACCGGTTTGACGTCAACGGATTGTACGGGTTTTGCTGTTTTTTTAGAGGAATGTGCATATCTGATTTCGTTAAATTTATTTATTAATCTCCTTGTCTGTTTAGATAAATAACTTTCAGAATCTCTGTATCTGTATCTTTCCATTTGTTTCCTGCCGAATTCTGAAGCTTTTGTTTCAAAAAACGGATTATTGTATTGTTCTTTTAATACGGGAACAAGTTCATCACCTTCAACTCTTCTTAAAATACGGAATATGTTATTACTAAATATATAAACTTTTTCAGGTGTAAGTTCTTCTAAAATTTCTGTCAATTTAGCGATAGATTCAATTTGAACATGTCCGTTTGAAGTAAATTTGTCAACAAATTTCTTTGCATGTTTATCCGTGTCCATCATTTCAAACAGTTTTCTCATTGCAGGAATTTCATCTTCGGCACCGTTTTCGGATTTTGTTAATGTATGTTCAAATTTTTCCAATACATTAAGTCTGGACTGAATGTTATCTTTTGTGGTTGATTTGTACATTTCAAGAATATTTAATTCGTTTTCGGGTGCAAGTTTAAAATCTCTATTTGCGTAATAACCGTCAATAAATTGTTCAAGAAAATCGGCACCTGATTTCGAATAATATTTTTCTATATTATCTTGTGTAAGAATCTGACCTGATTTTATTCTGCCTGAACTTAAAATATTTTTAACGGCTAATCTTATATCAAAAACTTTTCTGTCAAACTGATTATTTTCTAATAGATTATCCAAATTTTTTATTACATCAGGGTTTTCACTGTTTAAAATAAAATATGATCTAAAATCATCAATGTCGGAAATGTATTGTTTTTTAAATGGTGATTGCAGTATGTCTATTACAATTTCTCTTGACTTTTTGCTTTTTGGAAGAATTTTATGTCTGAATTTATCTATAAATTCAAAAGTTTCTTTGTCATCTGCAAGAGAAAATACTTTTGCAACATATCCGAAGCTTCCTGTCATATTGCTTAAAGCATAATAATGATAATCTTGAGGGGCTTTTATTTGTTCAAAAACTTGAAATACTAATTCAGAATCTTCTTTGAGATTTCCTGCAAGAGAAAAATTTTCATCACTGTATCTTACAGCTAAACGTTGTAAAAATTTTTTTTGATGTCCGTCTAAATTTTGAACTCTGGGCAGAATTCTTGCATATTCCATATTTAAAAAACTTGATAAATTGGCAGCATATTCGTTTAATGTGTTTTGCGGAAATGTGTGTGATTTTGAACGGGTGAATAATCTTCTTAAATTTATCCCTTCAAAAGAAACATTTTTATTTTGAATGCGATTTTTATAACTGTATATGTTGCTATTTTTGTAATCGGCTTGTATTTGCATTTTTACCTCCGCACATATGAAAAACCGTAAAAAAATTTTTTGACAGAAATGTTAAAATTAATTTACATTCTAAAAATTTGTTGAAAAATTTACTATTGAAAGAATAAACAGTTATTTGGTTTAATAACAACTAACCCGTCAACCGCAAACTGTTCAACTATTTTGTAACATTCCTCAAAAAACTCTCGACAAGAAATTTTGTTTGTTGTAGGGTAAAGCTACCTGATAAATATAAATAGCAAAGGAGAATAAAAATGCAGGTTATATTGAAAAAAGACGTACAAAACCTTGGTGAAGCAGGTGACGTTATTAATGTAAAAGACGGTTACGCAAGAAATTTCTTAATTCCTCAGGCTGTTGCCGAAATCGCAACAAAAGGCGCATTGGAAAACAGAGAAAAGAATTTGGCAAGAATTAAAGCTAAACAAGAAAAATTACATGCAGAAGCTTTGGAAACAGCTAAGAAAATCGAAGCTGTCGGAACTCTTGAATTGTCTGCTAAAGCAGGTGAATCAGGAAAATTGTTCGGTACAATTACTACTAAAAAATTAACCGAAGAATTGGCTGCAAAATCAGGCATTGAAGTTGACAGAAAGAATGTTTCTTTGAATGCTCCAATCAACAAAATAGGTAACTACACAATGCTGATTAAATTAACATCAAAAGTTAAATGTGAGTTAGCCGTAACGGTTACTGCTTCGGAAGTATTGAAAGAATCTGTTGAAGAAGAAGTTGAAGAATTAAGTGAAATGTGAGAAGTGAGAAGTGAAAAGACCTTATCGGCACTTCGTGCAAAATTATATTTTGTGCGATAGAGCCGAAAACAACTTTTCACGTTTCACCTTTCACTTTTCACTATTGTGAAAGGTACTATGGCATTCAAACTCGCAATAACAGGCAAAAGCGGAAGCGGAAAAACCACAATTACGAAAGCTTTTTTGAAAATTTTTAAGGAATATTTTCCCGAAAAATCAATTCTTTTGTTTGATAATGACCTGACAGGCGAACTCGGACACAGTTTCGGACTTGATATAAGAAACACAATTTTCGGCATCAGGAGCGGTAAGCACGAATACAAAACGGGTATCCCTGACGGAATGTCCAAACAGGAATTTGTTGAATGGGCTATGGAAGATATTGTCGTTTCATTAGACGAAAATGTTGATATTATCGTTTCGTGGTTTGTCGGTTCAAAAGATTGCAGATGCCCGATTACGGGGCAGATTAATGATGCCGTTTTGAAACTCATTGACAGATACGACATTGTTATTTTTGACTGTGAGTTTGACCTGAAATATCTTAATCAGCTTGTTGATACTGATATTGACACAACTTTAATTGTTGCAAATCCGACAGAGGAAAGTGCGCATCTTGCAAAACGCATTGAAGAATTTAGTGCAAAATATGCAGCAGGAAACCAACTGGGTGTTATAATAAACAAAGTTGATAATATTGATTTAACTTCGGTTTATGAGATGCTTAAACGTTATGATTTAGACGTTTTGGGTGTAATTCCTACAGACAAAGAAATAAATTCAATAGATAAAGAATCTTCTTTAATCCAAGATTCAATAAAACAGTTTTATTTCAGACTAAATCTTCCGCAGGTGAAAGAATGGCAATAATTTTAGACGGCAAAAAATTAAGAGATAAGATTTTTGGGGAATTGAAACTGAAACTGGACAAAATGCCTCAAAAACCGACTCTTGCCGTAATTTTAGCTGGCGACAATCCTGCAAGCCAAATTTATGTAAACAACAAAAAAAAGACTGCCGAAAATTTAGGGATAAATTCAATTGTTATAAAATATCCTTCAACCGTAAGTGAAAAAGAACTTTTGGACAAAATTAACGAATTAAATGACGACAAATCCGTAACGGCAATTTTGGTACAGCTGCCTTTACCCGAACATATTGACAAATTCAAAATTATTGATGCGATTTTGCCCGAAAAAGATGTTGACGGTTTAACTCCGTATAACAGCGGAAAACTTTTTACGGGTGAAAAACCCTATGTCTACCCATGCACCCCAAAAGGAATTTTACTTTTATTGGACGAATATAATATTGAAATTGAGGGAAAACATGTCGTTGTAATAGGCAGGTCAAATTTAGTCGGAAAGCCTGTCGCTCAGATGATGTTGAACAGAAATGCAACGGTTACAACCTGTCACAGTAAAACAAAAAATCTCATAAATATAACAAAAACTGCTGATATATTAATTTCAGCAGTGGGAAAAATTGTTGTAGGGGAAAAATATATAAAAAATAATTGTGTGGTTATTGATGTTGGAATTTTTAAAGATGAGTCGGGAAAAATCAGGGGAGATGTGGATTTTGAAAATGTTTCAAAATCAGCATCTTATATATCGCCCGTTCCCGGTGGGATTGGTCCGATGACCATTGCAAGTCTTATGGTTAATACCGTTGAACTTTTTAAAGTGGAAAGTGGAAAGTGTAAAGTGGAAAGTTAACTTTCAATTTTCAATTTTACACTTTCAACTTATTTTTATCCGCCAATCAAGTTAAGTGAACATGACGACTTGATGTTGTTATTTACAAGGTTCTTCAGTGATGAAATCTCGTTTTCCATAAGGCTTATCTGGGAGTCTAACGAATCCTGCCTTGTTTCAAGGTACGATTCTTCCTGCTGTAAAGCGATATATGTCGGATCGTCGTCAGTATCGATTTCAGCTTCTTCAAGTTGTTGGGCTCTGTAACCCATTTGTTTTGTAATGTAGTTTGCTCTGCTCATTACAAGTGTTTGTTCAAATTGAAGCTGGCTCTTTTGCAGTGTGAATAAATTCTTTTGTGCATCAATAGCTAAAAAAGTCATCTCTCATCTCTCCTTAGTTTTTATACTCTCTGTAACCATGTAAAGTATTTTGTTTTTTTTGAATTTCACAAAAGATGATTTTTGTTACAAAAGTTAATAATTAAAATGATTAATGTAATTAAATCAAATATAAACGGATAAAATTATTCGATAAATGAAAACTCCTGTCCCAGCTTGTTTTCCAATTTGTTTAATATTAAAGAAGTTTTTGTGTTCAATGCTTCACTCATTCTCATCAGTGTACTCAATTGCGGATCTTTAATTCCTTTTTCCAAATCTGCCCACATTGACTTTGTCATTCCTATTTCGGCACAAATAAGACTGATTGATTTATTTTGTTTTAACCTTATTTTTTTTATTAATAGCCCTAATTCTTTTCGGTATTTCTCTTTTTGTACATCTTGCATTTTTTAAATATTAGTGCTAAATTAAGAACATGTTGTGCTAATATTAGAACGGAGGTATTATGAGAAAAGGTTTTACGCTTGCAGAGGTTTTAATTACATTAGGAGTAATCGGAGTAGTTGCATCAATTACTCTGCCCACACTGATAAAGGAGTACAACAAGCATGCTTGGGTTAATTCTCTAAAACAAAATTATTCACTTTTAAATCAGGGTTTTAAAAAGATGATGGCAGATGACGGGGTGGAATTTATTGCGGATACGGAAGTATGGAGAGCAATTGGGGATAATGGTTGTTATTCGGGTGATGATATTTCATCAGATAAATGTAAAGATTTTTATGCACAATTGAAAAAATATTTTAGAATAGTGCGTATAGGATTCGGAAGCGGGGCAATTGGTTCTCACGGACAGGTAATAAGTAATTCTTACAAATACAGAAATTACAATTCCGAAGAATTCTATTTTAATAACATAATACACTTATCAAACGGTGCTATGATATGGGGACATTATTTTTATAAAAATCCACCCAGCGTCTATAGTTGTGATGCAGTTCTTTCAAAAGGCGGACATATGTGTAGTGAGGCAGGTTATTTTAATATAGATATCAACGGCAACAAAGGACCTAATGAGTTTGGAAAAGATATATTCATGTTTTATATAACAGAAAGAGGACAACTTGCACCTGCAGGCGGTAATGATTATGCTTTATTTTATGCAGTTAGGTGTGGCGGTGGAAAAGATTTATATAAGACAAGGATGGGTTTGAACGGAGAGTGTATTTATGGTACTTCAGGTGGTGAATCTAATAGTGGTGCTTGTTATTCCGGCTTACTTATCGACCAATTAAACTGGAAGATGGATTATTAATATTCCTAAATAAAAAATTTATAGTATAATAAACATGAGCTTTATAAGTTCATAAAAACCTGTTTTAGTTATTTGAGGACAATTAATGAAAACATTAACAGTTGTAATACCTTGCTTAAATGAAGAAAAAACGGTTTCTGTATGTATTGAAAAATGCAAAAAATCATTTGAAAAACTCAATATAGACGGTGAAGTGCTTATTGCGGATAACGGTTCTGTTGATAATACAGTATCAATAGCTGAATCTTTGGGAGCAAGAGTGGTGCATTGTGCTGAAAAAGGCTACGGAAATGCATTACGTTGCGGTTTTAAAAATGCGGACAGTGAATATGTTCTTATGGGTGATGCTGATGATACCTATGATTTTTTGGAAATTCCCCTTTTATGGAATAAATTAACTCCTGATATTGATATGGTAACGGGTTCCCGTATCAGAGGTTCTATTGAAAAAGGGGCTATGCCATGGAAAAATCGTTATATCGGCACTCCCGCATTAACGTTTGTTTTGAATTTTTTATACGGTACGAAACTGTCGGATTCTCAATGCGGAATGAGATTAATGAGAAAAAGTTGTCTTGATAAAATAGAATTTAAGACAACAGGCATGGAATTTGCAAGCGAATTATGGGTTGAATTTGTCAAACATAATTTTAAAATTGCGGAAGTTCCGATTTCATTGCATAAAGACTTAAAAGGACGAAAACCTCATCTAAGGCCTTGGAGAGATGGGTTTAGACATTTAAAATACTTAATTAAAGCCAAATTTGTCGGATAAAATAATTATGTTCAGTAATCAAAAAAGAAAATACCTTTTTATATTATT
>JAGBOW010000118.1 GCA_017633675.1 bacterium | reverse complement strand
CCCCCCCGTTAACATTTCTTAACATTCTCATATTCAAAACTCCTTTCCTTGTTGTTGATATGAATTATACAATTACTATTATAAACTATGTTGAAAGTTTGCACAAGTGCAGAAACTGAATATTGTAAAATTTTTTAAAAATCAATAATGTAAATGATGTGTAATTTTTATAGAGTAAGTATATTGAGTGAATGGTGAGTAGTGAAAAGTCGTTATCGGCACTTCGTATGAAAATACATTTCCGAGCGAAGCGAACGTAAATAACCACTCACAACTCACTATTCACAACTCACTCAAAAAACATGAACCAAATCTCCAAACAAGATCTTGAGGATTTCAAATCCTACATAATTGCTGAAAAAAATTTTTCCGGACACACCGCAAGAGCATATTGTTCGGACATTTTGAGTTTCTTAATCTGGATGGACGAAAATTCCTGTGAAGATATAGATTTTCCAAAAATCAGAGATTATATACATTTTATCCAAAAATTTAACTACAAAAAAACAACAGTCGCACGAAAAATTGCATCATTAAGAACTTTTTACAAATATTTATACAGAGAACGAAAAGTTGATTCAAACCCCGCAATAAATCTTAACAATCCGAAACGTCCTAAATCTCTTCCGAAATTTTTGACACCTGATGAGGTTGAACAAATATTAAATAATACAAAAATTGAAACCCCGTCAGGATACAGAAACAGAACAATATTAGAACTTTTATGGGCAACCGGAATGAGAATTTCCGAACTTTCGGGGCTTAATTTCGGTGACTTAAATTTAGAACAAAACGAAATAAGAGTTTTCGGTAAAGGTTCCAAAGAAAGAATAATATTAGTTACAGACAGAGCAAAAAATTATCTTGAAAGATATATAGAAACCGCAAGAGATTTGATACCGAAAGGATATCCCGCACCTTTAAAAAGTGAAAATTCACCGGTATTTATAAACAATACAGGATACAGATTACAAACAAAAACAATAAGAAATGTTATTAACAAAATTGTTGAGAAAATAAACCTGCCGAAACACGTTACACCGCACGTTTTCCGACACAGTTTTGCAACTCATTTAATAGAAAACGGTGCTGATTTAAGGGTTGTACAAGAGCTTTTGGGACATGCAAGCATCTCCAATACACAAATCTACACACACGTTTCAACTCAGCACTTAAAAGAAGTTTACAATGAAGCACATCCGAGAGCATAGTATTAGTGAATTGTGAATAGTGAGTTGTGAGTGGTTCTTTACGCTCACTTCGTGCGAAAATACATTTTCGCACGAAGTGCCGATAACGACCTTTCACTACTCACAACTCACCACTCACCTAGAGATTGATTTTCCTAAATCCAAAGATTTAATTTTTGTTAACATATCTTCCATGCTTTAAAAATTTTTGTTATAATGTTAGAAAGGTTAAGAAAAAGCATGGGTGAAAACCCCGCATTTATAAGTTTTGGGAGAAATTTGTAAATGGTTTCATAAAAAAGAGACCCCTTAACCCATAGGTAGTTGTTATCTCATTCTTTAAGAAAACCAAAGGAGATTAATATGCAAAATTTGAGCAACGGGAGAGTTGTTAGTATTTCGAACACGGAAAATACACCGGTTACAAATCCTAATAGTAAAATAGTCAACATTTCTCAAAAAGTAGATTTAAGTAATATTAAGATTGTTAAAAAAGACGGAACAATCGAAGAATATAATGTTCAAAAAGTTGTTAATGCCGTAAAAAAATCTGCGGCAAGAATGCTTGTTGAATTGACAGATGAAGAAATTCAAAATATTTGTAACAATGTTGATAAAAGTGTTTATGAACAAAGACAAGATTATATCGACATCTCAAAAATGCACTGCATAGTTGAAAATGCTCTGGAAGATGTTAATCCGAAAGTTGCAAAAAGCTACAGAAGTTATCGTGATTACAAAATCGATTTTGTAAACATGCTTGATAAAGTTTATCAAGAATCACAAAGAATTATGTATGTCGGTGACAAAGAAAATTCTAACGCTGATTCAGCTCTTGTTTCAACAAAACGTTCATTAATTTTCAATCAATTAAACAAGGAATTATACAAAAAATTCTTCTTAACCGTTCCGGAGTTACAGGCGGTAAGAGATGGCTATATTTATATTCATGATATGTCCGCAAGACGTGATACTATGAATTGCTGTCTTTTTGACGTTGCAAGCGTTTTAAAGGGCGGATTTGAAATGGGTAACTTGTGGTATAACGAACCGAAATCGTTAGAAGTTGCATTTGACGTTATAGGCGATATTGTAATGGCAGCTGCAAGCCAGCAATACGGCGGATTTACCGTTGCTGAAGTTGATAAGATTTTAGCACCTTATGCTCAAAAAACTTACGAAAGACAATATAACAAATATATTGAAATGGGTGTTTCCGAAGAAAAAGCCGACGAAATTGCGACAAGTGATGTTGAAAAAGATTTCCATGACGGCTTTCAAGGCTGGGAATACAAATTCAATTCCGTAGCATCAAGCAGAGGTGATTATCCGTTTATTACAGTTACAACAGGTTTGGGAACGGAAAAATTTGAAAAAATGGCCTCTATCGTTATGTTGAACGTAAGAAAAGAAGGTCAGGGCAAAAAAGGTAACAAAAAACCCGTATTGTTCCCGAAAATAGTTTTCTTATATGATGAAGAACTTCACGGAGAAGGCAAAGTTAATTACGATATATTTGAAGCAGGTATTGAATGCTCTAAAAAAGCTATGTATCCCGATTGGTTGTCATTATCAGGCGAAGGTTATGTTGCGGAAATGTACAAAAAATATAAAAGAGTAGTTTCTCCTATGGGTTGCAGAGCCTTCTTATCACCTTGGTTTGAAAGAGGCGGATACACACCTGCAGACGAAGATGATAAACCAATATTTGTAGGCCGTTTCAATATCGGTGCAATCAGTTTACACTTGCCTATGATTTACGCAAAAGCTAAACAGGAAGGTAAAGATTTTTATGAAGTTCTTGATTATTATATGGAAATGATTAGAGGACTTCACAAACGCACTTACGATTACTTAGGCGAAATGAGAGCGTCTGTAAATCCTTTAGCTTATTGCGAAGGCGGGTTCTACGGCGGTCATTTAGGTTTCCACGACAAAATTAAACCGTTAATGAAATATGCAACAGCTTCTTTCGGTATTACAGCTTTAAATGAACTTCAAGAAATTCATAACGGAAAATCTTTGGTTGAGGACGGTCAGTTTGCTATTGAAGTGATGGAATACATAAATAAAAAAGTTGCCGAATTCAAAAAAGAAGACGGTAATTTATACGCTTTGTACGGAACTCCTGCCGAAAACCTCTGCGGTTTACAGGTAAAACAATTCCGTAAAAAATACGGTGTTGTTGATAAAGTTTCCGACAAACCTTATGTATCAAACAGTTTCCACTGCCACGTTTCGGAACAAATCACACCTATCGAAAAACAGGATTGTGAAAAACGTTTCTGGGATTTGATGAACGGCGGAAAAATCCAATACGTAAAATATCCTTTGGATTACAATACCGAAGCTGTTAAAACTCTTGTTTTGAGAGCTATGGATATGGGATTTTATGAAGGCGTAAATCTTTCACTTTCATACTGTGATGACTGCGGTCATGAAGAACTTAATATGGACGTATGCCCGAAATGCGGTTCTAAAAACTTAACAAAAATTGATCGTATGAACGGTTACTTGTCATATTCCAGAGTAAAAGGCGATTCAAGACTTGCCGATCACAAAATGGAAGAAATTAAAGACAGAGTTAGTATGTAGTTTTTAAGTGAAAAGTGAGAAGTGAAAAGTGAAAAGACCTTATCAGCCCTTCGGGCAAAGTAGTTCATTTATTTTGTGCGAAGCACCGTAAAGAACTTTTCACGTTTCACCTTTCACTTTTCACAACTTTTAAGGAAATAAAATGAATTATCACAACATAACAAAAGAAGATATGTTAAACGGGGACGGGTTGAGAACTGTACTTTGGGTTGCAGGCTGTTCGCATCACTGTAAAAACTGTCAAAATCCCGAAACTTGGGACGAAAATGGCGGTATTCCGTTTGACAAAGATGCGGAAGATGAACTTTTTGAAGCACTTGATAAATCTTATATTTCAGGCATAACATTCTCTGGCGGAGATCCTCTGTTTGTCGGAAACAGAAGTGAAGTGTTCAGACTTATTAAAAAATTCCGTGAAAAATTCGGTGATAAAAAGACTATTTGGCTTTATACGGGATATCTTTGGGAACAGATTAAAGATTTGGAAGGCATTCCTGATATAGATGTAATTGCCGAAGGCGAATTTATTGAGGAATTAAAAGATAATAATATTCACTGGGTAGGAAGTTCTAACCAGCGTGTTCTTGATGTAAAAAAATCATTATCAAGCGGGAAAGTTGTTTTAATATAATTAATTGTGATTAAACAAATCTTTTGTTTCAATATTAAAGAATTTGGCAATTATATCCAATTTATCAATAGTTATATTTACTCTGCCTTTTTCCAATTTGGAAATATATGAGTTATCAAAATTAAGAGCTAAAGAGAGTTCTTCTCTCTTTAGTTTTGCTTTTTCGCGCAAAATTTTTACATTCTTTGCGATTATTTCTCTGCTTGACATATACCATATTATTGGATTATTATTCCAATATATACAGGAATGACATTCCATTTTAGAGTATTTATGCGAATTAATGATAAAAAAATTATAAATTCAATATTTAGAATAATAAAATCAATACTTAAATTTATTATTTTGTTCCCAATATATTGTATGATGCCTGATAAATATAATGGTGTTGATTATGATGAATGGTTAAAAAAGTAAAAATTACCCTATTTAACATACCGGTGTCCTATATAACAAATAAATATTTTTATTCATAATTCTCTTAAAAGGAGAAAATTATGGCGATAAAAATGTTGGTTTTTGATGTCAGGGATTGCGAGAGAGAGTTTTTTGAGAGCGAAAAATTTGAAAATTTTGAGATAAAACTTTATTCAAATTGTTTGAACGAAGAAAGCGTCAAAAAAATTCCGCAGGAAGAACTCGACAGCGCAATGGTTATAAGCGTGTTTTTGGATTCCAATTTGACCGAAGATGTCATAAATTCTTTCAGAAATCTTAGAATAATTTCTACTCGCTCATCAAGTATTGAACATATAAACAAACACGTTACAACTTTAAAAAATATTGATGTCGTAAATGTCGAAAATTACAGTTTCAAAACTTCCGCTCAGTTTACAATCGGATTAATGATTGCGCTTGTGAGAAACTTCAAACCGCTTTCTCAATTTGTTGAAAAAGGTGAAACTATTGATTTTACGGGTTACGATATTTCAAAGCTTACTCTTGGCGTAATCGGTACCGGTGCAACGGGAGCGGAAGTCTGCAGGATTGCCGAAGCTATAGGAATGAAGGTTTTGGCTTACGATATTGTGGAAAAACAAGAACTCAAAACCCAAACAGGCACCCAATATACTGATTTGCAAACACTTTTGAAGGTGTCTGATGTTGTAACAATTCATCTTCCTTATTCAATGGAAAGTAAAAACCTTATTACAAAACGTGAACTTGATATGATGAAGTGTTCCGCATACCTTATAAATATTGCACGTTCGGGAATAGTTAATCTTAAAGATTTGAGAGATGCATTAAAAAATAAAAAAATTCAGGGCGCAGGACTTGATATAAGAACCTGCGACTCCGTAAATCCTAATTGCAGAAAATTTGCAAGCAAAGTTAATCTTGAATGCTACGAAGAAACTAACATAATAAAAGAACTTGCAAAAATGCCGAATGTCATAATCACTCCGCATGTTGCCTACAAAACAGCGGACGTATTGGAATATATCTTACACACAAGCATTCGCGGAGTTTTGGATTGCATAAAGGGCGGAAGCTCTTTTAAGGCATGTTAAAATAAGGCGATAGGGCTATAGGGCAATATGGCGATAAGACCGTATCTGTATTATTAAAGTGATTTTGGTATAATTTTGCTAAGATTGTTTTAGTAAAGGACTTATCGCCTTATTCGTCTTATCGTCTTTTATTTTTTCATGTTATAATCCTTTTATGACAAAACCGATTGTAGCAATAGTAGGACGTCCGAACGTCGGAAAATCAACATTTGTAAATCGTTTGATAGGAACAAGAAACTCTATCGTTGACGATTTGCCGGGGGTTACGCGCGACAGAATTTATTTTGACGTTGAATGGCAAAACAAAATTTTCACCGTAATTGATACGGGCGGAATTATCCCCGGTGATGAGGACGAAATCATGCTTTCTATCTTCGATCAGGCAAAAATCGCCTGCGAAGAAGCCGAAAAAATCATTTTTCTTGTTGACGGAAAAGAGGGCGTAAATCCTATTGATTACGATATTGCAAATATTTTGCGGCAATCGGGTAAAAAAGTTTATTTGGCCGTAAACAAACTCGACAATCCGGAATCTCTTATGATGATTAGTGATTTTTATTCACTGGCAATAGGTGAACCTGTCGGGATTTCGGCACTTCATGGCTCAGGCGGTGTCGGGGATTTATTAGACCTTGTTACGGAAGATTTTGAACGTGATATTGAACAGGAAAATGACGAAACCATAAAAATTGCGATTGTCGGCAGACCGAATGCGGGAAAATCATCTATTGTTAACGCACTTTTGAACGAAAACAGAGTGATAGTTTCCGATGTTTCAGGAACTACAAGGGATAGTATAGATAGTTCAATCACTTACAAAGACAGAGAATTTATCATTGTCGATACGGCAGGAATTAGAAAAAAATCCAAAGTTGACTGGGGTGTGGAAAAATTTGCCGTAGACAGAGCAATCCGCTCAATAAAAGATTGTGACGTTGCGCTTTTGGTAATTGATGCCGTTCAGGGGATTTCCGATCAGGATAAAAAAATAGCATCAATTATTACGGAAGCAGGAAAAGGTATAATTATTGCGATTAACAAATGGGATTTAATCGAAGATAAAAAATCCAACACAATTAATCAATACAATAAAAAGCTTGCAAATGAAATTCCGTTTTTGGAATATGCACCTAAAATCTACATTTCTGCCGTAACAAAACAGAGATTGAACACAATTTTCACAGAAGCGGAAAATGTTTATACAGAATGCACAAAAAGGATTTCTACAGGTCTTTTGAATAAGGTTATAAAAGAGGCTTATATGCTTAATCCTCCTGCATCTTCCAAAGGCAAAAGACTGAAGATTATGTATGTAACTCAAACGGGTGTTAAGCCTCCTCACATTGTCATTTTTGCAAATAACACAGACCTGATGAAAGACCATTACAAAAGATATATTGAAAATAAATTAAGAGAAGCGTTCGGATTTTTTGGAACACCTGTAAAACTTTCTGTCCGTGAACGTTCCGACAAAGATAAAAAATAAATCTTATAATTTTTCTTGCCGTTTATTCTTTTTGTCTTTGTGTTTTTCGTGTTCATCACAACCTAAAGCTTCCGTCAAATGCTTAATCAAATCATCAGAATGGTAATGGACTGCGTGTTCCGATTTGTGGTGAATATCAACTATATGGTAATGCATAGCCATTTCAACCTGAATTAAAGCCAAATTGTAATCATAAACGGCATTTACATACTTTATTAAAGCATCAGTATAATCAATAATTGCATCTCTGTATGCCGTATAGTCAACATTATTTTGGTCCGCAATATATTGGGCTTCAATGACGGTCAATGAAGAACTTGCCTGTGTTAAAACACTCTCTGCAACGGGAATTTCTCTCTGCGCCTTATCTACATTGTTAAATGCTCTTTTAACCTCAAAATACAAATCTTTTTTGAACAGGTTGATTTCGTTGTCTGCGATATTTAATTCTGCATCAGCACCCTTGATACTGTGTTTTAATTCCATCAAATTCACTGCTGACGTAACATTCACACCAACATTCAATCCGTTATTGGACATTTCATTTGTGTTTAAGAAATTATAACCTACATTTGCGCTCAATTCAGGGAAATAAACTCTTTTGATATATTTCAAAGACTGATCCATTGCGTTTCTTGTAGAAACAAGGACTTTTAAATCAGGGCTGTTTTCATAAGCCATATCAACGGCTTTTTCCATAGGGAAATTAAAAACTTCCGCAGTAAAAGCATCATTATTTAATTTTGTCGTAAAATTTTCTCTCAAATTAAATGTCGGAGTATCCTGAACTGTATATTTCGGTTGATTTTCAAGGTACATTGAGTTATTCAAATCCACAATTGCGTTTCTGTATCCGTTTCCTGCCGAAATCAAGTCTAATTTTGCTTTTGTAAGGTTTACTTCAGCAGAAGTCTTGTCGGGTTTGTGTTTTGCATTTTTTACAAACCGTTCAAAAAGTTCCACACGTTTTTGAACAACTCTGCCTAAAGCCTGTTCTTTAAGGACTTTATAATATTTTGCTTTTACGTCAAACAAAGTTGCGCAAATACTGTCCATAAACTCGTATTCCGCACCAATTCTGTAAAAATCTTCCATTTTAATGTAAGCGGTAGTTTTGCCGAAATCCCAAATCATTTTGTTTATCGCAACACCGACATTCGGAAGTTCTCTGTAATAAGAATTATAATAAATACTGTTTGAATTATTTTCGTTATAAAACCCCGCACCTGCGGAAATTACGGGAAAATATTGAGCTCTTGCGATTCCGACTCTGCTTTTTGCAATATCAAGATTATATTTATATCTTCTTATTTTCGGACTGTTTTTGAAAGCCGATGCCACGCAATCCGCAATTGACAAATTACTTCCGTCTTTGATTTCAACATGTTTTGCAAATAATTCTTCTTCTATTGCAAAAGAGGGTTTGATAAGCAAAACGCATAACAATATCGGGTAAATAATTCGACTAAATCTCATAATTCAATTTTATATCAAATAAATATTTTTACAAATTTATTATAAAGGCGATAAGGCAATAGGGTTATAGGACGATAAGTTCTTTACAAGATGTAAGTTGGGTATATCCAACATTAATTATATTTTTGAGAAATCAAATAATTCCCTTATATCAACATTCAACGCTTTTGAAATATTATAAAGTTTTGAAATTTTAAAATCATATTCAGCCCGTTCTATCATTCCCATATAAGAACCTGAAAAATCACAAGCAAATGCAACATCTTCTCTTGAAAGTTTTTTACTTTCTCTTAGTTGTTTTATACGTTTGCCTAGTTTCTTTTTAAAATCAGATAACATAATAATATTTTCAATTCACAAGTGGGACTTGTCCACAAGTGGGGCTTGTGATATTCTAAAGATAAGAAAGGTTTGTAAATATGAAAGAAAATTTTAAAAAAACAATTCTTATTGATTTAGACGGGGTGTTGAATATATACACTGGAAATTTTGATAAAGATTTTATTCCGCCGATAAAAGAAGGGGCTTATGAATTCATAAAAGAATTGTCAAATGATTATACTGTTAAAATTTTTACGACAAGAAATCGTATGCTCGCCTCAAAATGGGTTATAGAAAACAACTTACAAGAATATATTGATGATATTACAAATGTTAAAGATATCTCATATCTTATAATAGATGACAGATGCATAAATTTTAACGGAGATTTTAAAAATTTGAAAAAACAAATAGATAACTTCAAGCCTTGGTATAAATTAGAAGAATAGAGGATTAGATATTTACGTTAAAAGACTATTCCTCTAATCATCTATTCTTCTAACCATATAACTTACTCCATCGAATACGATTCGCCGACTGTATCGACAGCTTCGACCTTGATATCGGTTATCAATTCAGAATAAGAAATTACAACAATCGTCGGAATATGGCGTTCCAAAAGCTGATATAAAGGTAATCTTATTCTCGGAGAGCACAAAATTACAGGCTGTTGTCCGCATGCCTGATGCGCTCTCATCAATGTCGTTGCCGTTGTTTCAATCAATTCCTGAACCTGCATTGGGTTAAGTAAAAACATTGTACCCAATTCAGTTCTTTGACAACTGTCATCAAGAGTTTTTTCCCATTCGGGAGAAAGTGTCAGTGCATAAAGAACTTTATCATCTCCCACATTTGAGAGGCAGATTTGACGTCCCAAAGCCGCCCTCAAACGTTCGGAAAGGATATCCGGTTCTTTTGAAAATCTTGCATAATCGCAAAGTCTTTCAAACACAAATATAATATCTTTAATAGAAACTTTTTCTCTGATTAAGTTTACAAAAATCTTTCTCAAATCGCTTGTAGAAATAATTGTAGGAACAAGGTCATTTACAAGTGTCGGGTCTTGAGAACGAACAAGTTCCATAAGTTTGAGAACATCTGTTTTTGTCATAACTTCGTCAACGTGTTTTCTTACGCATTCCTGCAAGTGCGTAACAATAACATCTGTCGGGTCAACTGCCGTAACAGAACGAGCCATTTTCGCATCTTCAGGTGAAATCCAATAAGCCTGAGTTTGATATGTCGGGTCAATACCAATAATTGCATCAGACGGAACTTCTTTCTTCAGATTATCCCACTGATCCGCAATTACCATTAATTTTCCGGGATAAACATAACCCGTCGCAACCGTATTACCGCGAATTGAAATCATGTATTCATTCGCATCAAGTGCAGATGAATCCATAATCCTAATGTTAGGCAGAATATAACCCAATTCATCAGTAACCCTTTGACGTAAAGCAGCAATTTTTGCCAATAACTGACCTTCCTGATCGGGATCGGCAATTACAAGCAAGTTAGAACCTACTTGCAAGCTCAAAACATCAACACCCAAACGTTCGTACATTCTGTTCGGGTTAACCAAATCCTGCATATTCTGACGAACATTTTCCAATTGTCCAAGTTGAGATTGAACATCAGCATTAATTAATGTAGAGAATCCTGCTATACCAAGACCTAAAGCAAATAACAAAAACGGAATCCAAGGCAAGCCTGTATAACCGCTTGTTAAAGCTAATAATACAAGAAAACCCGATGCCAGAAAAAGAGCATTCGGTTTACTCATAATTTGACCAGTAACATCAGTACCTAATGAATCGGCAGCAGAAGAACGTGTCATAAAGATACCTGCAGCTATTGACATCAACAATGAAGGAACTTGAGAAGCAAGACCATCACCGATTGTTAAAGTTGTATATTTTGAAACGGCATCAGCTATCGGCATTTGATTCATCATACATCCGATACACAAACCGCCGATAATATTTATAAGTGTAATGATAATACCCGCAATCGTATCACCTTTTACAAACTTCATAGCACCGTCCATACTACCGAAAAGATTTGATTCTCTCTGTAAGTCCTCACGCTTTTTTGTCGCTTCTTCGGGCGAAATTAATCCGGCATTAAAATCCGCATCAATTGTCATTTGTTTACCCGGCATAGCGTCTAATGCAAAACGGGCTGCAACTTCTGCGATACGTTCTGCACCTTTTGTAATTACCATAAACTGTACAACCGTTATGATAAGGAAGATTACCCCCCCGACTATCATATTACCGCCCGTAACGAAATTTCCGAATGCTTGAATTACCTGACCCGCTTCACCTCTTGCCAGAATACATCTTGTTGATCCGATTGAAAGTACAAGTCTGAACATTGTACCGATAAGAATTATTGACGGGAATGATGCCAATTCCAAAGTTTTCTTTACATACAAAGAAATCATCAAAAGAACAATACCAAGAGTAATATTTAAACAAATAGATACATTAATAACCCAGTTCGGAAGCGGACAAAGCAATAAAACTATGAGCAATAATACGAATATTGCCATAAAAACTTCACTTAAATTTCCGTTATTTGCTCCGCCCTGCGGTTGTGCCTGTGCCATTAAACTTCTTTTAACGCCTCACTAATCACCGACAATTGAGTTTCAATTGTCGCATCTATTACACCGTTTGTTGTTTCAATCAAACATCCGCCTTCCGTAATTGCTTCATCGGGTACCACCAATATTTTTGCCTCTAAACCGGCATTATTTAACATTTCCGGAACTTCGGTTTTTATAAGTGATACCTGAACAGGATTAACTTTCAAGGTTATTTTGGCTTCTTCTTTTGAAAGTGTTTTCAGTAATTGTTGAATATTATCCAGAATTATTGTATTATCCTGTTCTATTTCTTTTTTAATAATTTTTTTCGCAATATCAAAACTTATCTCCATAACATAAGGAGCAACACTGTCAAATACTTCCTGTTTTGCATTTATAAATGCGGTCAGAGAGTTTCTGACCTCCTCAATATCTGCCTTTGCCTGCTCTAATCCCTCTTGATAGCCTTCTTTTTGGGCTGATTCTTTAATACTTTGAGCTTCTTCCTTTGCTCTGGATATTAAGTTTCTATCATCAATACGGCGAAATCCTCTGCGTCTGTCCCCTCTGCGTCTTTCATTACGTTGTTTAAAATCTATATCATCAAGGTTAAATATATCGATTGTTTCTTCTTGAGGTTCTTCCTGCTGCAGTTGCTCCTCTTCAGGACTTACTTCAGCTTCCTCAATATCTTCAACACTATCCCCTTGTCTTTGTATTATATTCTTTTTTATAATCATAATTTTATTATACACTATCTTCTAAGTGTGTGGCAATAATATTTGCAACACGGGGAGGAATTTCTAAATATTCACCTTCCATAGCCGTAAAAATAAAGCGTCTTACTTTATTTCGTTCCAATCTTAAATTTTGTTCCAACTGAGATTTGTCGAAATATTGCGAAACATTCCTAATCCTTTCAACAACGGCTTCCTTTGCCATATCAACATTTATACCGCCTCCGGGCAAGTTTTCCGAAATTTCGTTAAGATATTGCATTATTGCCTTCGGATCCATTTTGCTGTCAAGATGTTCCACATTCATTAATCTGAGTACGGTATCGGCATCACGATTGTTAAATTTATCAAGATAAGTTTGAACTTTTTCCTGACGCATTCTGTTAAACAACATTGCAAGAGTTGCAAGTTTAAGAACTTTGTAATCTTTTTGAGGTTCTGCAGGAACTTGTTGCTGTTGCTGAACAACAGGCACCTGTTCAACTTGAGGAAGCGGCTGAGCTTCAGTATAGCCTTGTTCTGCCTGTATTTGAGCTTGTTCCTCAATTTGAGCCTGTTCCATTTCAACTTGCTGTTGAGCCATCTGGTCAATATTTGACTGGTTTGCAGCAAATTGCATCAGTTCATCATCAATTAAATTCTTATCTTTTAATTCTACGATACAATCAACATAGGTCTTTTTAACGTGATGTTCAATTACCTGCAAACACTGATCCTGAGGTAAATTTAGATGAAAAGCGTTTTTGGCAATCTCAAATATTGTATATGCAATTTTCTGCATAATAGGATCCCAATACTGTCTTGGGATTCCGGATCTTATAAGGTCAACGGACTTATGAAATGACCATTCTGCAATAATTTGAGTAATCATTACAGCTTGATCAAGATTAAAATTTAATTGTGTATCGTTTGCTAAAGCTTCACCTGCAACGGCAGAAAAATTTAACAGGGTATTTGCAACATAATTTTTCTGATCATCATTAAAATCAGGCGGCAGCAATTCATACGCCTGCTGCGCTAAATTTTGTGCAAAATCTTTATAATCAAATCCTTGTATTGCCATTGGTTTTCCTTTTGGTGAATAGTGAGTCGTGAGTGGTGAGTAGTTCATATAAGCGCTTCGCGCAATATTGAATTTTTGTTCGTTTTGCGAACCGATAAGAACTATTCACTGTTCACAACTCACTATTCACTCATCTACGCCTGTTCTATCCAACTCTTTATTTTATCACTCACATCACTGTCATCTTGAACTCCGGAAAGCTCTGCGGATATTGTATTCAAAGCACCTTCCAAATCCGGTTCTTTTTGTTCAATATATGGTCTTTGTTGTTGTTCAAGAAGTCCTTGTGCAAGTTCTGATTGTCTTTCCGCAAGCTGTGCCGCTCTCATTGTGATATCGGATAATTGTTGATCCTGCATTGCATTACGTTCCTGAAGCAGTTGAACTTCACGTCTGTTAGCTTCCTGAATTTCTCTAACCTTATTTGAAACAACTCTGAATACAAATATCAGACCGATAGCACTTAGTGCAATAGTAAGCCACCACGGATTTCCCGTATCATCAGGTTTTGGAAGGTTAGCAGGTCTGTCAGTGGCTAAGAACGGATCAGTTGAATCCGAATATGCAATAGAAACATTTTCGGCACTGACTTTCGGACTTGCCGCTTTTGCTATCAATTCTTTTAATTCTTCAGGGGTTGTATTGGCAGGCATCGCATTCTTATCCATTGTTACCGCAATCGATATTTCTTCAATTACACCGGGTTTTATGTATTCGTTTGTTTGGGTTTTTGTAACACCAAATTGTGTTTCTCTTGCAGTTCTGGAATAATTTCTGTTTTGATTTGAATCAAATGAACCTGCAGGTAAGCCGTTTGGAAGATATACACTGACGGCATTTACATTTTTGTTTGAATCACTTGTCTGATCGCCCAGACCTTCCGTAAATGTTTGTTCCGTAACGGAAGCTTTTCTTGCGGGATCATAATCAATTGTAAATCTTTCAACAGGTGCCTGACGTAAGAATGTACTAACTGTTGCTATATAATTTCCCTGTCCTATCAATCTGTCTAACTGTTGATTGACTTTTTGAGTCATGTATTTATCGTTTTCTTCTATTCTTTCAAGCATCTCATCTTCCGCACTGACCATACTGTGATATGTATGACCGTTTGTGTCGGTTATTGCAATATTATCGCCCGTTAAACCGTTTACACTGCCTAAAAGAAGATTTGTTATAGCTTTGACTTTCAATTGGTCAAGTTTTGAACCGTCCTGAGAAAGAACAAGCTGAACGGTTGCCGTTACCGGTTTTTTCATTGAGGCAAACATTGTATCTTCAGGAATTGAAATAAATACGGAAGCATTTTCAATACCGTCAATTCTTTTTATTAATCGAGCCAATTCACCGTTTATTGCTCTGGATAATCTTATTTTTTTATCTTCTTTTGTTGAAGTAAAATCACCTTTATCAAAAATTTCAAGTCCTACATTTTGATCCATAAGACCGCTTTGTACGATTTGCATTAAAGCAATATCTCTGTCAGTTGTATAGCAAGCTCTTCTTCCTGTCCTGCAATCTCCTTTTTTTAAATACAAAATTGATTTTGTACCGTCAAGTTTTCTGCTTACGGCAATATTATATCTTGCCAAAAGAGCTTGAATTTCTATGGCTTTACCGAGATTGTCGGTAGTTAAAAGGTTAACATCTTCTTTCAAAGGCTCACCCGTAACATCAGGCCCGCCTGCAATTCCCCTATGACTTGTTGCAATAACAACAATTATGGATACTATCAGAATAATAAACAGTAAAAAACCGCCTATTATGCTGATTAATATAACCTTATTTTCTGCTATATCTTTGACATCCATTTTAAAAGCCCCTAGTCTTCATTTTATATATTACACCTGAATTTGCATAATTTTGTCATACGCTTGTATGACTTTTCCCGTTAATTGTGTTGCAACATTAACGCTGATTTCCGATTTTGCCATAGCAGTCATAACGTCATGTATATCAACATTTTTACTTCCTGACATAACATCTTTTAACAAATCGTCAGGAGCGTTTAAATCTGCATTCAAATCCTCAATAAGCCCTGAAAATACAGCTTTAAAATTCGGAGATGATTTTTCTTCTACTCTGTCTAATCTGGCTGAAGGTAAAAGTCCGAAATTTGAATCCAGCTTTGTGTGTTGAATTCTGCCTGCCAAATCATAATGCGGATAAAAATTACTCATAATAACTGCCTTTCTATAATAATCATAACGTATATTTTATGAATTTATACACATAAGCAGTCAAAAATCATCTAAATTCATTAGAAAATTTAATAAATTTCGGTAAAATTGACTACCCGGCATGGGTTTTAATGATTTTTTTATAAATGTCAACAGTATATACGTTGAAACTAATTGTTGTTATAATTCAAACAATCAACAATTTTTAAAACATTTCTTTTAAAAGTTTCATAGTCGGAATTATTCTCTATAACATAATCCCAATCTTTTACATCATCAAGTCCGACTTCCGTAATATCGTTTTCACCTACAAGCTCCCCTCTTAATGCCCTGACTTCTCTTGTAGCTTCTATTCTGATTGAAATTGCTCCTGCATTCTTAAAAACTTCATATTCATGCGGAACTCTGACGTCCGTAACAATTATATTTCCCTTTTGTTCGATAATTTTATTTAACCAATAATCAGGATTTTGAGAGCGTCCCCAATTGCCTAAATCTATCAAACCCTGTCTGTATAATGATTTATTTTTTTCGATTTCTTCATAAGTGAGATTATGCTGCTTTCCATAAGTAATTTTTATAATATCGCCCATTGCACAACGTTTAAAATCAGGTAAAACATCAAGCATAATCTTTCCTGCCGTATCTTTTCCCGAATATTGCTTACCTGAAAAAATGATTATAGCCATAAATTAATTGTAGCAAAAAATATTTAAAGTGAATAGTGAGTGGTGAGTGGTGAAAAGTTAAAAATGGCGATAGGAATTATAGGTGGATAAGAGCATAGGAGCATAGGAAAATATTAGAAGTTAAGATGGTTAGATGGTTAGAGGAATAGTCTTTTAACGGAAAATTCCCTTTCCCAACGGGAGAGGGTTAGGGAGAGGGGGATATTTTTTGCAGACTTTAGAAATGTAGGGTAGACTTTAGTCTGCCGATTTAAAATGGCGATAGGACGATAGGGCGATGAGGCGATAAGGCCGTATCGGGGAATAAACAAATAAGCGAATAAGTTGTTATTAATTTAAAATTATTTGTCATCGCGCACTTGTTGCGCGATCTTTTCAGATTGCGGAACTTTGTCCGCAATGACAGGTAGAAAAATAGGTCGGGCTTTAGCCCGACAATATGTTTTGTCGGGTTGGTGAAGTGTACCCCTAAAAAAGTAATCAATCAGTAGGACAAAAATTGTTTTCAGAGATGTTAGTATGTAAAGGAGGTAACAATGAAACGAAAACAAAAATGTCTTACAGATGAACAAAT
>JAGBOW010000011.1 GCA_017633675.1 bacterium | reverse complement strand
GTTCCGGTATGTATGGTGGTGGTGAAGCTTGTACCGGCTTACTTATCGACCAATTAAATTGGAAAATGGATTATTAATCAGAAGAATAGATTGAAGTGTGGGCAAAGGCATTAGCCGTGCCCACACTTTTCATGGGCAAACTTCAAGAATGCCGACTTACATTTTATTCCCCGATACGGCCTTATCGCCCTATAGCCCTATCGTCCTATCGCCTTTTTAAATTTTATTTCTCAATCTCAGTAATCGACTTGCTATTATTTACGTAATTTGTTAACTGTTTTAGTGCCGGTTTGTATGAGTTAAGTGTTGTATTTCCGCCTAAACAGCCTCCGGGACAAGACATTACTTCTATCAAATTACCAAGTTCACACATTCCGTCTTTGGCATACTTTTTCAAATCTCTTATGGATTGTTTGTTCAAACCGTCAATCAACACCGCACGTGAAGGAATTTCTTCCGGCAAAAGTGTTTGAACGGCTTTGGCAACACCGCCTGTTACAGCATAATTTCTGCCTTCCGCAGAAGCTTCCGTTTTAAATTCACTTTCTTCACATTCTGAAACCTGAATATTTAATGCAATTAACCATGCACCTAATTCATCATAATTTATTACATAATCAATATTCGGATTATTCATAGCTTCTTTTCTCTTTGCAACGCAAGGGGAGAAGAAAACCGTCAGGGCTTCAGGGTTTTCACGTTTTACAATTTCCGCTGTATAATACATTGGGGTTTTTGTATCAGATCTGAACGGTTTCATTGAAGGAATATGCTTATCTACAAGCTCATTATACGCGGCACAACAAGATGTTGTCATAAATTCCGCACCGTTTTCCAATCTTTCAACAAATTCCTCCGACTCATTTTTTGTAGTAATATCTGCTCCCTGTGCAACTTCATAAACATCAGAAAAACCTAATTGTAAAATTGCCTGTCTTAATTGTTTCGGTGTACAGGGCAATTGTCCCATAATAGCAGGTGCAAGCATTGCAATAACCTTTTTGCCGTCTTTTATACATCTTAAAATATCAATAATCTGGCTTTTTTTATGAACCGCACCGAAAGGACAAGCCGAAACACATTTCCCGCAAGAAATACATCTGTCAAAATCTATCTTTGCATGTCCGTCATCACCTTTGAAAATTGCGTCTACGGGACAGGCATTTTCGCATGGGACAATAATTTTTTGAATTGCCTGATAAGGACAAACCTGCGCACACATACCGCAATTTTTACATTTTTCGGAATCGATTTTTGATTTTCCGTTAGTAACCTTGATTGCACCGAATTTACATGCGCTTTCGCAGGGTCTTGCAACACAGCCTTGACATAAATCAGTTACATAAATTCTTGACGGAACACAACCCTCACAGGCTGTCGTAAGAACTGTAAGCTGTTTATTATCGGGTTTTTCTCTTTTTAAAGCATTTTGGGCAATTTCGGATAATAAAGCGCTGTCGGAAGTTTCTTCAATAGATTCTCCCAATCCGGCAACTGTCCTGTCCCTTAAAATAGCCCTTTCTTTATAAATGCAGCATCTGTAAGGTACTTCAGAACCTTTCGGACGCATATCATAAGGGATTAATCTTGTGTTTTCTTCAAAATTATCACTATAAAAAGCTCTGATTAATCTTACCAATATCTCTCTTTTTAAATGTGATGTCTGCTTGGGGCTGTTCATTGACATAATTGTGTTCCTTTGTATATGTTATCAGTTAATTCAATTATTGCACGAAAAATTTATTTTACAAATAAAACTTAAATTATATAAATATCGCATTTTTTATATTAATAATCAATAACAGTCAGATAAATAACATTATCTTTATTGTTCGGATCAGAAAAATAAACAGAATCGGAACACAATTTATTTGCAGTTAATACTACTGCCTTAATATTTTGGGAATCCTGTTTGTCTTTAACATATTTACCTTCCTGGCAGTTGATTTAAATATGCAGCTGCCTCTCTTTTATCAAAAGATTTCAACGCATATGAGAAACAATAATCCTGATTGGCAAACAAAACTAATGCAAAAAATACCAGATATATTAAAAAGAGGAAAAGCCTCTTGATTAAATGGTGGGCGATACAAGGCTCGAACTTGTGACCCCTTGAATGTCGTTCAAGTGCGCTACCAACTGCGCCAATCGCCCTTAATATGTTAATTCTACAAAGAACTTACATATCTGTCAATATCTTCTTTACTGTTCATTTCTGTTGCACAGACAAGAATTTGTTTGTCGTTTAATTTTAATCCTCCGATAATTCCATTATCTTTCAGTTTTGTAAGAAACTTATCCGAATTATCGACTTCAATTACAAACTCATTATAGAAATTTTTGTTTAGAACCTTTACTCCTTTTTGAGAAAGTTTTTCAGCAAGAGTGTGAGCATTTTTAGATGACAAAAATCCTGCTTGTTTGAAACCTTTTTCGCCCATAACTGTCAGATAAAGTGTTGCACAAAGCCCTATTAATGCCTGATTTGAGCAGATATTACTTGTAGCCTTTTCTCTTTTTATATGCTGTTCTCTTGTCTGAATTGTAAGACAATATGCTGGATTACCGTCTGTGTCAACGGTTCTTCCTGCCAATCTTCCGGGAATTTGGCGCATAAATTTTTCTTTGCATGCGATAAATCCGGCATGAGGCCCGCCAAAACTCATAGGAATACCTAAACTCTGAATATCACCGACTGCAATATCCGCATCACTTGGCGGTTCTAATACGGAAAGGCTTGATACATCAACACAAACTATAAACAGAGACTGAGGTCGTCTGTATTCTCTGATTTCTCCGTAAAAATCAGGATTTTGAACCAATACGCAAGCAAAATCTTCCGTATTTTCAGGGATTTCGTCAAAAAATTTAAGCTCAATATCGCTTGCCCAACAATAAGTCTTGATTACATCAATATATTCAGGATTAAGTTTGTTTGAAACCAAAGCTTTGTTTTTCTTTGAAATTCTGACTGCCATCAAAATCGCCTCAGCGCAAGCTGTTGCACCGTCATACACAGTTGCATTCGAAATATCCATTCCAGTCAAACGGCAAATCATTGTCTGAAATTCGTACATAACCTGCAAAGTCCCCTGAGAAATTTCGGGCTGGTAAGGGGTATATGCCGTCAAAAACTCAAATCTGTTTGCGACTTGCGAAATGCATGCGGGAATAAATTTGTTATAAGTACCTCCGCCCAAAAACGATACAAAATCCGTATTGTTCTTTTTTGCAAGAGATTTTATAATTCTCTGTGTTTCCATCTCGCTAATTGCATCAGGTAAATCAAGTTCTACCATACGTGCTTTTGAGGGAATTTGTTTAAACAAATCCTCAATTGAATTTAGCCCGATATTTTCAAGCATTTCTTGTTTTACATCTTCGTTGTGTACCAAAAAATTTTTCATTATTCCAATTCTGCCTTATAGTCATTGTATGTCATCAAATCATCTTTTTCAGTGCTGTCGCCTGTCGGTTCGATTTTAATAAGCCAGCCTTTTTCCCAAACATCTTCGTTTAGGATTTCGGGACTGTCAACTGCTGAATTGTTCACTTCCAAAACTTTTCCGCTTATCGGCATATAAATTTCTGATGCAGCTTTAACTGATTCAACGGTTGCAAAAGTTTCACCTTTCTTAAATTCACTCTCAACTTCGGGTAACTCCAAATAAACTATATCTCCAAGCTGATCTACGGCATAATCGGTTAAACCGATAGTATAACTTCCGTTATCATTTTTTAAAATAAATTCATGTGATTTTGAACATAAAACTTTTTCTTCAATACCCATCTATATTCTCCTTATATTTTAACTTTATTGTGTTTGCATACAAACGGTCTTTTTACAACCACCGCATCATGCAGTTTTTCTCTTATCATAACCTGAACAGTTGCGCCTGTACAGATTTCTTTATCATTTTTTACATAAGCCATAGCGATATTTGCGCCCAAAACGGGTGAAGGCGCACCGCTTGTAACCGTACCGACTTTTTCTCCCTTGAAATAAACTTCATATTCATGTCTAGCTATAGACTTGTCTAGCATTTTTAAGCCGACAAGCTTCTTTTGCGTTCCGTTTGCAATTTGGCTCATTATAACGTCTTTTCCGTTGTAATTTGCAATTTTGTCTTTCGGAACAGACCATGACAAACCCGCCTCAATCGGTGTTGTATTTTCATCTAAATCGTTTCCGTATAAATGTAATCCCGCCTCTAACCTCAGCGTATCTCTTGCACCAAGTCCAATTGGTTTTATACCGAATTCCCTTCCCTGATCCAAAATTCTGTCCCATAAAAATTCCGCATATTTGTTTTCGAAAAGAATTTCATAACCGTCCTCACCGGTGTATCCGGTGCGTGATGCCATAACTTTTATCCTTGAAATCTTTGCGGGTTTGATTGTGAAAGAATCCTGCCGAGTATTAAGTCCCATTTTTCTCATCAAAGCATCAGCTTTAGGCCCCTGAATTGCTAAAAGCGAATATTTGTGAGATACATTGTCTATTCTTACATCATAACCCTTTGAATTTCTGGCAAGCCAATTCACGTCCTCATCAATTCTTGATGCATTACAGATGATTAAATATTCAAGAATTCCGATTTTATAAATAATCAAATCGTCTATCAAACCGCCTTCTTGGTTTGGTAATTGACAATAAACAGCTTTTTCGTAAGCAAGTTTTGAAATATCCTGAGGTACAACGCTGTTTAAGAACTCCAAAACATCATTACCCGACACAATAACTTCTCCCATGTGTGAAACGTCAAACAATCCTACATTTTGTCTTACCGTGTTGTGTTCGTCTATTATTGACGTATACTGTACAGGCATGTGCCAACCTGCAAAATCGACCATTTTAGCTCCGAGTTTGACATGTTTGTCGTGTAAAAATGTTTCCTTAGTCATATAATACCCCCATTTTAGTGTCGCATATCATGAGGAATATTGTCAAGAATATGTTTAAATTTTATTCATTTAATGGATAATTCATGTTATTATTTTTTAATATAAATCCAAGACATCCCCAGCCATTGTTGTTATATGCGCAATTATCTCGTGTTTTTAAACCTAATGGGGTAATATATACTAGAAAAATATCTTTCCCTACAGTGTTTGGTTCTTTATTTCCATTTATATCATAGAAAATAGCACTACAGACATTACTAACATTTCCTTCAGTAGTTATACAATATGAATCTGCTCCTCTCCACCAAATATAACTCCCATCGGCAGTTATAATCTTGTAATAAATATGCTCAGTATCATAATTATGTGATGCACTGCTTCCATTAAGACATTTTAGATTTGTTTTATAATTAAGGCATCCTGAATTAATGTTGCAGTCCTTAATTATTCTTAAATATGGTTTTATATAATTTGCAATTTGATTTGCTGTTGTTGAATTTAATCCGTTTCCTACATTCCATTCATTTGCATAACCGTTATCTTTTACAGAAAGCATATACGCTTGACTCATCATAGAATAAAATTTCTTGACCTTATTAACAGTTAGCCTCTCTTGATAATGCTTTACGACAGTCGGAATAGTTATTGCCGAAATTATTCCGACCACACCGAGTGTAATTAAAACTTCGGCAAGAGTAAAAGCTAAATATCTATTTAAATTTTTTATTCCATACTCTCCTTTTGTAAATAATTATTATTTTTTGCACAACTATATTATAAATGCGTTCCTCTATAATTTCGCATTTTACAATATGACATTTTAAAAGTCAATATAGTTTCGGGAGAAAATTATGGGTGTAAAAAAAGATATAAAAATGCTATTGCTAGAAAATGACATTACAATAACGGATATCGCAAAAGAAATGACTAAGCGAACCGGCAAATTTTTCTCACGCTCAAACATTTCTCAAAAACTCCTCAGAGGTACCCTCAAATACGAAGAAGCTCAACTTATTGGCGAAATTTTAGGCTATGAATTGAAATTTATCAGAACAAAACCTTATATTTAAATTTACAACTCTGCTATTTTTTTATACAGTTCAATCTGTTTATCTGAAAGATTTTTGGGCAAAACTATTTTAACTTTTGCGTTCAAATTTCCGTATCCACCATCTTTTTTAGGTAGTCCGAGATTTTTAAGCCTTAAAGATTGCCCTGATGAAGTTTTGGGTGGAATTTTAATGCCGATTTTTCCGTGAAGTGTTTGAATTTCTTTTTTACAGCCCAAAACGGCTTCGGGCGGAGTGATTTCGACTTCTTTTGTTAAATCAGACCCCGAAATTTCATATTCATTATCTTTAAAATTGATTACCAAATACAAATCACCCTTGCGACCGTAGGCATCAATCTGTCCTTCACCTTTTATGCGGACTTTTTTACCTTCAGATACATCAGAAGGTAATTTTACTTTTATTGTCTTTAATTCCGTTTTAATACCGGTTCCGCCGCAGTTTGAGCAGTATCCGCCCCCGTGACAATGTGTACAGCGTTCCATATTGTTATATTTTACGGTAATAGGTTTTTTGTCAAAAACGTCTTTTGCAGTAATGTTTAAAGTCATTGTTACATCAAGATTTTCTGACGGAGGTTCGGGACGTCTGCGCCTTGATGAAGTCTGTTGTGCTCTGTCAAAATCATATCCGTTGAAGTTCATTCCGCTGCCGAAGTTCATTCCTTGTGCACCACCCATCATATCACCGAATAAAGAGCTAAAAAAGTCAGAAAATCCGCCCAAATCCTGACCGTTGAATGTGAATGTCTGACCGCCCGTTCCGAAACCGAAGTTTTCAAATCCCGGAGGCGGAGTGTAGCTTTGTCCGCCCTGCCAGTTAGAGCCTAAGCTGTCGTATCTCTGGCGTTTTTGTTTATCGCCTAAAACTTCATAGGCTTCGTTTATATCCTTAAATTTGCTTTCCGCTTCTTTTGTTTTATTAACGTCAGGGTGATATTTTCTTGCAAGTTTTCTGTAAGCCGATTTTATTTCAGAATCCGTTGCATCACGTTTTATTCCCAATATTTCATAATAATCTTTATATTCCATAAATTTCTCCTAATATCAGGATAACTCATATTTGTTGAGTTATCGGATTTGTTAATTATTTTTTAATAAAGTGAGTGGTGAATGGTGAGTAGTCGTTTATGGTTTGCTTACGCAAACAAAAATTTATTTTTCCGAGCGCAGTGAGTATCAAGAACCATTCACAACTCACCACTCACTACTCACTTTTGGCTTGCTTTGTAAACTTTTGTAACAAATTTTCAAAAAACAGGCAATTTTATAGAAAAGATATCCTTTTTATATATATAAGAGATATGGAGGAGTATAATTATGGCTGGAGAACTCTTAAATGGCATATTACCGATAGGTAAACAGGGCGGAACAACAAAAGGTTCAGTTGTCGGACACAATTTGGATAAAAATGCTAAAAATTTTAAATTTGCACTGGGAACACCGGGTACAATAGATGGCAATACCATAGATGTTAAATATAATCCTAATGCAAGTCAAAATACAAAACCGGCATAAAATATTTTGCAAAAAAGTTTTGTTTAATATAGACTAATTCAAAAAGGATTAGTCTATTGTGTTGTTAACCGTTGATATAGGAAATACAAGCATAACTCTCGGAGTTTTTGAAAATGAGAGGTTTATTAATGAGTTTAGATTGGCATCTGACAAGGATTTGACACAAGATGAGTATAAAGTTCTTCTGAGTTCGCTGTTAAAAGAGTATAAAATTAAAGGCTGTATAATATCTTCTGTAGTTGAGGAATTGACACAAAAATTTAAATCCGCAGTTGATAATGTTTTTGAATTATCTTCAATTGTTCTTTCATCAAAAATTAATACAGGAATAAAAATTTGTATTGATAATCCTGAAGAAGCGGGAGCAGACAGAATTGCAAATGCTTGCGGAGCTTTTATAAAATATGGTTCCCCCGTAATCGTAGTCGATTTCGGGACGGCAACAACCTTTGATATTGTAAATTCAAATGGGGAATTTATCGGAGGAATAATTTCACTGGGAATAATGTCGCAGTTGAAAGCATTAAACAAATTTACCTCAAAATTGCCGAAAGAAGATGTTTCGTTATCACAGAGAGCAATCGGACACAATACGCATGATGCAATTTTATCAGGGGTGATACGTGGTACGGCATCAATGATTGACGGCATGATTGAGCAGTGTGAAAAAGAACTCGGGGAAAAAGCTATAATTGTTGCAACCGGCGGATATTCCGGTTTGATTGCAAATTATTTAAAACGTCCGTTTGACTATATAAATCCGACATTAACACTTGAAGGTTTGAGGTACCTATACGAACTCAACCGCATATCCGTTAAGTTATAATTTTTCCGTAAAAAACAAAGCCGATAGTCGGACTTGAACCGACGACCTACTCATTACGAATGAGTTGCTCTACCAACTGAGCTATATCGGCCTGACAAAATTATTATAACATAAAAATAAAATAAAAATTTTACCTGACTAAAATTTTTTGATATATTTTTATCAGGAGATTTGTTTATGATTACATTTATTATCGGAATTTTAATACTTATCTTAGGTTATATTTTTTATTCAAGATTTGTTGAAAATGTTTTTTCGCCTGATGACAGAAAAACTCCGGCAAATACTATGACTGACGGAATTGATTTTATTCCGATGTCTGAAAACAGAAATGCATTAATTCATCTTTTGAATATAGCCGGCATGGGGCCTATTATCGGTGCAATTCAGGGAATTTTATTCGGTCCGATTGCTTTTATATTAATTCCTCTGGGATGTATTTTGGCAGGCGGTGTGCATGATTATTTTGCAGGAATGCTCTCTATAAGAAATAATGGTGCGCAAATTACAGGTTTAATCGAAAAATATCTGGGCAAAAATGCATTTAAAATATTTATGGTAATTGTATCAATAATGTTGCTTTTGCTTGCGACTGTATTTGTTTATACGGCAGGTGATTTGTTTGCGGAAAGATTTTTCGGGGTTAAAGAATTTGTTATAACAAACCCGTCTGTAACGGGCACATATATCGTAATTCTCTTGTATTTTGTATTTGCAACATTATTCCCTATAGATAAAATTATCGGAAAATTTTACCCCGTTTTGGGTTTAATGCTAATCTTGGGAACAGGCATGGTGCTTGTCGGATTTATTATAAACGGTGTAAATCTGCAAAACTTTAATCTTGCAAATTATAATATTCATCCCAATAATTTACCGCTGATTCCTATGTTTTTTATGACGGTAAGCTGCGGACTTTTATCGGGTTTCCATTCAACTCAGGCAACAATTATATCAAGAACGGTAAACCACGAAAAAGACGGACGCAGAATTTTTTACGGAATGATGTGTCTGGAATCTTTGATTGCAATTATTTGGGCAGCGGCAGCTATGGATGTATACAGCTTAAATCAGGTTCCGCAAAATATAATAGGAACAGTAAATGTTGTTAACATTATTGCAAATAAATTTGTTCCTTTAAATCTTGCTTTTCTTGTAACTCTTGCAATAATTATTCTTCCCATAACCTCAGGTGATACGGCTTTAAGGGGTTTGAGAATTACAATAGCAGAAGCATTAAAACTTGAGCAAAAGAAAATCTCAAACCGTTTAATGATTGTTATACCGATTATAATTTGCGTTTTGTCAATACTTCTTTGGGCAAAAACGAATTCAGGCAGCTTTTCTCTGATTTGGAGATATTTTACTTTCTTTAACCAGCTTATTGCAATACCCGTTCTGTGCTGCGGAACTATTTTTCTAATAAATGAGGGTAAAAAATCTAAATGTTGGATAACTCTTATTCCTGCACTATTTTATGTATTTATCACAATGTCATTTATTTTTTCGGAAAAAATCGGCTTTAACTTACCGCTTACATATGCAAAATTAATCGGAGCCGTATTAACTGCAGCGGTTTTAGTATATATATTAATAAAAGTTAAACAGATAAATATTTCAGAAAATAAATAACTGAAGATTTGATTTAATCACATACCTGCACCTTACTCAACGGTACAAAATCAAATCTTTCGTATTGTTCAAATATTTGTTTTCTTTCATTAAATTTTTCTTCCGATACGTTTTCCCATTTATCATCTGCTAAATTATTGCTATACGATAAATAGTAAGGATTTTGCGGATTTGTATAAGCATCATATTTAAAACCCACTTGTGCAAACAGTTCTGTAGAGTTTTCAGTCAAATTATAAACTCTTACTCCGCTTTCCGATGCACCTGAAGAATATTCGTTACAAATAAACGTTTTATCACAGACAAAATACCTGTTTCTGCTGCCTCCGCTTACAACATGTTTCGGCTTTCTGTTTACCGTTGTATAGATATCGTAAATAATACCTTTCCAATTATTTTCGGCAATTTCACCAATCAAAAGTTCGTCAATTCCGTCTGCGTTCACATCATAATAAATATATCCTACTTTATCCAAAACATTAATATTTGTTTGAGCTAAAACATTGTACATATAACTCATATTTTCATTTTCAAGTTTTACCGAATCCCATTTTTCATTAATTGCTGTAATATGTTTTTTAATTATATTTTTGTATAAATCTTCTCCTCTTGTGCCTTGATTTTTAAAATATACAGCACCGTTTATACCTTTTATATTAACATTTTTACCTAAATCGTAAAGTTGTTTATATTCGTATGGCGGATTTAAACTTTTTGTATAATCATACTGAACATCAGTCGGATATTTCAGAACCATATCATACAAATTTCCTTTTTTATCGGATAATTCACCGATTTTTTTGTCACCGGGAAGTGTTGCATGATCCTGAGGATTTTTATATGCTTTTAAACCAAACGCAAAACCTCCGAAACCGGCTTTTTTTGAATCTTTATGAAATACTGATATTTTGTCTTTTTGGATATTTGTTATATAAGAACCATTCAATTCTTTTGGTATGGTAATTGAAAACAGTCTATTTTTAACTGTTTTACAAGATGATATATCACCGAAAGCAAAAGCACTACAACCTATAAGCATTATAAATAAGATTTCAACAACAATGCGTTTTATCATATTATTAACTCCGAATTATATTAGTTATACAATTTATTTTACCAAAGATACTTCTTTATTTTCGGAAAAAATTTTACCTATTCTGTAGTATTCAAAACCTTTTTGGAGCAGACGTTCACCGTCATATTGATTTCTTCCGTCAAAGATTACCGGTGTTTTTAATAAATCCTTCACCTTATCAAAATCAGGACGTCTGAATTCATTCCATTCTGTCAGTAGAAGTAAAGAATCAGCTCCGTCCAAAGCATCATAAGAACTTTTCGCATAAATAATTTTATTACCGAATATCATTTCAGATTGTTCAAATCCTTTTGGATCGTATGCTCTAACTTTAGCACCATGTTCTAACAGAGCATTAATAATCGTTATTGAAGGGGACATTCTCATATCATTTGTTTTTGGCTTAAATGTTAATCCCCAAATTGCGAAAGTTTTACCTGACAAATCGTTTCCAAATCTTTTCAGTATTTTATTTATAAAAATTTGTCTTTGTTTCTGATTTATTTCATCTGCAGAATCAATAAGTCTGCAATCACAGCCGTAATCTTTAGCTGTTTTTGACAGAGCCTTTACATCTTTCGGGAAACAACTTCCGCCATACCCGAGTCCCGGAAACAAAAATTTTGCACCTATTCTGCTGTCAGAACACATACCTATTCTGACCATTTCGGCATCTGCTCCTATTGCTTCGCATATATTTGCAATTTCGTTTGCATAAGAAATTTTAACAGCCAAAAAAGAATTTGCGGCATATTTAGTCATTTCGGCAGACTTAACGTCCATAATTATTACTCTGCTTGCGGTTCTGAAAAATGGTGCATAAACTTCCTGCATTATAGCAGTTGCTCTTGACGAATTTGAGCCGATAACAACCCTGTCAGGTTTCAAAAAGTCATCAACCGCAGCTCCCTGTTTCAAAAATTCAGGATTAGAAACAACATCAAATTCACCGTCATAATATTTCTTAATTACACCTGCTACTTTTTCGGCAGTACCTACGGGAACTGTTGATTTATCAACAATTACTTTATATTCATTCATTGCTTTTCCGATACTTTCAGCAACAGCCATAACATACTGCATATCAGCAGAACCGTCCTCGCTCTGAGGTGTTCCGACTGCAATGAAACATACAAGAGATTTTTTTACGGCACCATCTAAGTCTGATGAAAAACTTAATCTTCCTTCCAAAACATTTGCTCTGATAAGTTCTTCCAATCCCGGTTCATATATAGGAACGATTCCGCTTCTCAGTTTTTCAAGCTTATTCAAATCGTTATCAACACAAATAACTTCATTTCCCATATCGGCAAGGCATGTTCCGGCAACTAATCCGACATATCCCGTTCCTATTACACAAATCTTCATCTCAGCTCCTTTTTTCTACAGAATAGCATAAAAAAACTTAATAACAAATTTTGCTCTTACAATTATTCAAAATTTTATCCAGTTCATTAATCATAACATTTTTAAAATGTTCGCATTCTTCTTTTGTTTTTGCTTCAAATCTTAGTGTAAAGACAGGTTCTGTGTTGCTTTGACGAATTAAGGCAAAACCTCCGTCAAAAACAATCCTCATTCCGTCAAGTGTAATAATATCCTTAATTTTTGAGCCAAATAAGCCGTTATTATTCGAAACAATTTCTTTCATTTTTTCTAAAGTCGGTTTCTTTAATTCATTCGGACAATTATACCTTACCTCAGGTGATGAATATACGGCATCAAACGGCTTTAGCATATCACTAATTTTAAAATCAGGATTAAGTTTTTTCTGTTTTGAAATAATTTCAATAATCCTGCAACCCGCATAAATTGCATCATCAAAACCGTAATATCGGTCTTTGAAGAATGTATGACCGCTCATTTCTCCTGCCAAAATTGCGCCTGTTTCTTTCATCATGGATTTTATAAAACCGTGTCCTGTTTTGCACATAACCGAATGCCCGCCAAGCTTGTCAATTTCATCAAACAACACTTGAGAACATTTTACTTCGCTTACAACATAAGGCTCTATACCATCTTTTTTGCATTCTTCTATTAAATCAATTGCGTAAATTAATAGAAGTTTATCGCCTGTCAAAAATTTTCCGTTAGAATCAATTATGCCAATTCTATCGGAATCTCCGTCATAAGCTATACCGATATCCGCTCTTTCTTTTATAACAACTTCTTTTAATGTGTCTAACGTTTTTTCTACACTCGGGTTCGGGTGGTGGTTAGGAAAATTTCCGTCAGGTTCCGAGAATAATTCAACAACTTCACAACCTAATTCACGATATAATTGAGGGCCTACCACGCCACCCGTAGCATTTGCACTGTCAACAACGACTTTTACCCCTTCTCCAATTCGTCCGAATTTTTCTTTCATTTCGGTGATGTAGTCAGGGATAATATCATATTCGGACATTAGTTGAAAGTTGAAAGTTGAAAGTTGAAAATTATTTAACTTTCCACTTTCCATTTTCCACTTTCCACTGTTTATTACTTTAAACGTTTCTTCCTTAACTTCCGCAATCTGCTTTTCCGTCAAAGTTCTTTTGTTATATGTCATTTTTAATCCGTTATATTCTTTCGGGTTATGGCTTGCGGTGATTATTGCGGCAGCAATAATTTCCTGCCCCGCAACACCTTTTACTTCCGAATAATACCCTATAGGAGTTGGTGCTAAGCCTAATTTTAGCACATTTGCACCTGTCGAAGTTATTCCTTCAACTAAAGCATTTTCTAAAGGGGTAGAATGAAGTCTTGCATCTTTTGTAACAGTCAAAACCATATCATTAGGTTCTTTTCCGGACTGTATTTTCAGCCATTTAACAAAGCCTATTCCCGTATAATAAAATAATTCTTCGGTTATATCCTCCCCGTAAATCCCTCTTATATCGTTTTTCCCGAAAGCATGTTCATATTTTTGCATTGTAATTCTCCCTAATATATAATTATCTTATCATGAAAATTCTATCAAATATCTTAAACAACGAAAAATATGCAGGATTAATTTTTATCCTTCCTGCAATGTTAGGAATTTTAATATTTATAATCATTCCGATAATTTGCTCATTCGGATTGAGTTTTACAAAATGGGATTTGTTGAACCCTGTTCAATTTGTAGGATTATCAAATTACAGACAAATTTTTTCGGAACAATTATTTTATAAAATCCTTATAAATACTGTTGTTTTTGCGGTTTCTACATCTGTTTTCGGAGTAATAATACCGCTTGTTCTTGCCTCTATTCTCAATTCAAAAATCAGGGGAAGTGAATTTTATAAAACAGCTTACTTTTTACCGTTTATAACACCTATGATAGTTATAGGAATTGTATGGGAATGGATTTTTGATCCGAATATCGGAATTCTAAACCACGTTTTGCATATCCATATAAATTGGCTTTATGATGTGCATTTTGCAATGCCTGCGATGATTATAATTTCGGTTTGGAAACTAATCGGGTATAATATGGTGATTTTTTTATCCGCTTTATCGGGAATTTCACAAAGTTTGTTTGAATCGGCAAAAATTGACGGTGCATCGCCTTTTCAAACCTTCAAAAATGTAACTGTTCCTCTGCTTTCACCGACAATATTTTTTGTGGTAATTATAACAGCGATAAGTTCTTTTCAAGTGTTTGATTTAATCTATTTGATGACACAGGGCGGACCTTTGGATAGTACAAATGTTTTGGTATATGCGATTTATAAGAACGCATTTGAATATTTCAATGTCGGAAAAGCATCTGCAATAGCTTATGTTTTGTTCACAATAATTCTTGTATTGACGCTTGTTCAGTGGAATTTGCGCAAAAAACTGGTGTATAATGAGGAATGAGGGGCATAAGATGATAAGAGCATAAGAATTTCTTATTCTCTTATGCTCGTCGCTCTTAAATTCTTATTGTAAACTTTGTAACAAATTTTTTAATAATTGAAATTTTTAATTTTTTAAATTTTTATTAAGTATATAGAGAGGAGCTTTATATGCTGAATATTACGCAAGGAATGACGAGATCGTCCCTGAACCGTATGGATCAACAAACATTCGATCAATACGACAAAAATGGCGACGGGGTAATAAGTTACAATGAGTACGCAAACTTTATATCAGTCGCAGGAGTTGGGCAAACAAATCAAGTTAATAAAAAACAGCCTGACAAATACAGTCAAAAATTTAACTTTGAACAATTTGAGCCGACAGGCCCAATCAATTTCGAAAGCAACGGAGGATATAATTCAAAAAGATTAAATATTTTGGCTTAATAAATATATTATTTACTATATTGCCTTAAATGTTCTTAAAAAAGTTACATTTAAGGCAATTTTTTATGTTTAAAAACCATTTCACTCACTCTACTCATTACACTTACTTCTACCCCAATGGCTGATTAATTTTTAAAACTGTCAATTTATATTATTTATATGAAAATAATAATTATCGGCGGAGTGGCGGCAGGGGCGAAGGCTGCCGCAAAATCAAGACGGCTTCAACCTGAGGCGCAAATAGATTTATATACGGACGACACGCATATTTCCTATTCTTCTTGCGGTTTGCCCTACTATATTGAGGGGAATTTCGAGGATTATGAGCAACTTTTGGTGCGTTCTCCCGAAGATTTTGAAAAAATCGGGATAAAAGTCCATTTAAGGCACAAAGTTACAAAAATTCTCCCAAATTGCAAGCAGATTTTGGTTGAAGATTTGGAAAATAACAAGGCAATATTGGATTGCTACGACAGGCTGATAATCGCAACGGGCGCGCGTCCTTATATTCCGCCGATAAAAAATACCGATTTAAAAAATATTTTTACCCTGAGAAAAATCGAGGACGGTATAAACATAAAAAACAAACTTTTAGCCTCAAAAAATGCCGTAATTGTGGGCGGAGGATACATCGGACTTGAACTTTTGGAGGCATTTGTACGGCAAAATGTCCATGTTACACTACTTGAACACGGCAAACACCTCATGAAGAAAATGGACGAGGATATGTCCGAATTAATCTATAATCAGCTAACAGAAGCCTCAAATAACCGTTTTGAAATCCATTTATCCGAAGAAGTTGTCGAATTTGAGGGAGATGAAAATGGTGTTAAATTTGTAATAACTGCGTCAGGCAAAAGGTTTGACACTGATCTTGTTGTAATTGCATCAGGTGTTCGCCCTAATTCCGAAATCGCAAAAGATGCAGGAATTGAACTTGGCGCATTCGGCGCAATTGCCGTAAATGACAGAATGCAGACGAATATTGAAGATATTTATGCTTGCGGAGATTGTTGTGAGGATCATTTGATAGTTTCCGACACGAAAATTTGGATGCCATTAGGTTCTACCGCTAATAAAGAAGGGAGGACAGCATCAATCAACGCTTGCGGTGGTGATGATGTATTTAAAGGAGTTTTAGCCTCTGCAGTCACAAGATGTCTGAAATTAACCATGTCAATGACGGGTTTGACTGTAAAAGAGGCTGAAAATTTAGGCTACAAGCCTGTTTTTGCTACGGTTACAAAGAATGATAAAGTCGGGTTTATGCCTGATGTAAACAATATTACACTAAAACTTGTTGCAGATAAAGATACGGGGCTTTTATTAGGCTGTCAGGCGGTCGGAACGGGTGATGCCGACAAAAGGGTAAATATCGTAACCTCTGCGCTTTTGGCAAAAATGACCGCAAGAGATTTTTACAATAATGATATAACCTATGCACCGCCGTATTCTCCGACAATTGATCCGTTGTTGAATGCTGCGCAGATATTGGCGGGAAAAATTGATGAAGTGAAAAGTGAGATGTGAGAAGTGAAAAGTCGTTTACGGTGCTGTCGCACGAAAATTAATTTGCACGAAGTGCCAAAATGGTCTTTTCACATTTCACTTCTCACTTTTCACAATAAACTTCACAACCCCCTCTCCCATCGCAAAACAATTCGGCTGAACCCTTAACGCTCCCTGCGACAGAAAATCCGCAGATAAACAGCGTCCGACAACGAACAAATTGTCTATATCAGCCGACATAAGAGCTTCTACAGGCAGTTGATAATCCTGAACGGTTTCAAGTGTTGACGAATTTTTCTTATCAGAATGCACATCTACGGGGTAATCCGAAATTACCACAGGATAATCAAACTTCTTTCCGCTTTTCAAATCATCTATTGTGTAAACATATTTTCCCTTAATTCTGTTTGAAACCCTTATCCCAATTTCATCTGCAATGTTTGAAATGTATGCGTTTTCAAAACCCGGTAAATAGATTTTGCAAAACTCCGAAATACGTAAAATGGTTTCTCTACCTTGTTTTAAGGCTTCCGTGTAATCTTGTGTATTAAGTATTCGGGGACAGTTGAAAGCGACAGCATTCGGCATACCTGCAATCGTAAATATTTGAAAATAGTTTCTGTCAGCATCTTTTAGGATACCTTTTTCTACCGCATCATCAAACAAAGGCTTTAAAGCCCACTCTTTATTGCTGTCCCACGTATATGCGGTAGAAAGATGTATTGAGCATTCCCTCGCCTCATTGGGGAGAGGGTTAGGGTGAGGGGCAATATGTTCAACAGTCGTAACATTCCTGTCCTTATCAAACTCTAAAAGCCATTCACTAAACCGTTTAATATTAATATTATCCATAATAAACCGCAAACTAAGAGGCTGAGTTTCTGCACATACTCCCTCGCCCCATTGGGGAGAGGGTAGGGGTGAGGGGCTAATTCCGCGCAAATGCGGTGAGGTAATATTTTGGAATTCATTACAAAATCCCTCCACCGCTTCGCGGTCCCCCTCACTTTGACAAGGGAGGCTTTGCTCAGAATGACAATTCAAAAATTCACACCCGCAACTTTTCCCGATTTCGCAATTTCCTGTTGCATCAATTACATATCTCGTTTCGATAGGTGCTGATAATATTTCTTTCTTGTTTTGTATCGAGTCGTTATATGGCGATAATATTTCCAGTGATTTAATTGTACGATTTTCTATATTAATACTCTTTACTTCCGCCCCGAAAACAACCTCAACTCCTGCATTTTTTATCAATTTATCAAGCACAATTTTTGTAAGTTCGGGATTAAACCACCCTTTGTTTCCTTGATAAGTAATCTGACCGCCGATTTTGTGCAATTCGTCGCATAAAATATTGAAAAAATCTGTATTAATTTGATTTTTACCGGCTTTCATAGCAGGGACAACAAGACCGCCGGTAATTGAACCGCCAAGATAAGATTTTTTTTCGATTAAAAGAGTTTTAAACCCCAGTTTTCCTGCGGTGTATGCAGAAGCACAGCCTGCAGTCCCTCCTCCTACAATAACAATATC
>JAGBOW010000117.1 GCA_017633675.1 bacterium | reverse complement strand
TTTTTAAAATATTTTATATAATTTTTTTCATTAACATTATAGTATGCAGGATTTAAATGAAACGGTGAAACAAATGCTGCATCAGTTTCGTTTTTAAAAACAAATTCAACTCCTTCAAACCAGTTTGAAGAAAGTAATATATCATTATTTAAAAATCCGATATATTCACCTTCTGCAATTTCTAAACCTTGATTATTACCTTTTGGAAATCCTAAATTTTTTTCATTAAAAATAAATTTTATATTGTTATAAGGTAATGATTTCAAATATTCTACCGTACCGTCTGTTGAACCGTTATCAACCAAAATAAGTTCAAAATCTTTTGTATTTTCGTAAAGACTTTTGATAAAATTTCTTGTATATTCTAAATTATTGTATGTTAGTGTAATAATACTAAGCTTCATTCACTACCTCATGTATTTTGTTAACTATAATATCTGTACACTTTTTCCAACTAAACAATTTTGCTCTTTCAAGTGCTTTTTTACGGCATTCATCTTTGAAATCTTTGTCGTAATACATTTTTTTATAAGCTTCAACCATTTCTTCATCAGATTTCGGGTTAATCTGAATACCTGCATCTCCTATAACTTCAGGAATTGAGGTAACATTAGAAGTAATACAGGCACATCCGCATTGCATTGCCTCTAATACAGGCATTCCAAAACCTTCATACAAAGAGGTATAAACAAACATTTCACTTGCACTGTATAAAGCTGCCAAATCATCATCGTCAATATAACCTGTTGAAATTATTTTGTTTTTATACTCACCTAATCCGTCAAGTTCTTTATTCAATGTTTCAAGAAATAGTTGCCAATGTCCTCCGCCCATTACAAAAATTAAATCATCAATATTATTTTCTTTGATAAATTTCACAAAATTTTTAACAGCAAATATCAAATTTTTTCTTGGTTCAAGAGTACACAGACTAAATACAAATTTTTTATCTTCCGGAATATTATATTTTTTCTTTATACTTTTAATAACATTTTCATCCGTAACCTGATAAAACTTTTCATTAGCTCCTAAAAGAGTTGTCGTAATATGTTCAGGATTCAAATTATCACAGTATTTTAGAAAATCTTGTTTTGTATGTTCTGAATTTGTAAAATAATAATCATTTTTGTTTAATGCATCATAAACATCTTTAAACCAAGATGTACTTATTTTCATTTGAAAAAAATAATCTTTCAAAACTATTGGGATAGCATCATGTAAAAATGTAAATTTTTTAATTTGCGGATATTCCAATATATCTTTTGGAGCAGCATTATCCGGAGAAAAAAATACACTATATTTGTTCAATTCTTTTTTTAATGATTTATCTATACACTTATGTTTGTATGCCATTCTTAAAATTCTTATTGTAACAAATCTCACAATTTTTTTAAATAAATTATCTTTTTTATCTAATTTTCGACAATTGTATTTCCAATATTCAAGTATTCCTAAAAAATAGTTTATCGGTGTAAATTTACCAAGTATAGGTATATTAGCATATTTTGGATTGCTCTCTTTAAAATTTTTCAAACCATACATAAGAGAACGGGAAGCATAAAAATAAATTTCGATATCGTCATGTTTTAACATTTCCTGCAAAATATTCCATGCAACAAAAAATATACCACTCCTTGAACTGGTTTTTTGGTAATCATAAGACAAAATACTTGCATTAAATATTAATTTAATTTTTTTGTTCATTTTTTATCTTCCCTATGATATCACAATTATAATGATTTATCACCTTTCTAAACTCTCTGTCAGTTCCGCCTATTCGATTTTCTTTGTATAAAGTCGGTTCACTGTTGAGGTTTAGTTCCCGTTCAACATTTACTACTGTCAAATTTTGTATTGCATTGTCTGCGATCCTTATTTTTGTACCGTTTAAAACTGCCATTGTCCAAAACCAAACATCATCATTATGAGGACACAAACGCAAAAACAAATTTTTCTCCGTAACATCTTTAAACAAACTGTTTGGCGGGTACAAAACCCCGCCCACTCCCATAAGAAAATTAGTGTATGAAGATTGATTTTCTATATTATTTGTCCATTGTCTATAAGGTAACGGAGAATATAACTCTTTTGAATTATTTTCCCCCTCACCCATGCTCTCTCCCGTCGGTCGAGGGAGTTGATGTTGTGTTTGAAATTTTATATTCAGATGTTTATGTTCAATTATATTATTCGGATATTTTTTATGCGTTTCAACTAAATTCTTCAACCAGTCTTTTTCATAAAAAATATCATCATCTGCAGTTACTATTATTTTATCGGGGAATTCTTTTAATGCCGGAATAAGTTTTGTAAAAGAGCGAATATCTTCTACAAACCTGAACTCCAATCCAAAATCTTTGAATATTAAAACATTATCGGGAACATCTTTTTCACCATTCGGAAATTTCTCTTTGCCCAAATATAGTATTATTTTTTCAGGTTTTACACTTTGTTTTAACAGCGAATAAATTGTAAAATGTATATCGAACATTCTATCGGGGATTGAGGTTAATGACAAAATAACATCTTTTTCAATGTCTTTTTTATCCTTTGTTTTATTGTTCAAAAAATTATCGATTTCTTTTTGCACCATTTTTTTGTTAATTCGCTTTATATTCGGGTACAAATTTAAACAATTAATTGCAATTTTATAGTAAATTCTTCTAACAAATTTTTTGAATTTTAAAAATGATATTTTCCCGAACAAAATTGTATTGTAAATTGCATTTTTAATAAAAAGAAAAACAGAAGGACATATTATTTGCCAAAAATATTTTTTATAAAGGTTTTTGTGTAATGAAATTATATTTTTTCTGATTTGTATGTAATTTGAAAATTTTATTGCGCCTGAGGTTCGTGCACCATATATTTTTCTGTATTTAAAGTAAATTTTATCAATTTTATGGGGTTTTAAACCGGTTTCCATTAAAGAAATCCAAAATTCCCAATCTTCACAACCTTCTTTCATAAGGGATTTGTAACCGCCGACTTTTTCCCAATCTGATTTTCTATACATTGCAGTATTAAAAATCCTGTTTGAAATAAGCATATTTGGAATTGTCGGTTTTTCAAGTTTAAATTCACCCGTTTTTGCCTCAAAAAATTCCGCTCTGCAATAAACTATACCTATTTCAGGGTCTTTATCTAAAATTTCAGAAGCTTCTTTAATGTATGAATTTTCTGTAACATCATCTGCATCAAGAGGCAGAATATATTCACCTTGAGCCTCTTTTATTGCATTGTTTCTGGCAATACAAACTCCCTGATTTTCTTGATTAAAAAATTTGATTTGAAATTCAGAAAATTTTTCTATACAAGATTGAATTTTTTCAACTGCGCCAAAATTTGTTGAACCGTCATTAACTATGATTACCTCAAAATCTTTAAAATCCCCAATTAGAGAATTTAAAGCATCTTCAAGATAATCTTCCTGATTGTAACAAGGTATAATAACGGATACTTTTGGCATTTACCTCTCACCCATTTTCTGATATTCAAGCTTTTCGTATTGAAAAATTACCCTCTCCCACATGGGGGCGAGGGCAAAACTTTTATTTAACAACAATATTTACTAACTTCTTAGGGACAACGATTGTTTTTACAATTGTTTTTCCTGCGGTCAGTTCTTTTATTTTTTCGCTCGACAAGGCAAGTTCTTTCAACTCATCTTCCGATAAAGCTTCATCAGCCTCTATTTTATCCTTAATTTTGCCGTTAATTTGTACAACAAGTGTTATTGAGCTTGCTTTTGCAAGGTTTTCGTCCCATTCAGGCCATTTTTGGTCATGAATAGAGCCTTCACCTATAATTTCATTCCAAGCTTCTTCAGTCAAATGAACCGCAACGGGGGACATCAACTTTATAAGTGTCAAAATTGCAAAGCTCAAAACAGATTTATCTTCATCATCAAGTTGAGGTTTTTTATTTTGCCAATCATAAATTGCATTAACAAGTTCTCTGTATTTTGAAATTACGGTATTAAACTGGAAGTCGTTTGAAATATCATTTGTTATGCCCTTGATTGACATGTGGACAATACGAACAAGGTCGTCATTGTCTTTTTTAAGTTGAAAGTTGAAAGTTGAAAATTGAAAGTTATCTAACTTTCCACTTTCCACTTTCCATTTTCCACTTTCTGCACAAATGTTTTCTGCATTTGCAGAAATTAATCTCCAAACTCTGTTCAGGAATTTGTAACAACCTTCAACACCTGCATCTGACCAGTCAAAATCTCTTGCCGGAGGAGAATCGGACAGGATAAATAATCTTGCGGTATCTGCTCCGTAGTTTTCAAATATTTCATCGGGATCAACAGTATTTCCTTTGGATTTAGACATTTTTGAACCGTCTTTCAAAACCATACCTTGTGTCAAAAGGTTTTTAAACGGTTCGTCAAAATCCAATAAATTACAATCTTTCAACGCTTTTGTAATAAATCTTGAATACAAAAGGTGTAAAATTGCGTGTTCAATTCCGCCGACATACTGGTCAACAGGAAGCCAATGGTTTACTTTGTCTTTGTTAAAGCATTCGTTATCATTTTGGGCATCTGCGTATCTCAAATAGTACCAGCTTGAACACATAAACGTATCCATTGTATCCATCTCACGAACGGCATGACCTCCGCAAACAGGACAAACCGTATCTTTAAAAGTTTTTGAAGTAGTAATCGGCGATTTTCCGACAACCGAAAAATCAACATCTTTTGGTAACATTACGGGTAATTGATCTTCCGGAACGGGTTGTATTCCGCATTTGTCGCAGTATACAACCGGAATTGGCGCACCCCAGTATCTTTGACGGGAAATTAACCAATCTCTCAATCTGTATTGGGTCTTAAATTCTCCAAATCCTTCATCAACTGATTTTTGAGTAATCGCTTTTTTAGCCTCTGTGTTCTTCATTCCGTTAAATTCACCGGAATTTATAAGAATACCTTCTTCTGTGTATGCTTCATTTTCACAATTTGAGGGATTTTCAGAATTTTGAATAACTACCTTCATTGGCATATTGTATTTTTTAGCAAAATCAAAATCTCTTGTATCGTGTGTCGGAACAGCCATTACTGCGCCTGTTCCGTATTCTGCCAAAGCATAATCAGCAGTCCAAAGCGGGAAAATTTCTCCGTTAAACGGGTTTTTACAATGAGTTCCCAAAGGAACACCTGTTTTTATTCTGTCTGTCGAAAGTCTTTCTATTTCAGACATTTTGCGCGCATTAGAACGATATTCTTCAACTTTTTCTTTGTTTTCGGGAGTTGTAAGCTTTTCGATATCAGCATATTCGGGAGCTACAACAAGATATGTTATACCGTAAACAGTGTCAGGCCTTGTTGTATAGACGGGAACTTCGATTTTTTCACCTGATGGTGCGTCAATTACGGGAAATCTGAAAATTGCACCGGTTGATTTTCCAATCCAGTTTGCCTGCATTGTTTTTACGTTATCTCCCCAGCCCGTAAGTTTGTCTAAATCTTCAAGCAGGACTTCGGCGTAATCGGTAATCTTCAAAAACCATTGAGATAAATATTTTTTCTCAACAACGTGATCGCATCTCCAGCATTTGCCGTCAATAACCTGTTCGTTTGCAAGAACGGTTCCGCATTCTTCGCACCAATTAACCGCAGCCTCTTTTTTGTATGCCAAACCTTTTTTGTAGAGTTGTAAGAATAACCATTGAGTCCATTTGTAATAGTCGGGTTTGCAGGTTGTAACTTCTCTGTCCCAATCGTAGGAAAGTCCAAGCATTTTTAATTGCTTTGTCATATAAGCGATATTTTCATCAGTCCAAGTTTCGGGGTTTGCACCGTGTTTCATTGCAGCGTTTTCCGCAGGCAGTCCGAAACTGTCCCAGCCTATCGGATGAAGAACATTAAACCCGTTCATTTTTTTGAAACGTGCTATAACATCTGTAATTGTGTAATTTCTGACGTGTCCCATGTGGAGTTTTCCTGAAGGATACGGGAACATCGAAAGTGCATAATATTTAGGTTTATCGCTTTCATCGGGAGTATGGAAAGTTTTTTTCTCATCCCAAATTTTTTGCCATTTCTTTTCTATTTCTTGCGGAAAATACGCTTCTTTCATCTTTTTCTCTCCTAATCTATGAACAAATTGTAGCATAAAAAACAGAAATTAAAAATATTTAGATGAAATACAGAGAAAGTGTGAGAGATTTTTTGCATAATTTACCGCATTAACCATGAAAAATCTATATTTGCAAATTTATAATATTTAATTACCTACACACAAGGCCCCTTCAGAATTGCTCTTGTCTTCGAATGACCCGTAGCCGCCACCATAAAAGTAAAAGGATACCGCTCTGTATATATCACCGTAATCTGAGGACGACCAGAAGCGTTCCATAGTATTAGGAAAACCTTCTGCATGAGAGTTACAAATAAGTTGTAATGTGTCCAGATCCGGTAATGTCATATCTTTTGCAATACAAGCATCGATTGCACCTTGCCAGGTGTATTTTCCTCCCAGCTTGACAACACAACCTACACCCGGGACATCAATACCGTCCTTACATGTTTCTACTTCTGTAAATGTAGCAATTTTAAACGGTCTAATATCCCTTTTAGGTCCTGCCTTTTCACTATTCGGACTTTTCCCACCGTTTACATCCATGACAAAATCTATCGCACCTGTTACTGTTGTTGTATATTGAGGAAGCCCTGATATCCATTCAGCTTTATCTCCAACATCTATTCCCGGTGCAGAAGGGTTATAATTCAATATAATCGGAGCACCGTCTGCCAAAATCAATCCGACATTATTTGATTCAGATTCAAGTGATAAATGTTTTCCTGTTTTTGCCTGACTTACTTCATATTCTTCACCTTCACCCGTTGTAACAATAGGTGTAGGCCAGCAGTCTGCAACATGGTTTGCATCACATCTTTTTGCTATTTTTATATATTTCTGAAATTCATCAACAAAAGCATCAGTTGTTGCATATTGAGTATTTAATAAACCATGCGCCCTCATCTGCTCCATAGCTTGTGTGACCTTCTGACCGATATTCTCCTGGCGTTTTGTATTTACATATCCTGTTATGTTTGCAAATAATGACGGTAATGTAATTGCTGCAACAACGCCGATTATACCGAGGGTAATAAGGACTTCGGCAAGTGTAAATGCAGTCTTTTCATACCTCACCCCTACCCCTCTCCTACTCTTTAGGAGAGGGAATTCTGGGTTAACTTCTGCTATTGTAAACATGTTTTTATCTTTCATATTCTTCCTTTCTGTTGCTTTAATTTGTCTATTTTTATAAATAAAAACAACCTATAAAATCATAATAAGACATTTTTAGTAGAAATTCAAGACTGTTTATAACAAATTGTAACATTAATTTTTTAGAATGATAACACTATTCTTTTATTTAAGGAGTATTTTATGGATGTAAAAAAGGCTATAGGCGCCAGAATAAGGGAACTTCGCCACAGCGAAAAATATACGCAGGAAGAATTTGCAGAAATGATTAATGTTGCACCGCGACACATTAGCAGGATAGAAAACGGTGTTAACACTCCGTCCATAGAAACTCTTGAAAAAATTGCAAATGTTTTTAGTTTGGAATTAAGGGATTTATGTAATTTTCAGCATTTGTATGACGAAACTTATCTGAAAAATTCAGTGTTAGGAATTATTAACAATCTTAATCCAAAAGAATTATCGCTTGCTTATAAGGTTTTATCAGCGATATTTAAATAAATTAACTCCAATGAGTTTCATCAAAAAGTGATAATTGAGGATCGGATTCTAAATTTTCAACTCCTTCAGCAATTTTTTTACTATTAAAACGATATTTTTGCCTAATAATATCCCATTGAGATTTTAATTCTCCATATTCGTAACCATTTAAAACTGCGATATCTTCATACATATCGACAATCATTCGGTCTTTATTATACGGAAATACAGAATGAGGAACATCTTTTTGAAATAATTCCGGTGCAAGTTCATATATCTTTTCTATTATTTTAGATATTACAGGTTTATAACCTAAATCATTTGGAATTGAATCGTATTTACCCAACGAACATCCTAAATTAATTTCATATAATAACAAAGATTGTAAATATTCATTTTTATCTTTTTGGTATTTTTTAAAATCAAAGTGCGCAATATAATTCCTTAAATTTATTAAAGGCATTTTCGCTTTTTTTAATTCAATAAAATTTATATTTTCTTTTACATAAAATTTTTGAGCAATTTCTTTAACTCTAAAATTTTCTTCTGTAAAAATAAAATGTAACAAATGTCTTAATGTTAGAATATTTATAATATTAGTAAATTTTATAGCATTTGGAATATCTCTACTATCCCTGATATTAAGAAAATAGTTTCTGTTATCAGAATCATTTTTATATTTATTATAAATTTTGGAATTATCAAAAAATTTTTCAAATTTTTCCATTACATCATCACCATATACAGACAATGAACATTTTATAATTTTCTTTTTTAATAACAATTCTAATCTTAATAATCTTTTATAAATTTTACTAAATTCATATTCAAATTCTTCAAATTCGTACATATTATAACCTCAAACACTTGACTTTTTTCTCATTATAGCACATAATATAAATGTACCCATAGTTATGAGGCACAAGTGGACTAGAGCCATTCCTCTGGTACAAAAGAACAAGTCAGGAGTCAGCCTAGAGTTGGCTCCTTTTTTATTATTCTATTTATATGATTTAAAAATTTCTTAATGTTATTTTTTTGCTATATAATAAAAATTATGAAATACAGAGATAATGTAAGAAATTTTTGCATAATTGCCCACATTGATCACGGAAAATCTACCCTTGCAGACCGTTTATTGGAAAAAACCGAAACGGTTGCACAGCGTGATATGCAGAATCAGATTATGGATTCTATGGATATTGAACGCGAAAGAGGGATTACAATAAAACTCAACTCCGCAAGAATGAAATATAAAGCCAAAAACGGCAAGGATTATATTTTAAACTTAATCGACACCCCCGGACACGTTGATTTTTCTTACGAAGTTTCACGTTCTCTTGCCGCTTGCGAAGGCGCATTGTTAATTGTTGACGCAACGCAGGGAGTTGAGGCGCAAACCCTTGCAAATGTTTATCTTGCGATTGAGCAGAATCTTGAAATTATCCCTGTTATAAACAAAATTGACCTCCCCTCAGCTGATGTTGAGCGTGTAAAAGAAGAAATTGAAGAAGTTTTGGGTATTGATGCTTCTCTTGCAATTCCTGTCAGCGCAAAAGCAGGGATAGGGATTGAAGAAGTTTTGGAGGCCGTTGTGGATTTAATCCCTCCGCCCGAAGATAATTCCGAAAAACCACTCAGGGCTTTAGTTTTTGATAGTGCTTACGATCAATATTTGGGAACGCTTTGTTTCTTCAAAATTATTGACGGAAAAATAAGACTTGGCGACAAGGTTAAATTTATGGCATCAGGGAAAGAATATGATGTCGTTGAACTCGGATACCAAACCCCGATGAGAGTTCAGGTAGATGAGCTTGTTTGCGGTGACGTAGGATATTTCGCAGGGTCAATCAAAGAACTCACAAGGTTTGTCGGTGATACCTTAACCCATGTTGAAAAACCTGCAAAAGAACCACTCCCCGGATATAAAGAGGCTCTGCCAATGGTGTTTTCAGGTATGTATCCTGTTGACAATGACGATTATGCTGATTTGAAAGAGGCTTTGGAAAAATTACAGCTCAGCGACAGCAGTATAACTTTTGAACCCGAAACATCAAGTGCATTAGGATTTGGTTTCAGATGCGGATTTTTGGGAATGCTTCACATGGAAATCGCTCAGGAAAGGTTAGAAAGAGAATACGGGCTTTCGCTTGTTACAACTGCGCCTTCGGTAGTTTATCACGTTTACAAAACCAACGGCGAAATGATTGAAATCGATAACCCTGCAAACCTTCCGCCTGCGCAGGTCAGAGATTATATAGAAGAACCATACGTAAAGGTTCAGATTATCGCTCCGAACGATTATGTCGGAACTTTAATGGATTTGGCGCAGACAAAACGAGGAATTTTTAAAACAATGTCATATATAGATAAAGTTCGTGCAAGTTTAGAATACGAAATTCCTTTGAGTGAAGTTATTACAGATTTTTATGACCAATTAAAATCACGTACAAAAGGTTATGCAAGCATGGATTATGAATTTAAAGATTATAAACGCTCAAACCTTGTTAAACTTGATGTAATGCTTGCGGGCGAAGTGGTTGATGCACTTTCTGTAATCTGCCATGAGGACAGCGCATTCTATATCGGTCAAAAATTAACCGCAAAATTGAAAGAAATTATCCCCAGACAGCTTTTTGAAGTGCCTGTTCAGGCGGCAATCGGCGGTAGGGTAATCGCAAGAACAAATATTAAAGCAATGCGTAAAAACGTTTTAGATAAATGTTACGGTGGCGATATTACGCGTAAAAGAAAACTTCTTGAAAAACAGAAAAAAGGTAAAAAACGCATGAAATCCGTCGGACGTGTAGAAGTTCCGCAAGAAGCATTTATGGCGGTTTTGAGTCTGGATGATGAATAAGTGAAAAGTGAAAGGTTAGAAGTGAAAAGACCTTATCGGTTTGTTTCGCAAACAAAAATATATATTTTGAGCGAAGCGAACTTAAAGAACTTTTCACCTTTCACATCTCACTTTTCACCCAAATGTAAACTTTTGTAACGAATTATGTAAAAAATATATACGATTTACGCAATTTTTACATGCAAAAATACTTTATATAAATACGGAAGTCAATTTTAGGAAATAAAAGTTTAAGAGAAAATAAAGAGAAAGTATAAAGGAGATAAGGAACATGAAAGACGTAAGCAAAATTTTTGGCGGATCACCAATACAAAGAACAAATCCATTGTCAGACAGTCCAAAAGTTGATAAAACCACAACAGATGTACCTATTGGAAAAACAGAGATTGCAAATACCGGTGAAGGCTGGGGATTTATGGGAGTAAATCTTTCAACAAATACAATGCCTGAGTACAAAGGACCTGAAAGTTTGGGAAATTTTGTGGATTATTTAGAAAAACTTAATGTTTAAATAAATTTTCAAAGGCGGGTTTTAAACCCGCTTTTGTGTTATGTTTGATACCCACCCCAACCCTCCCTAATTAGGGAGGGAGCTATTGTGTGAGCATGGCGAACTACAATAGCGGGTGGGTATTAATTTTGTGCGAAGCACCGTAAAGAACTTTTCACTTCTCACCTTTCACTTTTCACTTAATATGTAAACAAATCTTAACAATCCCCCTCAAATTATTAAAGTTTTCCTTTCACAATGCCGTCATATAACATGTTGAGTAAGTGAAAGGAAACATTATGAACAAGATTAACCAAAACAATTTAGAAGCGTTGAAAGTGTATTTCGGTGCAAAACAGGCTAAGAAACCTGAAGTTGAAGAAAAACAAGAAAAAACGGAAAGCGTAAAAGAATTTGAAGTAAAAAAAGTTGAAGCAAGCGCATTAGATGCTGTTGCAGCGCAAATTTGGGGCGCGCAATTGTCGAAAGTTGATGTATCTGATGAGGCTGTTGAAAGAAGAATGGCAGAAGCATTTGCTAATGCTCCGTTTATGAAGGCATTGGACGAATTGGCTGAAGAACACGAATTTGATTTTGTGGCTTTTGCTCAAAGAAATATCACAGGTGTTGACCACGCAAAATTGACAAAATATTTAAAACAACCTTTGCACCAAGAAACCATTAATTCAATGGCTAATCTTGAAAAAACATTAACTGCATAACTTATAAATATACACATTTACTCAATATTGATGACCGGCTAAATTGGCCGGTCTGTTGTTTATTAAGTGAGTAGTGAGTGGTGAATGGTGAGAGGTTCATATCATAAAACAGTTTTAGCAACATATTACCATTACATCATACCGTAAAGAACTATTCACTACTCACCACTCACTATTCACTATTTACTACTTTTCAAAACTCAACAACCTAAACCCTTGTTTGAAGTTCCCTCCCCTAGGGGGAGGGTTAGGGAGAGGGGGAAATTTTATGCTACTATTTAATATATGAAACGTTCATCAGATGAAACAATAAATTTTGCAAAATATTTAAGAAAAAATATGACAGATTGCGAACAAAAACTTTGGTATTACCTAAGAGGTAAAAGATTTTTCGGTTATAAATTTAAAAGACAAGTTCCAATAGACAAATATGTTGTTGATTTTCTATGTACGGACACAAATCTAATTATAGAACTTGACGGATCGCAACATTTAAATGATAAAAAACAATATGACATTGAAAGGGATAATTATTTAAGTCAAAAAGGTTATAGAATAATAAGGATTTTAGACAATGATTTGAAAAATATTGAGAGTGTACTTGAATTTATATATAAAAATATTGAAAAAGTAACCCCCTCTCCCTAACCCTCTCCCTAGGAGAGGGGATTGTTACTAAACTATTGCTATGAGATTCTTCGGCTGTGTGTCATTCTGAGCGGAGCGAAGAATCTCATAACTTTTCAGCCTCAGAATGACTGTGAGAGCAATAGTAAAGTAACAGTTCCCTAGGAGAGGGGATTGCCCGCTAAATGTTTTATGGTTATCGTTACAAAAATAACTTTCTTTACCTATGGAGATTGGACGAGTTATTTCTCAAAACTCAACAACCTAAACCCGCGTTTTTTCTTTTCGGTTTCGACATCAGGAAGTTCATAACACTTTATACAGCGGGCTTCATAAGTTTCATCTCCGCCAATCATGATTAAAGGTGAGTTTTTGTCTGCAGGTTTTCCGTCAATTAATCTTTGTGTACGGGTTGCGTTTTCACATCCGCATTTCATACATACCGCATGAAGTTTATCGACACTTGTTGCAATACACATCAATTCCGGCATGCTTCCGAAAGGTTCTGCTTTAAAATCAAGTTCTAACCCTGTTCCGATAACTTTCTTGCCGTCCTGCATTAATCTTGTTATAACTTTTACAATATTTTCATCAAAAAATTGAAGTTCATCTATTGCAATAACTTCATCTTCAGGTCTTACTACACTTAAAATTTGTATTGAATGTTTAACCTTTATTGCGTCAAGCCATAAGCCGTTTCTTGATTCTATATAATCACCTTTTGTCCTTGTATCAACGTCAGGCGAAATAACCTTAACCTTTCTTTTTGCAATAATAGAACGTCTTATTCTCCTTAAAAGTTCCTCTGTTTTACCGCAGCTCATAGGACCTGTAATCAATTCAAAACTGTATCCGTATGTCATTTTTCCCCTTTTACGTATAATCCGATTTCGGCAGATTTTAATCTGCCATACTCCTCTCTCAGTATTTTTATTATACAAATCAAAATAAATTTTGAAAAGTAAATGTAAAAAATCATATATTAAAAAATGTAAAAAAAGAATTTAAATACGGCTAAGACATTTTTATAGATTTCTGAAGATTACAAATCTTTATGATGAAATTGTTTTTTTCCGGTTGTATAATCACCAACAATTTGACCATTTCCAATTAATTTGTATTTATATATTGTTAAACCTTCAAGTCCCACAGGACCTCTTGCGTGGGTTTTGTTTGTGGAAATGCCGACTTCCGCACCGAAACCGTATCTGAATCCGTCAGCAAATCTTGTTGATGCATTAAAATAAACTCCTGCAGAATCCACTTCATTCATAAATTTTTCGGCATTTTGAACATTTTTTGTAATAATGCTGTCGGTGTGTCCGGAACCGTAAGTATTTATATGATTTATTGCTTCTTCAATATTTTTAACGGTTTTTACGGAAAGGATTTTATCTCCGTATTCAAAAGACCAGCTTTCCGGATTATCGATAAGTTTTATTTCCGATAACTGAAGTGAAGCAAACAGATGTTCTTTTCCTTTAAAGTTTTCATGGATTAAAAGTGTTTCAACAGAGTTGCAAGCACTCGGATATTGTGTTTTTGCGTCGGTAACAACTCTGATTGCCATATCCAAATCGGCAGTTTCATCTACAAATATATGGCAAATCCCGTCAGCATGCCCAAGTACCGGAATTTTTGTATTTTCTTTTATAAATTTTACCAATTTGTTTCCGCCTCTGGGTATAATCAAATTTATATATTTGTCACATTTAAGCATTTCTGCAACTTCATCTCTTGTAAATATTTGTTGTATAACATTTTTGGGAAAATTTTCAACTTTTTCAAGTGCGGAATTAATAACGGACATTATTTGTTTGTTAGTATTTACGGATTCTTTTCCGCCTTTCAAAATAACGGCATTAGCGGATTTTATTGCAAGTGAAGATATTTGCGCTATAACATCAGGTCTTGCTTCAAAAATTATCCCTAAAACTCCGATAGGACAAGAAACTTTGTAAAGCGTTAAATCTTTATCAAGTTCACGTGCCAAAAGCTTTTTATTAACAGGATCTTCAAGTTTTGATATATCTCTGATACCCTGAATCATGTCACGCATTTTATTTTCGTCCAGTTTAAGACGATTAAAGGCAGATTTTGTAATTTCACCCGAATTAACCAAATCTTCGGCTTTTTGTAAATCAATTTTATTTGCATCAAAAATCTTTGATTTGTTGCATTCTATTTCGTCTGCGATTGTCAACAAGGCTTTGTTTTTAATATCGGTTGAAAGAAAAGCGATTTTAAGTGAGGCTTCTTTTGCATTTTTGGCAATTTCCGTAAAATTCATACACAAATATTAACATAAAAAGTAAAATTTTAATAAATTTAGTAGCAAAAAAATTGATTTTCATGTTTTGTATAGTTATAATATAAGTAAAAGGAGAATAGTATGAAAAATCTTATAACAATTTTATGTTTGTTATGTTTTACAGAATGTGCATTTGCGGAAGTATATCAGGTTCCGGGTTCTTACAAAGAAGTTGTTGAAGAAGTTACGGTTACTGACGGTACTGCAGTCAGCGGTGACGGACAGGTAAAAACCGAGAAAAAATTTAAATTATTTAAAAGACGCCGTAAAGATTATAACCCTGCAAATACATATTGGAATTTTGGCAGACCTCCGTTCTGGACAGGGTCAATATAGAAGTGAAATGTGAAATGTGAAAGGTGAAAAGATTATATCGATACTTAGTGCAAAAATATATATTTTTGTTTGCGAAGCAAACCGAAAAGAACTACTCACCACTCACTTTTCACTTCTCACTCAGAAGGCATTCAAATATCCCCTCCGAATATGAAGGTTAGGGATATTATGCGTATTTTAAAAAAATTAAAATCTAAATAATTCAACTGCATCTACATCAAGAGCATCAGACAATGTTTCAATAACTTTCATTGTTATATTTGCCCTGCCGCATTCTATTTGACTAATATAATTAAAACTTGAATTAATAATTTCTGCCAACTCCATTTGTGATAAATTCTTTTTCTTTCTTATATAAGCTAATTTTTTACCAAATAATTCTTTTAAACGACTATTTTTTTTCATACTAAAATTCTACGATATTACATATTGCATTTCTAACTGTACTAAACTATATTATTAATGCTGTGGACTTTAATAATGATATTGTTAGGCAAAATATGATGAAAAAATTTTTATTTAACCGACAGGGAAAAAGAAATAATTGAATATATAAAACTTGGCTGTAACAATTATGAAATAGCAAAGAAGCTGTATATAAGCAGCGCAACCGTAAGAGCTCATGTAAGTAATATATTGATTAAAACAAATTCAAAAAACAGAACAAATTTGATATATAATCTAATGAAATAGGCATTCAAATATCCCCTCCGAATATGTCGGGTGGGCAAAACAGACTTTTTTTAAATCTTCAATCGTTATGTTATTTTGCATAGCGATTGTTATTTGTTGAATTAAAGAAGATGCTTCCTTAGAAACTATGTGTGCCCCAACAATCCTTCCGTTTTGAGAAAGAATTTTTATAAATCCGTCTGTTGAACAATCGCAGTGAGATTTTCCGAGTGCGGAGATTAAAAGATTTGATTTTTGATATGTTCCTTCCTCTAAATCCTGTTCACGTTTTCCTGCCCATGCTATTTCAGGATTTCCGTAAACTACTGACGGGACAAGTGTTTCATCAAATTCAATTCCCGAAACTTCTTTAATAGCCTGCTTAATTGCAAAATGTGCGAGTTGAATTTTTCCGCAGGCATCGCCGATACAAATATCGGAATTTGTTATATTTACAGGTTTTCTTCCGACAGCAAGAAGTACGCATTCCGGCTCTAAAATTTCACCTGATTTTAAGCGGACTTTGCGGTTTTCGATTTTTTCTACAGTGTTTGAAAGATACATTTTTATTTTTTTTGATTTAAAAATTCTCTCAATACGTTTTGAAACTTCAATATCTGCAAGTGGTAAAATATGTTCGGCTGTTTCTATAATCGAAACTTCAACACCAAATGCTGAAAATATTCTTGCCCATTCTGTACCGATTGCACCTAAACCGATTATGAGAATGTTTTTCGGTAAATTTTTGAGATTTAGAATATCATCGGAACTTAGCACAAATTTGTGGTCAAATTTGAGTGTAGGAAAATCTTTGGGTTCTGAGCCTGTTGCGGTGATTATTTTTCGGCATTCATAAACTTCGCCTTTTGATGTTATTTTTTTGTTTTGAACATTTGCTTCACCAATAACAATTTTTACCCCTGCATTTTTTAAAGCAAGTTCAAGATTTTTCCTTAATTTTTCAACAATTTTGTCTTTATGTTCAATAATTTTTTCATAGTCAAAAGAAATTTCGTTTGCGCAAATTCCTATATCCTGTGCGCATTTCATTTCTTCATAGAGTTCTGCGGAATGCAAAATCGCTTTTGTAGGGATACAGCCTTTGTTCAGACATACTCCCCCGATTTTATCTTTTTCAAACAAAACAACTGAAAGTCCCTGCTTTCTTCCCTGAAAAGCAGCCGTATATCCTGCCGGCCCGCCTCCGATTATTCCGATATCGTAGATTTGTTGTTCTTGCATGGTTGCTCCTTGTTGTGTGAAAAGTGAGAAGTGAAAGGTGAAAAGTTCGTTTCGGTTTACTTCGTAAACAAAAAATATACATATTTACGAGCGTAGCGAGCGTAAAGGTCTTTTCACTTCTCACATTTCACTTTTCACCTTGTATAAACCCTCGGCAATCTCACTTTCAGACGGCAGGTAAGTTCATAATTTATTGTTCCTAAAATTTTTGCCCACTCATCAATTGAATGTTTGTCGTCTAAAACAGAGATCACATCTCCGGGCTTCGCATCAATTCCCGTTATGTCAAACATCATCTGATCCATTGTTATATTGCCGATTTGTCTGACTTCTTTATCATTTAATGTTCCGCAAATTTTGTTGGATAAATTTCTTGATACTCCGTCAGCATAACCCAAAGGAACGGTTGCAATTTTTCTTGTGCCTTTTGCGGTAAAGGTATGACCGTAACTTACTCCCTCACCGTCTTTTGCATTGTGAATATTTACGATACGGGCTTTTAATGACATTACGGGTTTTAAATCGGGTTTTCTGACTTTTTCATCAGGTGGTAAATCAGGATATAATCCGTATAGTGCAATTCCAACTCTTCGCATATTGGAATTCGGCACATCATAACACATTGCACCTGCAGTATTTAGTATATGTAAAGTTAAACCCGTTGTATCAATGTTGGATATTACATCATTCCACCTGTTAATTTGAATTTGAGTTTTTTCTCTTATTTCGGCGTTTGCCAGATGCGTAAACACACCTAGAAACTCTAAATAATCAGCTTTTCTGACTTGTTCAATAAATTTAACGGCTTCGTCTGTTGAAATTCCTATTCTGTTCATTCCGGTATCAAGCTTTACATGAACCTTTGGTTTTTTACCCGTTCTTTCAAAGGTTTGTTTACAGGCTTGTAAATGTTCTCTTGAAAAAATTGAGATTATTAAATCTGCATTTACTGCAGTTTCTACTGCCCAAACGGGAACTGCACCCAAGACTAAGATTTCACAATTTATTTTTGCCTGCCTTAAATCAACACCTTCATCAATTGAGGCAACCCCAAGCATATCTGCGCCTGATGCTAAAAGTGTAGGTGCAAGCATTACTGAACCGTGTCCGTAAGCATCAGCTTTTACAACAGCAAGAAGTTTTATGCCGTCAGGGGTATTTTTTCGGATTTCGCGCATATTATGAGAAACATTTTCAAGATTAATTTCTACCCAGCTGTCTCTGTGAATATTTATATTTGTTTGTCTTACATTTTTCATTTCAAACTTAGTATAATCCTAAATTTTAGCAGTGGCAAGAAAATAAAGATATATAAAATTAATCTTAATCTGATATTTTATGTTAAAATATAAACAAGGAGCTAATACTATGGATTTAGGAACAGAAATAAAAAATTCAAAAATTATTATAAAATGGGCTGATGTAAAAGCGGATTATTACAGAATTTTCTGCAGAAAAAATGATATTTTTTATGAATGTGCAAAAATTAATGATACTCAAATAAGATTATCCCTTATGCCGTTTGGCGATGGAGAATGTTTTGTGCAGGCAATAAAGAACGGACAAGTTATCAAAGAATCTTCAAAAAGACAGTATAAATTTGATACCATAGATGTAATTTCAACAATTTTACCAAATAATCAGGTGAAATTCTATTACAGTAAATTTGAAGGTGCACAAGGTTACAGATTGTACAAAAATGAAGATGAATCAGGTTTTGGCGGATTAAAAAATTCGGATACCGAATTTGTTTCAACAGATTATATACCTGATGCTGAATACAAAATTAAACCGTTTATAAAAAATGAACAGGGAAGGGAATTTTTAGCTTCATCTTCTGTTTTTAAAGCAGAAAATAATGCTTTCAAATCAGTTACAATATATAAATCATTTAATTATAATCTGTTTTTATCTTGGAATTATAAAGGAGATGCCGACGGATTTTTGGTTTATCCTGAAAACAGTGATATGCCGATATTTGAAACAAATGACAGGCTCAGGCATTATTTTGAAATAACCGATTTTAAAGGAAGTACAAAATTTATCGTAAAGGCATTTTTAAATACACCTGACGGCAGATTTATTACAGCGGAATCTGAACCGGCAATATTAAGTATAAGAAAATATGAAAAACCTGATGTTTCATTGATTATACCTGCATATAACGCAAAGGATTATATTGCAAGAAGTATTGACAGTGCTCTTGCTTCGGATTTCCAAAACCTTGAAATTGTTATAGTAAATGACGGAAGCACTGATGATACTCAAAAAATCATTGACTGGTATGATAAAAATTATGAAAATGTTGTATCACTTCAAAAAGAAAACGGTGGTGTTGCAGATACAAGAAACGTAGGGATAGAACACGCAAACGGTAAATATATTGCGTTTATGGATAATGATGATTTAATTCGTCCCGATATGATATCAAGTCTTTACAATTCTGCAGAAAAGAATAATTGTGATGTTGCAATTGCGCCGCTTTACAGAATTACCGATAAAGGCTATACAATTCACTGTAATCTGCCGTTTATGGAAGATGTACCTTACGATATAGACAAATATTTAGAAATTATGTATACCCCCGGGTATTATAATTGCGCTATTTGGAATAAATTATACAAAGCATCAATTGTTAAAGAACATCCTTTAGGTAAGGGTATGAGATATGAAGATGTTTCTTGGACTCCTTGTATTATGTCTTATGTTGAAAAATTCTGTTTCTTAAAAACACCGTTTTATGAATGGGACAGAAAAACCAGACCGGAAACTTTTGGTGATGTTTTAGCGAAAAAACCTGAAGATGAATTGTTTGAACATAGGAAACAGGCAATGTTGTTCTTTGTAGAAAACGGAAATCCGTCAAAAAAAGAATTTATGAAAACAATTGCAAAACGCAGATTATCCCGTTATGCAAAAGGTTCAAATAATCCCGAATACCAAAAATTGATTGAGGAAATTGATGCCGGAAAATACAAAACTCGCTGATTATCTTTTATACTTGTCTTATTTAACCAACAAACTTAACGGATTTTTTGAGAAACAATCCCCTTATATTTTTTGCAGGAAAGGTTGTTCCAAATGCTGTGAAAACGGCGAATATCCGTTTTCAAGACTTGAATATGATTTTATTATGATTGGTTTCACGAAACTTCCGCCTGAAACCAGAGAAGAAATCCTGTTAAAAGTCAAGAAAATTAAACAAGAAAAAGAAAAATCAAATGGTGAATTTTGTTACGAATGTCCGTTTTTGATTAATCAAGAATGTTCGGTTTATGAATTTCGCGGGATAATTTGCAGAAGTTTCGGTCTTATGTCAATAAATCCTGACGGATTATCAAAAATTCCTTTCTGTGCTTTTGAAGGATTAAATTATTCTAATGTTGTAGAACCCGATACAAAAATAATTTCTACCGAAAAATATAAAAAACTCGGAAAAAATCTTCCTGAACCTTTGGCATTTAATGTAAGCTACAAATTTTTGACAAGCGAAAATATAGAAGAAAATTTTCATTTACATTTTGGTGACAAAAAACCCTTAATTGATTGGTTTTAATATATTTTATCCTTTATTAAACAACGGTTGAACTAATACATAAATATCGTTAAATAAGACAAAAATCAGTAACAAAATTAACAGGAAGAAAAATACATTCATTATTTTATTTGCAATTTCTTCATTGACCGGTTTACCGATTATTTTTTCGGCACATAAAAACAATAAATGTCCGCCGTCTAATGCAGGAATAGGCAGGATATTTAATATTGCAAGGTTCATTGATATAACTGCGGTTAAAAGTATTCCGTAAAAAATTCCGTCATGACTGATTATATCTCCGCCTATTTTTGTAATAAGAACAACACCATGCATATTTTTTAAAGGGATTTTTCCTGTAAACAATTGTCCTAATACCAATATCATTGATTTTGTTTCATTATAAAGATAAGTCCAACTTGCCGAAAATGCAGAACCGATACCTTTTATCGGAATTAAAACTTCTTTTGTGTCGGGTTTTATACCGATAAGTCCTTCTTTATCCGAATAAATTGTTTTTAATTGTACAATTTCACCGTTTCTTTCAACTTTTATATCCAGTGGTTTTTCCGTATCCGAAACTGCAAAGGCCAAATCATTTAAAGAAAAAGTTCCGTCAGATTCAATAAAACTTTTGTCTTTTACTTTATCTCTTAATTTTATTTGATTTTCCGAAAGTTTTTCATTATCCGGTGATTTATACAAGGCTGTTGCACCCAAAACATTCTTATCCAATACAACTTTTTCTTCTTTCTTTGTTTGGGGAATTTTTATAATCAAACCTTCCGGAATAATCTCATCTCTTGTGAATGCCTGATTGACTTTTTTTAATTGTTCGAAATTTTGTTCAACTAAATTTGAGGAGGTTTTTCCGTCAAAAGATGCACTGTAATTTGCATACAAATACACTCCGTATTTTGTATTTATTTCCGAACCGTTAATTTCCCAAATCTTATCACCTTTTTGCATACCGGATTGTTGAACATTTATTCCTTTATCGGCTATAAAATCATTTACAAAAGTATTAAACTGTCCTGACGGTATGTTGTGCCAAAGAAATGCAGTCAAAATTACCAACACAAAAGCACAGATGACATTTGCCGCAACACCGGCTGAAAAAACAACTGCTCTTTGCCAAATCGGACGGTTCATCAATCTGTCTTTAGAATCTAACGGTACATCAGATTCTTTGTCATCATCAGGAAATGAAACATATCCGCCAAACAAAAATGCATGGACTATTAATGTAATATCTCCGACTTTTTTCTCCCAAAGAGTAGGGCCAATCGGAAGTCCTATACCAAATTTGTCAACTTTTATCCTGAATAATCTTGCAGAATAAAAATGTCCCGCTTCATGAACCAAGATTAAAATACTTATGAGTAAAATCATTATTATAGTTGACATAGTTTAATTTCTCCCTGCAATAATTTTAGCACAAACAGACTAAAACCACATTTATTTTAATAAATATCAACATAGTATTGAAAATTTAATAAAAATGAGTTATAATAAAAATACAGGCAAGGGTAAGGAAGCTACCCAAGCCCGTACCTTGTTAAAACAAGGATTTTAGGGTTAGAGCTAATGCTATTAAGAGTATTAGCTCTTTTTCGTTGATTTCAACTAACATTTTAACCTCCTTTCAGTTAGCTGAAATGTTTAGTCAAAATCTTTTGCCTGTATTTTTGGCTTGCCTGATAATTATTATAACAAGCCGAATAAAATTGTCAATATTATTAAATTATTCGCCCAGCTCAATTATATCATCAGCTTTTGAGATTATATTTTTACCGATTGCTTTTTCAAGTTCGGCTTTTGCGGAATTGTATTGATACAATGCACTGTAATAGCTCAGTTGTGCCTGCTGATAATTTATTTGAGCATCTTTAAGTTCGGTCGGACTTGCCTCTCCGACTTTATATCTTCCAAAAGACAGTTCATAATTCTCTTTTGATTGTTTTACATTCAACATTGCAACGGGTATCTGGTTTTTCTTTTCCTCAAGTTTTAAATAAGCATTCTGAATTTCCAAATAAATTTTGTTTTGGGTGTTTTTGGCATTCGCAATTTCTTTGTCATAAAGATATCTTGCTTCTTGAATTTCATTCTTTATTAACATTCCGTTAATGGTCGGAAAGTTAAGATATCCTCCCAAATTGTAACCGTAGTTTGATGTCGGTGAACTACCGCCGACCATATATTGTCCTTCAATTGAAAGTGTCGGGAAATAAGATTTTTTGGCAAGTTTTAGTGTTTGTTTTGCGCTTTCAACTTTCAATTCCGCAAGTTTCAGTTCGGGTCTTGCCTCTCTTGCGGTTTCAATTGAATTATTAAATGTGATGTCAACGGGTAAATATTTCAATCTTTCAACGACATTATATCTGTCGATAAACGGAACACCCATTACATTGTTTAATCTTGCAACAGCAAGATTTACTGCATTATCTGCCTGAATAAGCTGTAATTTGGCATGGCTCAGATTTACTTCCGCAATCGTAACGTCAACTTTCGGGTTCATACCGATTTCATAAAAAGCTTTTGCCTGATCATAAAAAAGCTCAAATTTATTAACCGTATCCTCAGCAACCCTTTTATTTTCAAATGCGTATAAAAGGTTGTAATAAGCATCTTTTGTTTCGTATATTACGTTATTAATTGTTGCGGAAAGAGTTGTTTTGTATGCTTCGTAATCTAAACGTCTTATTGTTGCCTGATTTTGGGTTACTCCAAAGTCATAAAGCATTTGTTGTAAAGTTATTTGACCTAACAAATAGTAATTAAATGTTAAATTTTCCCCCAAAGCGTCTGACAATTGTAATTGACGCATTTTTGTATAGCCTGTTTGCCAATTAAACTGCGGAAAATAATTTGACCAAACCTGCTTAATTCTGCTGTCTGATGCCAGAATATCATGAAACGCAGCATTTATTTGAGGGTTATTGCCGAGTGCAAGTTCGATACATTTATCGAGTGTCATATCAATATTTTTTTCAACCGAACCTTCTATTATAAAATCGGCTTTATCGGAAGTTTTGGGTAAAACATTATCTGATGCGGGAAATTCGGTTTCATTTACCGTATTGCCTATTTCTTCGGCAAAAGCAGTCAACCCTGTTAAACTTATTATCATTGATAAAATTATTATTTTTTTAATCATTATTTTTTCCTAATTTTTTAATATTTTTGGCAAATTTTATTTTCATTTCTTCAATCAAAACAAAGAATGCGGGAACAAGGAAAGTTCCGATAAACGCAACGGCAATCATACCGCCGAATACAGTCATACCAACCGAATGTCTGCTTGCTGCCCCTGCACCTTTTGCAAATACAAGAGGTAACAAACCTAAAATAAATGCAATATTTGTCATCATTACGGCTCTGAACCTCAATCGTGCCGCCTCTATTGCTGCCTCTCTTATTCCCATACCGTTTTCATGCGCCTCTTTTGCAAATTCAATAATCAAAATAGCCTGTTTTGTGGATAAACCGATAAGCATTACAAGACCGATTTCCGAATATAAATCTAACGAATACCCGAAAATATACTGGAATAACAGTGCTCCGACTAATGCAACCGGAGAAATCAACATAACCGCAAAAGGTAACATCCAGCTTTCATACAAACCGACAAGGAATAAATATATAAATACCAAAGACATTCCCAAAATCGGTATAATTTGTCCGCTTGATTCTTTTTCCTGCAAAGAACTTCCCGACCAGTTATATCCCATATCTTTAGGCAAAACTCTTTCGGAAATTCTTTCCATCTCTTCCATTGCCTGACCGGAACTTACACCGGGACGCGCCTGACCGTTAATAGTAATCGCAGGATACATGTTGAATCTTGTCAAACTGTAAGGCCCTACCATAAATTTTTTCTTCATTATGGCTGATAAAGGCACCATCATACCATTATTATTTTTAACATATATTTTGTCCAGATCCGTATAATTTTCCCTGAAAGCAGGTTGCGCCTGCAAGAATACACGATAAACACGACCGTATTTATTGAAATCGTTTACGTATGCCCTTCCGAAATATGCCGCAATTGCATTAAAAACAGAATCTATATCAACCCCTTGCGCAAGAGTCTTGGAAGTATCAAGGTCAATCATCAATTGAGGCATGCTTGCAGTGTATGATGTATAAACCATCTGGAAATACGGACTTTTATTTGCTTCCGCAATAAGTTTAACCGCTTCATTATACAGTTCTTCCGAACTTCTGTCGCCTTTATCCAAAAGCTGATATTCAAAACCTCCGAACATACCCAGACCTGAAATTGCGGGCGGAGAAAAAATTGCAACCGTTGCGGAAGGATAATTTTGAAACTCTTTTTTAATTTTTCCGATAATTGTATCAAATGCAAGATTTTTACTTTTACGTTTTGACCAATCATTTAATCTTGCAATTACAAATGCAGTATTTTCACCTGCAAAACCAACCAGATTAATGGTTGTTTTTACGCCGTCAATCTTCAAAACCCTCTGTTCAACTTCATTTGCAATCATATTTGTTCTTGATGCCGTAGAACCGTCAGGAAGTTGCAATTGTATAAATATGGCACCTCTGTCCTCTTGGGGCAGAAAACCTTTCGGAATTATAAAAAACATTAATCCTATAAGAATTAACATTCCCGCATATATTGAAATCACAAGCTTTGGTGAATTTATAAATACTTTTACGCTTTCAACATATTTATCTCTTATTTTATTGAACCAATCGTCAAATTTCTGGATAAATTCAAAATCCGCTTTTTCAGAACCGTTTTTCAAAATCATTGCACACAAAGCAGGTGAAAGAGTCAAGGCAACAAGTGTTGAAAGCCCTATAGCTGATGCTATACACAATGCAAACTGCCTGAACATCTGTCCCGTAATGCCTGTCATAAAAGATACGGGAACAAATACCGCCATAAGAACAAGAGATGTTGCCAAAACCGCGCTGAATACCTCTTTCATGGTAATTTCCGCTGAATCTTTAGGATTTTTTCCCTCCTGAATATGCCTTTGAGTGTTTTCCAGTACAACAATCGCATCATCAACTACCAACCCGACCGCTAAAACCAAACCAAACAAAATCAAAAGGTTTATTGAAAATCCCAATAAATTCATAAACGCAAAAACACCGATTAATGAAACAGGAATTGCCGCAAACGGTATCAATGCAGCCCTTCCCGTTCCCAAGAACAGATAAGTTACAATACCTACCAATAATACAGCAAGTCCAATTGCCGTAATAACCTCATGGATTGACTCTCTTACGAAATCTGTCTGGTCGTTTTCAATATTATATTCAATACCTTGAGGGAAATTTTTACTCAATTCCGCCATTTTTTTTCTTAATCTGTCAGAAAGGTCAATAGCATTAGCTTCAGGTAATTGCGTAATCGAAATTACGGCAGAATCTTTTCCTCCTATACGTGAGAAGAATGCGTAACTTTCCGCACCAAGTTCGGTTTTTGCAACGTCTTTTATTTTAATTTGCGACCCGTCAGGTTTTGAACGGATAACAATTTCCTCAAACTGTTTTGCATCTTTCAATCTTCCTTTTGTTCTCATTGTTAATTTGAGCATTTGAGGAATATCCATCGGTTCATCACCCAAATCACCTGTCGGAACCTGAGAGTTTTGCGCCCTTATTGCAGCCGAAACTTCTTCAACCGTTACGCCCAAATTTGCCATTTTATCCGCATCAAGCCAAATTCTCATTGCATAATCAGATGAGCCGAAAACCTGAACTTTACTTACACCTTTTACACGTGCAAGTTCGTCTTTAATAAATATTGAAGCGTAGTTTGCAACATACAAAGAATCATAAGTATTAGTGGGGGAATTTATCGCAATCATCATAATTCCCGGCCCGCCTGTAGATTTTTGAACCGTCATACCGTATCTTTTAACTTCTTCGGGCAGTCGGGGGGTTACCAATTGTAATCTGTTTTGAACGTTAACTACCGCCATATCGGGATTTGTTCCGACTTCGAAATATATAGTTAATTGATACGAACCGTTTTGGGAGGTTGATGTCATATATATCATATTTTCAACCCCGTTTAACTGAGCCTCAACGGGTGCTGCGATAGTATCCGCTATAACGTCAGAGCTTGCTCCCGCATAAGTCGCTGATACAACAACCTGCGGAGGGGTGATTGAGGGATATTCCTCTAATGGCAATTGTGTCATCATCAATATCCCAGCAAGCATAATTGCAAGAGATATTACAATAGCCAATTTCGGTCGTTTTATAAATAGATTTCCCTGATTATTATCTTTGGACATGTGGATTTCCTTTTTTAAGTGAGTAGTGAAAGGTTCTTATCATAAAGCAGTCTTAAAAACATATTACAAAATAACATACTGTAAAGAACTACTCACCACTCACCACTCACTACTCACTTTTCTTATTTTCAGTAACACTTTCTGTTTTAATTTTCTTCATTTCTTCGGAAGAAACAATTGTAACCGGTTTTCCCGGTATAACTTTTTGTATTCCTTCAATAACTATTTTATCTCCCTTTTGAACACCTTCTGTTACAATCCAGTTATCTCCCTTTTGTTCTCCGACTTTTATGTAAGTTAATTGAGGAAGATTATTTTCATCAATTTTGTAGACATATTTTCCCGCCTGATTTTCCAATACAGTCGTAACGGGAACTACAGGAACGTTTGACGGTTTGTTTGCAAAGAGTTTTACTGTTGCAAATTCACCATGAATAAGTTCGTCATTCGGATTTTTAAAAGTTGCTCTTAATGTAACCGTACCGGTTGAAATGTCAACTTTGTTGTCCTGAAAATCCTGTATTCCGTCAAATTCGTATTTTTTACCGTTTGATAAAATAAGTTCAACTTTTCTGTTTGTATTTTGTTCTTTATCCGAATTTGCTATTGCCTGAAAATCTTTTGAATCAAGCGGGAAAGTAACATAAATCGGATCTGTGCTGTTAATTGTTGTTAAAGCACCTGATGACGGAGTTACATAATTCCCGACAGTAACGTTTATGATACCTACTTTTCCGTTAACAGGCGATTTTACGTTTGTATAACCTAAATTTCTGTTAGCATCATTGTATTGAGTTTGTGCAGAGGCAAGCTGTGCCCTTAGAGAATCTCTTTGGGATAATATTTGGTCATATTGAGCTTTTGCAATATAGTCTTTTTTTACAAGTTCACTTGCACGAGCTAATTGTTTTTCCGCATAATCTAATTGAGCTTTTAAATTTTTGACATTTGCCGCAGCCGAATTTACTGCATTTGAATATTCTTCAGGTTCAATTTGGAAAAGAATTTGACCTTCTCTTACCATATCACCTTCTTTGAAGTAACTTTTCAACAAATATCCCGAAATACGAGCCAAAACATCAACTCTGTATTTAGATACAACTCTGCCGGGTGCTTCAAAACTTCTTATAATACTTTCTTCACCGACTTCATGCAAAGAAACTGCAGGGGCAGGTTGTTTTTTTCTGTTTTGATTTTGAATATAATTACCGGCTGCGGAAAATATAAACCTAAAAACTATTGCAGCAATAATTATACAAATAATTATGATAATATTTTTCTTCATTTTCTCTCCCTAATCTTTTCTGATAAAAATTTTATTATTAAAGAAACGGTATGTCAATGATTGAAAAGGGACTAAGCCTTCAGGCTATTGAGAATTTTTTAAAAATTCCAGAACTTTTCTCAACGCATTACCTCTGTGAGAAATTGCATTTTTTTCTTCATCTGACATTTCGGCAATATTTATATCAAATCCGTCAGGTCTGAATATCGGGTCATAGCCAAAACCGTTTGTTCCCGCTTGTTTTTCCGTAATAATTCCATAGCATTCGCCTGTTGTTTGAAAAATAATTTTACCGTCAGGTGAAACAAGTGTCATTGCGCAAACAAATTTTGCTTTTCGGTTGGTTTGTTCCTTTAATTCATTGAGTAATTTATCAATTTTTTTTTGTTGGGTTTCGGCATATCTTGCCGAATAAATTCCCGGAGCACCATTTAAAACTTCTACACATAATCCTGAATCATCAGCCAGAGCTGTCATTCCGCTTAATCTGGCTGCTTCTGAGGCTTTTATATAAGAATTTTCTTCAAAAGTTTTTCCGTTTTCAATCGGATTAAAATTTTTGGGCGGAAGAACAAATTCAATCCCGCAATTTCCTGCAATCTGATTTAATTCCTGTAATTTATGAAGGTTTCCTGTGGCAAATACTATTCTTTTCATGTTTCAACCTCTCCCTGACCCTTCCCCTAAGGGAGGGAACATTATGCTCCAAATCTTCTCTGTCTTTTTTGAAATTCTTTTACTGCATTTGCAAGATTATCACGTCCGAATTCAGGCCAAAATTCATTAACTACAAGAATTTCCGAATATGCAATCTGCCATAAAAGATAGTTTGAAACCCTCAATTCTCCGCCTGTTCTGATTAACAAATCAGGGTCGGGAATATCTGATGTATAAAGATTTTGAGAGATTACATCTTCCGTAATTTCTTCAGGTTTCAAACCTTTTTCCGCAATCTTTTTCACCGCATGAACAATTTCATCTCTTGCGCCGTAATTGAATGCAATTTGAAGATGTACACCCGTATTGTTTTTTGTGGTTTCTACGGAATTATTTAAAATCTTTTGCAATTTTTTGCTTAATTTTGTTATATCTCCGATAAAATTTATAACGACACCTTCTTTATGCATTTCGGCAAGTTCGTTTGTCAAAGTTAGTGCAAGAAGTTCCATCAGAAAATCAACTTCTTCTTTTTGTCTGTTCCAGTTTTCCGTAGAAAATGCATAAACGGTTAAATATTTTATACCGAAATCGTTACAAGCTCTGAGAGTTGATTTTAAAGCATCTACACCTTTTTTATGTCCCATGGCGGAAGGCAAACCTTTATTTTTAGCCCATCTTCTGTTTCCGTCCATAATTATTGCTACATGTTTCAAACCAACCTGTTTGACAATTTGCGATATTTCGGCACTTTTATCTGTCATATTCATAAGTGTCATTATAACCTAAAAATAATTTTTGTCTTTGTAAAGTTTTTTTAAATCAAACTAAAGTTTTTTTATAAAAATGCCGTTAAGTTATCTGTAGTATTTTCGTGGAGAAATAATGTCAAATAATATACCGAATAATAATTATGTAGTAAAAAGAGAAGGTTCAGGTACTATTCCAAATTATTTCAGTAATAATACCAATAGTGATTTTCCTATAATTCAATTTGGCAGAAATAATAATACTTCTAATAGTGCACCTAAAAAGAGTGCCGAACAAATTGCAAGAGAAAAAGCATTAAAAGCAGCCGAAGAATTTTGGAAGGCATATGACGATAATGTTGGTACAAACTGTACGAAAAAAATGCAAAAACTCTTGGATACACAGGTTGATTCCGCACATATAATGGATTTTTTAGACGAATATGAAAAACATAAACATAAGCATACATCAATTATAGCTACCGTTACGGGTGTAAAAATGGCAAGCGGAAGTGATTCGCAGAAAAATGTTTTAAAGACAATTATGCGTAAGTTATCGGAAGCTGCAAAAAATGCAGGTGTTTCTCAAGATGAAATTCAAAAAGCCAATAATGATTTTTGGGCTTCTTATGACAGGGAATACAAATCAGGATACGGTTCTGTGAGGGCTACTAATCCAAAAGATATGGAAAAAGCAATGGATTCTTTACGCGGGGCTATTGTAGCCAAAATGAAAGACGGCGGAAATATTTCAAAAGAAGATGCAATAGAGCAAGTTAAAGGAATGGCAACGGAAGATCATAATGCAGCCGCAAGAGAATACAATCAGGCACGTGAAAAAGACGGTTGGTGTGCAAAAGCAGGAGATACGATATGCGGTTGGTTCGGTTGTAATACTATTGAAGATTTAAACAAGAAATTCGGAAACCGTAAAGAATTTGTACAGGCTCTTGTAAATTCAAAAAGCGAAGAAGAATTTTGTAAAATTTATAAAGAAGGATTAACTACACCTGACGGCAAAAAAATTCCGGGAACAGGATTAGATTTTGATGCTCAAAAAATTGCCGCTATGAATAAGGCTCAGGGCGATTATATGTTAGCTGTAAATTTAAATCAAACAATCAAAACCTGTGATGAGGCAATTCAAAATGAAAATTCTTATACCGTATTGGAGAATATACTGGTACACAGATTCGGTTACGATAGAAGTACAATCAAAGAAATTATTAATGCATATAATACTGACAACGAAGATATTTCATCAAGTGCACAAAAGAGTAAAATGCTTGTGCGATTTTTTAATGATATCAAAGCTAATTCCACCCAAAATTTAGATAGTTTAAGAAACGGCAAAACAATTGAACAAATGGGTGAAGATGTTGAACTGATTACTAAAAACGTATTAGGAGATGATATCGGTAAAGATGTGGCTCAGTTTAATGAAAATATGGTAATAACCGAAATGGTTACGGAAGGTGCTGCGGAAATTATTGGTACAATAGCACTTCAATTTGTACCTGGATTAGGTCAGTTGGCGATGGGAAGATTGGCGGCAAGTGCAGGACGTTGGGGTTCAAGAGCCGTTAAAGTTGCAAGATATGCAGCAGAGGCTGAAAAAACATTAGGAAAGGTACAACAAGTTGGACAAGGAGCTTCAAAACTCGGTAAAACCGGTCAGGTTGCAGGTCAGATGGTGAATGCCGGTGTTGCAACCGCTGCAGTTGACTTAAGTAACGGTAAATCCGTTAAAGATGCAGCTAAAAAAGCTTTGATGAATATGTCGTTTGCCGGAGTCGGAGCTTCATCAAGCATTCTCGCTCCGAAATTAATGCAGACATTCGGAATCGCAGATAGAAAACTTGCAACTGAAATTGCGGAAGAAATTATTAATGCGGCAGGTTCATTCGGAGTTGTAAGCATGACGGGAGGAGAATACGGAAAAACAGATGCGTTTATAGATTTTGCATCAGGTTTGATTATCTCAAGACTTTCGCATGTAAAAGGTGGTAATAATGCACCAAAATCTGCAAAAACAACACATCAAAATTCTCACCCCGATATAGCCGGTTATCATAAAATGACCGTGGATGGTGTTGAGTATGAATTTCCAATATTGCAAAATGCTGACGGGACAACAACTATTGATGTGTCAGTTGCACGCATTCCTGACGGAAATGGCGGATATAATGCAGTTGTATTAAATACAAAGAAAGATACTATGAGTAGTGGCGTAGAAAACAGTTCAAATAATACTACAACTCCCAAGTCATCACAGGATTTGGCAAATGCTATTATACATGATACTCCGGCACAATCTTACATATCGGAACAAGAACGTGCTGCTATATCCGGTTTAGAAATGCACGATGAAGTAGAAAATGTTCTCAATAAAATTTGTGAAGAAATAAAAAATGGGGCTGATCCTTCAGAATGGATGTTTAATAAATTATTAGAAGGTAAAGATAAGCATTTAAAAGGACAGGTAGAATCAGCATTAAAAAGACTTGTAGCTAAGGACAAAGAAAATAATATTCGAAAATGGTCTATTATAGAGTATGGACTAAAATACAATAAACAAAAAACAAAAGATACAAACAAACCCATTATAGGAAGTCTTACAAACGACAAAAGTTTTAGAAAACGTGTTGAAGATTTCAAACAACAAATATCGTCAAATCCTGAGGAAGTTAGTACTGCCAAACCTGCAGAAACGGCTTCTGACAGCACATCGACAGTTCAGCGGAGTGCGGATTCGTCAAGCGCAGTTTCAACCGGCAGAAACTCAAATATAGAAAAAAATATGATTTCACCAAATATAGAAAAAGTTTTGTCAAAACATTTTTCCGATTCAGGACAGACTGCAATACGAAAGGTTTTAGTTACTATAGGTGAACGTGTTTCTAATGGTGAAAAAATCGGTAAAGAACTTTTAGATGATATTATTAATGATACAGTTAAGGGTACAGGTGTTAAAGCAGATGATTTGAAGAACTACGTTTTTGATTGTATGAGTTTAGATGACAATTGGGAAGAATTTATTCCGTTCTTTAAGAAATCTGCCGGAAAACAACCTGATCTTGAAGAACTTTTTATAGATAATTTCAAATTGTCTAAACCTGCAAAAACAAGTGAAAAATTGAATGATGCAGATATTGGATTAAATCCCGAAACAAAAACAAAACCTGCACAAGAAGTTGGTGAGGTAAAAGGTGATAACGAAACAAAAGTTGATACTGATGCAAAAGCAAAACGGAATGCAGATATACAGAAAGCAAAAGAATATTGTGAAAAATATCCTGATATAGCAGATTTTAAAGAAAAATACGGTAGTTTTTTTGATGGTGATTCCACAAAATTTGAGATTACTATTGGAGAAATAAAAGATAAATATGAAGCATATTTAAAAGAAAATCCTATGAATTACGATAATTTTAACTCAACTGCTTTATCACAATTAATAGATTATAACAAATTTAAGTTTGATCGAGGCATTGAGTTGTTTAATGACTTAAAGGCAAAATATCATCCTGATATTATTGCTGAAGAACTCAGAATAAAAGGAACTGCTGAAAAATTTAAAATATCTGATGATCAGGTAATAGTTTCTGATAATATAATTGAACAGATTAGAACAAAACAAGCAAATAACGAACCGATTTCTCTTTCCGATATTGATGATATGCTCTATAACGCAGATGGTATTGATAAAAGAGCATCAATTCAAAACAGATTAAGACAAAGAATACTGACAGATCAAAGTATTAACGATTATTTAAACGAAAACTTTAATACATATGTTCTTACAGATGAAAAATGTATTAGTCTTTTGGAAGGACAAAAACCTGATAATGTCTTAGATGTATGCAGGGATATTTCTAAAGCCATAGATGATAAAACAATAAAAAGCAGTGATGATTTAATGGATATAATTAATAAACGCAGACAGTTATCAGGTGGTTTCTCTTCATACGAAATTGAAGTTATAAAAAGAGTATTGGAAAATGATTTGAAAATCAAGACAAATTGTAAAGACTACATTGATGACATTATAAATTACAGGTTATATTAATAAAATTAATAAAGAATTGAATTTAAGTAATTTATAAAATTCTGACAAATTTTAATATGAATTTTTTATACTCAATTTATATTTTTATTGTAGAATGTTATTGTTATTAGTATTACTTAATTATAAGGAAAGAAATTATGGAAAAACTTTCACCGTTACAAATCGAAAGATTAAAGTATCAGCCGAAACTTCCTTCAAGCTTTTCTAACGGAATTAATTCTTTGGAAATGACAGAAGGTGTTTCAACACAATCAGTCAGAGATCAGGAACAAATTAAAGCATTATTCTCAAACACTTACGGAAAACCCGTTGTAACATTCAAATCTACAGGTTCTTCATCTGTATCAAATGTCAGGAACGTTGGTGTAATTCTTTCAGGCGGACAAGCTCCGGGAGGGCACAACGTTATTGCAGGACTTTATGACGCTTTGAAAAATGCTAACCCAAATAACAAATTATACGGATTTTTAGGCGGTCCTTCAGGTATTATTGACGGTAAATACGTCGAATTTACTGACGAATTTATAAATGCATACAGAAATACCGGCGGTTTTGATATTATAGGTTCAGGCAGAACCAAGCTTGAAACAGAAGATCAATTCCAGGAATCTTTGAAGGTTTGTAAAAAATTAGGAATTTCTGCCGTTGTAATTATCGGAGGAGATGATTCAAATACAAACGCAGCACTATTAGCTGAATGGTTTGTTAAAAATAATACGGGTATTCAGGTTATTGGTTGTCCGAAAACCATTGACGGCGACTTGAAAAACGAACAAATTGAAATTTCTTTCGGTTTTGATACCGCTACAAAAACTTATGCGGAATTAATCGGAAATATTCAGCGTGATGCAAATTCAGCTAAAAAATACTGGCATTTTATTAAAATCATGGGAAGAAGTGCTTCTCATGTTGCTTTAGAGGCTGCTTTACAAACTCAGCCGAATATCACTTTGATTTCTGAGGAAGTTGAAGAAAGAAAAATGTCTTTATCATCAATCGTAAATTACATGACAGATATTATCGTTAAACGTGCAAATATGGGTAAAAACTTCGGTATTGCAATAGTTCCGGAAGGTTTAATCGAATTTATCCCTGAAATGAAATCAATGATTTCTAACTTAAACGATATTATGGCAGAATTGGAAACCGATCCGAGCTTCTTGAATGCAACTTCTACCCGTGAAAAATTTGATATCGTTGAAAGAAGATTGGACGACAACAATGCGCGTGTTTATAATTCACTTCCCGCATTGATTAAGGCACAACTTCTTGCAGACAGAGATCCGCACGGAAACGTTCAGGTATCTAAAATCGAAACAGAAAAATTGTTGATTGAAATGATTTCAACAAGATTGAACGAATTGAAATCCGAAGGAAGCTATACGGGTAAATTCTCTGCACAATCACACTTTTTCGGATACGAAGGCAGATGTGCATTCCCGTCAAACTTTGATGCAGATTATTGCTATTCTTTGGGTTACAACGCATTTGCATTGATTAACTTCGGTTTGACAGGTTATTTATCATCAGTAAGGAATCTGACAGCTACCGCATCAGAATGGGTTGCAGGCGGAATTCCTTTAACAATGATGATGAATATGGAAAAACGTCATGGCGAAATGAAACCTGTTATCCAAAAAGCATTGGTAAAACTTGACGGCCCTGTTTTCAAACAACTGGAAGAAAACAGAGAAGATTGGGCATTGAATGACAGATATTTGTTCCCCGGTGCAATCCAATATTTCGGACCATCAAGTGTCTGCGATATCACAACAAGAACGTTGCAGCTTGAAAGAACAAAACAACTTGCAAGTGTGTAAATTTTTCCGAAATCTTACTTAAAAAGAGAAGGATTTTATACAAATATATATTCAAGAGCGGTTTTTTAAAAACCGCTCTTTTATAGGGTTGACAAATAATAAAAAATAGTAAATAATATAAATTAAAGGGCGGGACAAGTTCCAGCTTGCCCCATTAAAAGCCCCTTAGTTTGATTTAAGAGTTAATATTATCATTAAGAGTAATATTAACTCTTTTGTATTAACTGCAATTATCAACTTTACCACCCCCTTCCATCGCTTAGTCTGTCGGATTTACTGTCCGTCGGAAGCAAGGTAATATGGGCTTACCCTTAATATCAATTTTATAAAATTTATAATTTTTTGTCAATATTATTTATTTTATGCTGAGGTGCACATGCACTTGCAAAATTTCAAAAATAGTTTATAATAGTAATTGTATCAGTAAATTCATATGAACAACGATAGGAAAGGAGTTTTGAATATGAGAATGTTAAGAAATGTTAACGGGGGGGGGGGGCAGCTGTAAGCTAGTAGAATCAACCCTTTCCGCCACGT
>JAGBOW010000010.1 GCA_017633675.1 bacterium | reverse complement strand
CCTAACCCTCTACTAATATGAGGGAACTGTGATTCTACAAGTGTTTTCAAATTTTTCATAATTTTTTCCTTTCTTTTGAAAAATACACCATAATAAATATTATGGTGTATTATTCTGAAGAACAAAGAATAGTGTCTGTTTTCACCACCCCAAAATTTAAAAAATACATCATTTTGAGGACTGGACAAATCGTGAAAAGTATTGTAAAATGTATACGTTAGAAAAAATACATCAAAATATTTATTTTGATGTGTTTTTTTTATGGTGTATTTAGGTTGAAATTTAAATCATAATCGTATTATTATTATTACTACTTATTCTAAAAACGCACCGATAAAAATTCTAACCCCCTGACTATGCCGTAAAGTATGAACATTTAGCATAAATATTTTTTTAATATATAAATGTATGTCTAATGTTCCGTACAAAAAAATTCCGCTTGAGGAAGTCATAATTCTTTCTCAGCAAAACGATTACAAAGCGCTTGAGGAACTTTTAAAGCGTGAACAGAAGAATGTCTTTGCGACATTCGCATACCTTTGCCATAATTGCGAAAATGTGCTTGATTTAACTCAGGAAGCATTATTGAGGATTGCAAAAAATATTCAAAGTTTAAAAAATCCAAGACTTTTCAAAAGCTGGCAAAATCAAATTGTAACTCATCTTTATTTTGACGAACTCAGAAAAAAACAAAGAAAACCCGAAACAGTATCTTTAGACGAAGAGGTAGAAGATATTAAACAGATAAAATTTCAAATTCCCGACACCAAGTGCAAACCGAACGAAAAATGTTTAACCTCTGAATTGGAAACAATTATAAAATCCGCTATTCATTCACTCCCCGATAAATTCAGAATAGCAATCGTCCTGAGGGAGTTTCAGGGTTTGAGCTATGAAGAAATTGCTACAGCAACAAATTCAACAATCGGAACGGTAAAATCCAGGATTGCAAGGGCAAGAGAAAAATTACAAGAAGATTTAAAAGTTTATATATAGGAGAAAATTATGAAGAATAAATTGAATTGCAGGCAGGTTGCCGCATTGATAAATTTTTATAATGAAGGATGTCTGACTGATTTATTAACAAAGTACGTGGAAGAACATTTGGACAATTGTCCTGAATGTCGGGAAAAATATTTCTTTCAAAATATTGAAGAAATTGTGCCGGAAGAAAATTCTTATACAGACGAACAATATGAAAATTTTTTAAATAATTTATCGCCGTATATTGATAATGAGCTTAGTGATGCAGAGAATATTAAGATAAAAAAATATGTTATTCAAAACCCAAAAGCAAGAAAAGTTCTGGAAGATATGTATATTTTTAAAAAAAATCTTCATTTGGCGCACGAAAAGACAAAAACTGATTTTAAGTCGGATTTGTCAAAGGATATAATAAATAAAATTTTTGATAAACAAAAAGCAAATAAACATTATTTTTATAAGTTAGCTGCTGCTTTTTTTGTAACGGTGATATTTTTGATTACCGGACTATTTAAATTTTTACACCTTTAAAGAACCGTTTGAATATTTCATTGCTGACATTTTTTGGTAATCATTGATTGAAATCCCTCTTGGTGCCTGTAATTGTTTTTGCTGATAATTCATTTTTGCCAGTGCTTTTTTCTGTTGTTTTGAAGCATAATTATTTCTCAAAAGCGGTGTTACAATGTTACAAGATATAATTGAGCCTATAATACTTGCTATTACATCAACTCCGTTTTTAAACGGTCTGTATTCGCTTTTAATATCTTTAAAATCAGAAAGTTTTTCTATATTAAAATCGACTTTTCCGATATTTTTGTTGTAACCGTTCTTTGTTAAAAATGATTTAATCGGTTTAGTAGTTAATTTTCCTGTTGATACAAGTTTTGAAGCAATTTGTTTGAATGAACTGGTAATTAAGTAAAAAGATACAATATTAAATCCTGCATCGGCGATTTCCTGAGGGATTAAAAAACTTTTTTCTTTTGCTGAAATTTTATCATTAAAAAATACAGCCGAAACTTGCGCCAATGATGACAAAATCCACCCCAAAACACCTGTATGAACAAGCATTTTTCCGGGGTGTTCGCCGTAGTTTTTGTACATTGTTGATTTAAAATTGGAGAATAAACTGCCTAAACTCATTTTTTATCCTCCTGTTTTTTTACCAAAAGGTTTGTTAAAAATTTGGTCAGAGGCGCATCAATCGCAAAATTGGTTATCATCATAACAACAAGAGCTACAACGGTTCCCATAGCATTCCTGTATTGAGCATAAGCATCAGATTTTGCGTCATTTATATTTTTGGGGGTGAAAATAGTTTTATATTTCGGAACACCTTTTGCGGGAATTTGCGAAAACTCTTTTATAGCTTTAATACAACCTTTTCTAATCAAAAATCCCGTAGTCGTACCGGCGATAATTTTAGCAATAGTTCTGCAAACAGAAACTTTCCTTGTTTCCTCATCAACATCTCTGTTATGGAAATCAATAAACGGCTGAGATATAAGGGCGGAAGCACCTAAAATAAGGCGCTGCTCAGCTGATGAAATTTTCTCTCCTACCTTTTTTATGTGTTTAACACTATTCGGGTTGGAATATTCGGAATTAGGGAACATATTAAGTACCCTTTGCTGAAAGTTATGATAAGAATTTACTACACTTGTTCTTATAGACATATTTCCACCCAAATAATTAAAGATAATCAAGGTTCGGAATTGCCTAAATATCGTAGTTTATGAACAAATGTTAAGTTTATATTTAATACAAAATTCAACTATTTTATCACCGTATATATTAAAACAAAAATTATAAAATAAAATAAGAATAAGTATTTCAATGTTGTATCTTTTTCAATATAAGTAATTGGATCATCGCTACTATTTTTCGTATTAATAAGCATAAATAATCTGTAAATAATTAATGTAAATGGCATTACAGTCAAGTATAAATACTCACTACCAACTTTTTCAATAGTTGTTTTATCTAAAACATATGTAATATAAAAAGATATTGATAATATCGCATTTATCAAAATAAATTGATTAACTGTATTTACATTTAAACCATTTAAAGATTTTCTTGTCGAACTGTCGTTTATTAATTCAATTTCCAGTTTTCTTTTAGTAAATGTAAAAAAATTCGATAAGAAAAAAGTCATTAATATTACTAATGGGGACGGCAAAACAGAAATAGCAAAACATCCTGATAATATTCTTAATATAAAACCGATAGCAATACATAATGCATCAATCAAAGGAATTTTTTTTAACCATAGTGAATACAAAATGTTAAGTATAAAATATATCCAAATTGTGTATGCACAATAAATATTTACAAATAAAGCTGATAGTGTACTTAATATAAATAGTATTATTAATATGAAGATTGCTGATTTGAGGGAAATCTGTCCGCTTGGTATTGGTCTATATTTCTTTATAGGATGCTTTTTATCACTTTCTACATCTATCAAATCATTTAATATGTACACTGATGAAGAAATTAAACAAAATGAAATAAATATAATTAATGAAAATAAGCACAATTTAATGTCGGTAAAATTTTTAGAAAATAATAAAGGAACAAAAACTACCGTATTTTTAAAATAATGATTAATTTTTAATAAATTTGTTATATTTTTGAACATGTTAATTATCCCTAAGTCGCCAATACATAGTATCTATATTAGTAGGTATCCTCCTAAATTCATTTTTATATTCGTTAAAATAATTTTCATCTACAAATGTAAAATTTATTGAATTTTGTTTTAAATGTTCAACAAACGAGTAATCAGATATTGAAAAAATTTCAAACTTTTTGTTGGAAATTTTTAATGCATTCATTTCAAATTCAATAAATTTACGGAAGTGTTTTTCGGTTGAATATACCCTCTTTAATTGTATTGATGTATTTGCAAGCATAATTACCAATATTAGAGATGAAATAATATTTTTAATATTTGATGTATTTGTTTTTAACGTAGCAAGACAAATAAAAACTGGTATAACCCACAAATGAGGTGCATATCTTGCCCACCAACTATATGGGTTTATTAACAATAGTAAAAATAAAATAGTAAAAATCAAAAGAAATAATCTTTTATCATATTGATTACGGTATCTTATGAAAAGAGCAATAATTAAACTCATCAACAATATTCCGCTCCAAAGCACTCCGAAGCCGGCAATTCTTGTATCACTATCTCCCAGTGCATAAATTTCTTTTTTATAAATTTTAAATGGGACCTTAATATAAATTTTTTTATCAATGGAGTTTATAAAATTATCTGTACAAGCAAATGTTGAAATTATATAACTTACAATATATGGCTTATCAACAAACTGTTTAGGGGTATTTGGTGTCATAATATCTATTTTATTTTTCCCTGCCAAAGGATAAAACGGGTGTCTATCATGTTTAATATTAGTAAAATAAGGATTTATTCCCGATAATACAGTAAATATTGCTATTATTACAAATGAAAGGGATAATTTACGCAATAGATTATATTTTTTGTAGATAAATAAATATATAAAATATACTAAAAATGTAACCAATAAATATAAAAAACCACCCAATTTTACATTAACCAAACAAATAGAGCTAAAAGTCAAAATAATATAGCTGATAGAATTTTGTTTATAACTTGTTTCAATATCAATAATAGAAAACAAAATAAGCATAAAAAGCATATAAACATAACTATCAATATAAAAAGTCATAAATTGTGCTATATATACAGGATTAGCAATTATTGCCATAGATAATAATATTTTTAAATAGTTATTTATATTTTTAAAATACTTCTTACTAAGAACATAATACGTGTAACCGCACAGAACAAACATCATCAAAATATTTGTCATTTTGGTAATTTCTGCATTTTTAAATATTGTATATATGTTTGCTTGAACTATTTCAACAAACTTAGGGTAATTTTCAACCCACATTAAATGTAGCAGATGAGTGGTATTGTAAAATTTTGAGGCAAAATCTTCTAAATTATCATATATCGGATTCCATCCATTTCCCAGTAATATAATGGAAGTCTGATGATAAGCTCTGCCATCCCAGGATGAATCAATAAATTTTAATCCGAATATTAATGAAAAGATAATAACAAAAATCCATAATGAAATTGATATAATCAAATTTTTTTTAAAATGATCCTGTTTTTGTGTGAGTTTCAACAATAAAATTAATCCGGCAATAAAACTAAAAATCGGATAAAGTATATTTATACTGAGATGAAAAATAAAACCAATAAACGACAAGAAAAACATGCAAAATATTGACAAAAATATGGACAACGCAACATTTCGTATATTTAAACTCATACTAAATTCCTATAACTATATAATTAAATCTTTGCACCTTTCGGAACGACGGTTACACCGCCTGATGAAACGTGGAAACCTCTCGCTTCATCTTCATTTCTGTCAAAGCCTATTCTTGTATTCGGAGGAATTACAACATTCTTATCAATAATTGCGCGTCTGATTTTTGAATATCTGCCGACTTCGACATTTTCCATCAAAATGCTTTCTGAAATCTGAGAGAAACTGTTTACTTTGACTTTTGGCGACAAAATACATCTTGAAAGCCCTGCGCCTGATACGATACAGCCTTCTGATACCATAGAGTTTGTTGCCATACCGACACGTTCACCTTCTTCCCAGATGAATTTTGCGGGCGGATAGTTGTAGTTGAATGTTCTCAAAGGCCAATCCTGTGAATACAAATTCAATTCGGGATCATAGTCTAATAAATCCATATTTGCCTGCCAATATGCATCAATACTTCCGACATCTCTCCAGTAACCTTTTTCTCTGTCTGACATTCCCGCAAAAGTATTTTCTGCAAAATTATAGATATAAATATCTTTGCCCTCACTCAAAAGCATCGGAATGACATTTTTACCGAAATCGTGGCTTGATTCTTTTATATTGAAATCTCTTTCAAGAGCATCAAGCAGAATATCTTTATTAAAAATATAATTTCCCATTGATGCAAGGCACATGTTCGGGTTTCCGGGGATAGGTTTCGGTTTGTATTGGGGTTTTTCGACAAAATTTGTTAATTTCCAATTGTTGTCTACTTCGATAATCCCGAATTCGCTTGCCTCCTCGATAGGAATAGGAATAGCCGAAATTGATAAATCAGCATTTTTATTTTTGTGAAAATCAAGCATTTGAGAGACATCCATTTTATAAATATGATCACCTCCGAATATGCAGACATAATCGGGGTCTTCATCAGTTATGTGAAAGATGTTCTGATAAATCGCATCAGCAGTCCCTCTGTACCAGTCCATACCCGTTCTCATCTGAGCGGGGGCTAAATCAACATACTGATTTAAAAACGGCGACAACGCCCAGCCTCTTGTGATGTGCTTGTTCAGGGAGTCTGATTTGTATTGGGTTAATACTTTTATCTTAAAAAATCCTGAATTGATAAAGTTGTTCAGTACAAAATCAATAATTCTGTATCTTCCGCCGAACGGAACAGCAGGTTTTGCCCTATCTTTTGTAAGAGGATAAAGTCTTTTCCCCTCACCGCCTGCCAAAATCATAACAAGTGCATCATCAATCGACATACAAAACTCCTTTTTATACAAATATTATATATCAAGTTTGAAAAATTTTGCAAGAAGTAAAATTATTAAAGGCACTAAGTTATTAAGGCACTAGGGCACTAAGGTATCGTTTATATACACCGATTAAATTATATCAATAATATCGTTAATTTTTTGGAGACTGCTTTTTGAAAGCACATTCAATTTATTGTTAATTTCGTATATCAATGCAGTTTTATTTATATCTGATTTATACTTTGATTCGTCAAAAAAATAACTTACCGGAATTTTAAAAGTGGAAGCTATAATTTCCATAGTCAGGGCGGAAGGTCTGTGCTTTCCGCTTTCGGCTCTTGCAACGGTTCTTACATCAAGCCCGATTTTTTCGGCAAATTCCTCTTGTGTTAATTTATTTGCCCTGCGCAATAAAAGAATTTTATCTGCAATATGCTCTGTTGTTTGCAAACATTTTGCTTCAAAGTTTTCCATAACAATAGATTAACTTTTTGCGAAACAATTTTCTATGGCAGTATTTTGTTATATATACAATTATATTTATTTATTGTAAATAAAATAAATGTGTATAAGTCAATAAATAAAATGATTATAGCTATATATTAACTTTTGTAAATATATGATAATTTTTTGTCAAATTTTTAGAAATAAAAAACTTTAAATATATGTTAGGGAAAATTTGAAAGGGAAAAATCTTATGTATTATTACGACTTCGGGATGAATTATCCGTTTATGGGTGCTGTAAATCTTCCGCAAAACACAACTATTGCGCAAGTTCCTCAGATAAATACGCAAACTCAACCAATTAATACGCAAAATACAGAAAAAGCTCAAACCGAGCAAAAATCTTCTTCTAATGAAAAATTATTATGGTTAGGTTTGACAGGTTTAGCAGTTTTAGGAACATATTTGCTTACAAAAGGTCATTATAAGGGTAAAATTCCGTCAACATCAGCAACAAGTCAGGCATCAGCGAGTACAAGTCAAGCTGTCGCAGAAGGCGCAGGACAAATTGCAAAGCCTATCCCTGAAAATGTAGCGAATTTTGTCAATGGATATAAACCTTTTGCGGGTATTGAAGGAGTTTCGGGTGAAATTAAGCCAGTAATTCAGCGGGTCGGTTCAAGATGTCGTGCAGATTTTATACACACAATAAACGGTCAAAATATCAGAGAAACCTTGATATTTAATGCAGAGGGCAAGCCTGTTTCGAGGTTTGTTGAAACGACCTCACAAGACGGAAAAGAAATTGTCAGAAAAGCATATAAAATTAACGATAAAGGTGAATTATTACCAGATGTCGTACAAACAAGCACCAGACGGAAATTTTATAATACTGACAGAAACACAGGTGAACGAACAAGTAGTCGATTTGGTATAAGAAAAACAATAGAAAATCATGATATCGGATTTCGTAATGACCTTCCGCTTGAAAATGATGATGCAATGAGGCGTATTCGTTATAATGAGCTACAATTTATGCATTTATATGACGAAAAATCAGGAAAATTGTTGTATAAAAATGTGTCAAGAGATTTGATAAATTCTCAGGACGATATAGTTAATTGGAGCGACCATACTTGTTTTTACGGTTACGATAAAGATGGCAAGTTAGCAGGTATAATTTCAGAAAAACGTCTGCCTGATTTAAGTAAAATTTGTGAGTATATTCCTGTAGAAAACGGTGTATTTGGCACTCCAACAAAATTAGATGCTAGAGGACGTGCCCCATACTTAAACGGTCAAGAAGGTTCACCCAAAGAGGCTGAATATTTTGAACTTTGGCGTCAATCAAGCAAACCTGTATAAACATAATTATAACACTTGACAAAATAAAGGTTATAGTAAATAATGTAAATATAGGGGCAAGCCCCAAAGAAATGGAACTTCTCTGAGGCTTGACTTAGTACCCTATAGATTGAATAACTTAAGTGCTACTATGAATAGCGTTGCTACAAATAGTAGCACTATTATTTTGTCAATCATAGCGTTACCCTCCTTCTAGCCACCGATTTCTTAGTAAAATACGTGTGTGGGCAAAGGCTGGTGGTACTACCCAAGCCTAATTCTATCACAAAATATGTGGTAATTATCGCCTTGATTTTTTTTAATATTTAATTTTAAATCATATTATGCAAACAAATTTATCCCAAAACAAGAGAGCGATAGCGTGGCTTGCAGGCGGACATTTTGTAAACGATATTTATACGGGAATGTTGAACCCGATTATGCCATTTATTGCCGTAAAAATAGGTATATCTATGGCGATTGCAACCGTTATCCTCACCGTTTCTCACATATTTTCATCTCTTTTACAGCCCGTAATCGGATTTTTTGCGGATAACTCTTACAAAAGATTTTTAATCTTCTGGGGGCTTTTATTATCCTCATTTTTTATTCCGTTAACGGGAGTAACAAATCAAATATCACTACTTATTTTATGCATAATTTCAGGAAGTATCGGCTCCAGTCTTTTTCATCCGCAGGCTTTAGGGCTAACTTCAAAATTCTCGGAAAAACTCGATAAAGGAAAAGCAATCTCAATTTTTATGGCGATGGGAACTTTGGGATATTCGGTTGGCCCGATTATGTCCGGAGGAATTACTCAAATTTTCGGAATGGATAAAATCCCCTGCCTGACTGTTATAGGTATATTTTGGGCGTTTGTTATGTTTAAATGTGTTCCGAAAATTTCCGCAATAGAAAAGGCTCCCGAAAAAATTCATTTCAGAGAAGCTTTCAGACGAATTCTCACAAATCATAAATTAAACATTTTGAACATTATCGCAATGCTTAAAACCATGGTTCAGTCGTCATGTTTTATTTTGCTCCCGTTTTTGTGGAAAAACTTAGGACACAGACCTATATATATTGGTGTCGCATTGTTTTTGTTTATTTTTGCGGGTGGAATCGGTTCTCTTATAAGCAGTAAAGCAGAAAAATTAATCGGCTCAAAAAACGTATTTTATATTTCTATGATATCGACTTTGCCGATGATGATTTTATTTATATTAACCTGTAAAGATTACCCGATTTTATCGCTCGTAATATTTGTAATAATGGGCTGTGTAACAATGCTTGCAACACCTTTGACAATGGTTATGGCGCAAAACGTTCTGCCTGAATACAAAAGCATAATTGCAGGGTTTATAAACGGATTTTCGTGGGGGATAATTGCAATAGTTATGTCGGCACTCGGATTTGTTGCCGAAAAATTCGGCATTACAAATGTTCTGCTCGGAGTGTCTATAATACCTGCGATTACATCAGTTCCGCTTGTTAAAAAACTTTTTAAATCTTAGTAATGGAATTATCCTTTTGTCCGGTTAAAAGTCTATAAAATCTTGATGAATTTTTATTTTCATTCCAAAAAGCAACCTTATTTTTTGCCATGTCGTTCAAATTTTCAAGAGCATTTCTTAATAACAGACCTAATGATTGAGATCTAAACTCAGCAACAGAACCTGTAGCATTATTCTTTACCAATATGCTTGATGTAGTGCCTTCTGTTAATTTAGTTATTTCTAACTCATGTTTTGGAGCCTTATATCTTAAATCTTCAGCCAATTTAATAATTTTTGGTTCAATTATACTTGTATTATATAATTTATCTAAATAATGGTTTTCATCGACTTTCCAATATGCGCCAAAAGATGTTCTGTTATCCGTATATCCTACTTTGTTAATCATATTTAACTCTCCTTTACGAATTATATTAAATCCGTAAAGAAAAATTTTTGCTAAAACATTAACGAATTGTTACATTATGCGATATAGCTTATCCTGTTTCTTTCAAATTCGTCTTTTTGCTTTTTCGCAAACATTTTTTCTTGCAAAAAGGCTATTTTGTATGAAAGAGCATTGGTTAAAAATGACAAACTCAGCCTGTTGTCTAAATCATTTAAGCTTTCGTAATCACCACCGAAAGCATGGACATTTTTTACTGCAGAAACCATATTGTTTGAATTTTGTACAGACGCAAAAGCTGCATTGTTCATTGTGTTTACGGCATCAAAACGAGCAATTGATGAAACTAACATTAACCTTCTCCTATAATTAAATTTTAATACCTAAGTCTAAAAAAATCAATAAGTAAGTTCAATTATTTTAACAATACTCCGGATAGACAATATTAATATATTTTTGACTGTTTTCAGGTTCAAAAAATGCTACGGAAAATTCTGCCGTATTTTGTCCTAATTGTTGAGCTTCGGGAACTTCAATCGGTGGGCCTGCGGGAGTTGAACGGGAAGGGTTATGAGGGTCGGATATTACACCGACACTTCTCAAAATTGTTATGGAAAGCGATTTACCCTTAACTTCGTATTCGGTTAATCCTTTTGTTACAATACCAAATCCCTGAGTTCCGACATATCTTTGCATTGGTGCAAAATTTGTCTTAACTTCTATTCCTTTAGTTTTTGGCAAATGTTTTCGCATATCATAATCAGGGTCAAATTCACGCCGTATAACTGTATTCATATCCTCTGAGAATGTTTCTGTTACAGGCTTTTTAAAATTAAATCTTACTTGCCATAAATGATTTTTTAATTTGTTTTCCCATTTGATTTTGAAATTAATCAAATCACCAAATTCGACTTTTACATCAAAAAAACTTGTTTTTATAATGTTATTTTTAAACGAATAAATTTGCGCGATTTCGCCCTCATCATCATCAACTGCTCCGAAATTGTAGGTATCACCTTCATCTTTATATCTTACAAATTCAGCCCAAATTTTATTTTGACCATTCGAAATCAAAATTTTACCGTCAATTACATCTATTTTTAAATTTGCCGAAACAGCAGGCGAATACTGCAATGTATACATTTGTTTAAAATCCTCTGTAACTGGGATTTTTTGCGTATCATACAATAGTGAGTTTTCAACACCATAATATTTATCGACGATTTTGTATTCCGGTAAAAGTTCGCTTGACTGCATAAAAGGAGTTTTGAAATTATGTTCCACTCTCAATTCTTCTATAATTGTATTTGAGATTTGTATAATTTTTTCATATCTTGTAATATTTTCTCTGTGAACCAAATCGGTAGAGCACCCGCAAATCCCGTCATGTGCCTGATTTCTTAAGAGTAATTTATAAGCATATTCAATAGCGGAATTATATTTTTTTCCGTATTTTTGCTGTAATTTATCCGCTTGATTTAACAGGTATGATGCTTTTACATTATATTGCTTAATTTTTGTCCTTGCGGAATATGCCCCCTGAAGAATAAATGTTTTGCTGTTATCACGAAGTTCATCATTCCAATCAAAGGAAAATCCTTCCACCACTTCGTGGTCCCCCTCCCTTTTACAAGGGAGGCATTTGCTAAAATATTCAAACGGATTAGAAAGTTGAATTTCATAATCTGTAAGTAAACTGTTTACTTTCTCAATTTGTTCTGCGATATCATTTTCAACACCTAAATGATCTGCGCCGATTGGAAGTAGTAAATAATCCCCTGATTTTTCGGCAATTTTATCAAGATTATCTTTTAGACAATTCGCTTTTTCCTCAATTGCCATCTTATTGGAAAATATGTCCATAAAATAGCCCCTGACGAGGTTTACGCAATTCATTCCCATAAATTTGAAATCCGCAGAAATTTCATCAGGACAGCCTCTCCATACAACGCATTTGTCAATACCGAATTCTTTCAAAATTAAAGGAACATTCTTGCTATGCCCGAAAGTATCCGCCATATATCCGATAAAATCTTCACAACCGAAATCTCTTGCGATTTTCAAACCTATTTCAAGGTTTTTTCTGAAAACAATTCCGTCTGTCAAAAATTCATCAACGAGAGTATAAAATGGCCCTATAAAAAGTCGTTTTTCCTTAATAAACCGCCTTATCTGCTCTTCTTTTTCAGGTCTTAATTCCAAATAATCCAACAATGCACAAACCTGCCCGTCAAAATAAAATGACGGGATTTTATTTTGTTCAAGAAGTTCCAAAACATTATCAAAAACCCTCAACAATCTTAGTCTGAAAACTTCAAATTCTCTGTACCATTCCCTGTCCCAATGTGTGTGCAAATAAGCGATTACGTTTTTTTTCATATATATCTTTTATCACATTTTTTAAAATTATGCAAAAATTTTATGATATATTAAGGCTATGAAAACTTATGAAGATGCGGTAAAATTATTGACTTCACAGAAAAAATTCAGAATAGAATTGGGATTGGACAGAATTGAAAATATTTTAGAATTTTTAGGCAATCCGCAGGACAAATTGAAATGTATTCACGTTGCGGGAACTAACGGAAAAGGTTCTGTCTGCACAATTATTGCAACGATTTTAGCAAAAGCCGGAATAAAAACAGGTTTGTACACAAGTCCGCATATTTTTGATTATACGGAGAGAATAAGGATATTAGACTCGGAGGGGCAAGCGGGCAGGCTGGTTAAAGCAGCTAAGCAACTAAGCAGCCAAGCGGCTAAGTTGGAGATTGAAGAAATTTCACGGGAACAACTTGCTGATAAGACTTATTCGCCTATTCGCTTATTCGCTTATTCACCTGATAAGGACTTATCGCCTTATAGCCATATTGCCTTATCGCCCTCAAATATTTCAAAATCCGATTTCACAAACTACATTTTCTCAATCTGCAATTTGGCTGACAAAAATAATATTAACTTGACCGAATTTGAGATTTTAACTTCTGTTATGTTCAAATATTTTGCGGATAATAATATTGAAGTCGTTGTTTTGGAAACGGGTTTGGGAGGACGATTCGATGCTACAAATGTTATTAAATCAAACCTGTGTTCAATAATTACTCACATTGATTTAGATCATACGGAAAGACTTGGAAATACTAAATCTGAAATTGCATTTGAAAAAGCGGGAATTATAAAACCTGATTGTCCTGTTTTTACCTGCGAAGGTTATGAAGAAATTAAAGACAAAGCTGATGAATGTAATTCACTTTTAACTCTTGTTGCACCATTTGAAGATACTAAAAATTTATCCTTAAAAGGAACTTGCCAAAAGGAAAATCTTTCACTTGCGCTATCTGCCGTAAGGTATCTTTTTCCGCAAATATCGGAAGAAACAATTCAGGAGGCTTTGAAAGAAGTTAAACACCCCTGCAGATTTCAGGCGATAAAACCCGATTTAATTGTTGATGGATCTCATAACCCGAACGGTGCAGCGGCTTTGAGGGAAAGCCTTGATTTGTATTATCCGAACAAAGAACGGTGTTTTATTTTCGGCTGTTTAAAAAACAAAGATTATAATAAGATGATGGAAGTTTTGTTTTCAAAAGGTGATGAAATATATTTTTATCATTTTAAACATTCAAACTCTTGCACGATTGAGGAATTACGGAATGCCTGTAAATTCCCGTCAAAAGAATTTAAATCACTTGATGAACTTCCGAAAGACAAACTCAAAATAGTTTGCGGTTCGTTTTATATGTTAAACGAAATTATACCTTCTGAACTTGCTCTTCAATAACATCTTCGATTTTTACAGGTTCAAAATCCGTACAAGAATTCCAAACAAGTGTTGGTCTGTCGGATTTTATTGAAGGGCTCGGATAATCGCTTGAACAGAAACCTTTCAGCATATTTGTCGAACCGTCATTATCCGAAGTAAAATACTTACAACAGAAACATATTTTTAAGACAAATCCGTAATCATATAGTTTTTGTTTAATTTCCTCCAAAGCATCAATCATTCTCAAATGTCTGCCTGTTATAAATTTTCTTTTTTTATAAATAAATTTAACTACGGCTAAACCTGATTCCGATATAAATTCAAGTTTGCAAGGCAGTTCTCTGCCGGAATTATTAACCACAAATGCATCAATAATCATTTTTTCGGTATCTGACGATAATTCTTCCCTGTTTTTAATTTTATTTTTTAAAATTCTTACGGGCGGAAGATTCTTTAATATATGACATACCGAATAAATCGGGTACAGAGATAAAAGCGCAATTTCTTTAAACTTTAATTTTGAATTTATCAGGCTTATACCAAAACCCGCAACAAGCAGCAAAAAGCTTAATAAAACAATCTTAAAATCTACAAAGAAATAGTATCTGTATGAATGTTTCATTATAACCGCATAAATAATCAAAACAAGCCAAATATTCGGGTTTAATAATGAAATAGTATGTTCAGCAAACACAAAATTTTTCTTCCAAATTTGAGAGAAACAATTTTTAAACAGATTTAAACGAGCAGACAGTCTTGGCTTTTTAAATTCATAATTTGCCGTATCCGCATAAGTCTGAATATTCGGGTTATATGTGCAAGGTGATTTTACTTTTGATAGTAACAAGCTGTATTTTAATTCGGAATTAACATCTTTAAAATCTACGGAACCTATTTTGTCAACAAGTGCTTTTTTTATTACAAAAACACCTGAATCAGCACTTGCGGCTAATCCAAACAGTGAACGTGCTTTTCTCATGAAATTCATGTGATATTTTTGATAAGCTGCTTTGATTTTGTCAACAAATCCAAGATTATCCGTCAAAATAAGAGTTTCACCGCTCAACGCATTGTGATGAATGAGTGCCGAATTAACAGTAGTTAAAAAATTTGCAGGAATACTTCTGTCTGCATCTATAAATATGTAGGAATCAATCGTATCATCTTTGGAAAGTCGTTCGATTAACATTGATACGGCTTGGTCTTTGCCGACAGTACCGACATCTTTTATATTTATAAGATGAATAAAATTCTCTTTTTCAAATAATTGCTCCGAACCGTCCGTACAGTTATCTAAAATGGCAAAAACCGAAAAATTATTTATCGGATAGTCTTGCATTTTTAATTCTTTGATTAAATTTTCTAATGTGATTTTGTTGTTTCTTGCATAAATTACAACCGCAAGATTATTTTTTACATCATATTGCGAGTACCTTTTTTCAATTTTAAAAGGTTTGTCATTCAAATTTCTGATAGCTAATGCAAAGAAATAAACCGAATATATTACAACATAAATAAATAAAATATCTAAAATTAATTCCATAATTATCCCTTCTTAAATGATATATTATAAAAAAAAAGAATGAAAATCCATTACATGTTAATTAATATAAAGTCAATAAGTTAATAAGTGAATAAGCGAATAAGTCGTTATCAAAAGTGAGCGGAGGGTAGATTTTAGACTGGCGGTTTAAAGTGGCGATAGGGATTATAGGTGGATAAGAGCATAGGAGCATAAGAAAGCTAAAAGCCTCCCTTGTAAGGGAGGTGGCACGAAGTGACGGAGGGTTTTTATAAAATCAGTAGATATTAGTTAGTCGATTTTAAATGGCGATAGGACTATAAGGCGATAGGGCGATAGGACCTTATCGTTTAATTTAAAAAATACACCATAAAAACACATCAAAATAAATATTTTGATGTATTATTTTCTAACATAT
>JAGBOW010000116.1 GCA_017633675.1 bacterium | reverse complement strand
TAAGCAATAACGAATTAAATAAACACGAGACATACAATTTACACTACCTACTACACACTAACCTTCTACACGAGGAATTACGTAAAAAGAATTCCGAACTCTATCTTCCAGATAGGGTTTTTTTTTATACATACAAATTTTTTCAAAATACAGGCTAAAGGTTTGTTAATTTTTGTAACAATACCTGCATAGCATATCAATTACATATAATAAAATTTTTTATAATATATTTAGTGTTTGAAGTATAAAAAGAGAGAAAACAAAATTATGGTTAAAAAAGAAGATGACCAACTTTCGTCTGATAAAACAGTTTTAAAAAAACTTATGTATAAAATTAAAGATATAATACCGTCTAAATCTGAAAATGATGAGCCTGCCTCAAAAACAGGGGACCATTTTAAATATTCGGATTTGGAACCCCGAACGGCTGAAGATAAACTCAAAAGAGCAATTGAAAAATATAATGCTTCAAACGAACAAAGACTTGTCGCTGAAATTAATCTTTCCGCAGAATTTGACAATGCTTATGAAAAGCTTCTTCCTGAATACAACGCATATAAAAATCCGAATTTTAAGGATTTAACCTTTACTCCCGTATCTGAAGATACGATATCATCATCATACAAAGGAAAACCGTTTCAAATCAGATTTAAACACCTTGATAACGGAAATAAACAGCAGGATATAAGTTTTGATGACGGTTCGCAAATAAAGTACATATTATTTGTCAAAGACGGGAATATGAAAATCTACGGAGAAGAGTTTGAAATGCCGGCAGGAACAATTATTGAAACCAAGTCGGTTAATGATAGGGTATTCAGTCAATTAATACAAACTCCGAACATGCAGAGAAAAGTTATAAATAAACCTGAATATTTAGATAAAGCTGAAGAAATATTAAAAACATATATTCCCGAAAGCCCCGATAAATCGGAATCGGTTACCGAAACAGACGAACCGCCTCAGCCTCCAAAACCGGCAATATTGCCTACAAGAAAGTATATACTGGATTTACTCGGAAATGCAAACAGTGCAATACCGTTATTGTATTTATCCAAAAATACATCTTTAAATACCTCCAGAACTCCTGCTGACGAAATTAATTATCTTGAAAGAAGTATAGCGGAAGGTAAACTCCCCCAAAACACATCTATTACGGGAGTAAAAGAGGACGGAGGGAAAATTCTTACAATTCCCGGAGATAACTGCAAATATGAAGTTTGCGGTTCGGAAATGCGTGTAATTGATAATAGCGGAGAAACAAAAATAATTGCCCGTTATGAAAAGGGACATGAATCGGACGGTCTGTGGATTGTTTCGTATGATGACGGAAAGCCTGTAAGCGGTTCACGTTATGCTTCGTGGAATCTTGATAAACCTTTATCTACGGTAAATTATGCTTATAACAATGATGATACTGTTATCGTAACGAAAATTGATGCAAAAGGAAATAACAGTACGATAAAACAAGTTCTGCCGAAAGATTTGTGTCTGGACATAGACAAAGAACTCAAGTTCGTTTCATCAGATAAATCACATTTAGGTTCAATTTTTGAAAAACAGACACCTTTTATCAAATCTTAAATAAATTTGGTGGCGAAACTATATAAAAATATTATCAATTTATTATTCTGACAAAAAGTGTCGTACCTGAAATTTATAATAAAATTACAGGAGGCACATATGTCAGAAAAAAGAGTTCAAAAACAAGCGAACAAAATTATCGAAGATGCGAAACTGGAAGCGGAAAGAATTATTTCGGAGGCACGGCTTGAAGCAGAAAGATTAGCCAAAGAATCTGCATTTATTGAGGCTGTTAAAAAAAGAGCTGATGAAATTAAAGAGTTTACCCGTAAAACATGTTCAAAAATAAAAAGTGACGCAAAGCAATTACAAGAAAAAATATTGAAAGAAGAAACTTCGATTTATTCAATATACAGATATAGTACGGTAAGAAATATTCGTAATGATTTATGGGCAGTAGCAGATATAAAAACCGAGAAAATTGGTTGTATTGATATTAACGGCAATCAGATAATTCCATGCAAATATAGTGAAGTCTTAAGTATATATTCAGAAACAAATGATATTGCGATAAGTGATTTAATATCAAATAATTTTTGTTATGGTTTGGCAGATAATAAAGGAAATGTTTTAATCGAGCCGAAATATACTGATGTTCAGAGTTTTTCTTTTCATAGCGGACTTTGGATTGTAAAATCAGACGGCAAATGGGGTGCTGTTGACAGAAATGACAATGTATTTATTCCGTTTATGTATGAAAAGATTTCGCCGTTTTATGAAGATACTTTTGAAGCGGAACTAAACGGAGAAACCTTTTATATCAACAAAAACGGAGAAAGAATTGATGTCGATTAATTATTTTTTATATGTACACAAGCATGTATAGAATTTGGAATATATATTAAATTATCACAACTACAATTCAAATTATTACCGTCAATATGATGAAGCTCAATTCGGTCATTTTCATCAATTGCAATACTTTTAGCTTTTACATATTCGTCTTGTAACCAAGTTTCACCGACAAAATTATATAAAGGTGTAGAGGAGTTGTATACGTACCCTTCATGTTCTTTATGAGTATTTTTTAATCGTGCGATATCGAGACATAAAGTATCAGGATTTTGATAAATAACCCAACATTTATTTTCTTCAAAAATTTCTGTTTTATATACATTATTAATATCGAGTTCTTTTTTTGAATTCCATTTTACAATTAAAAATCTTCCGATATTGCTTACAAAGTAATAATATTTAGTTCTTCTTGTATAACCTGCGAATTTAAATCCTTTTTCATTAGGAAGCAGTTTTTTATCTTCCCAATTTTCTATATTTATTTTCGGGTTATAATAAGCATTTCTTAATTCATCTTTCAATTTTTCTGTATCTTTGTTTTTTATTAAATCTTTTAATCTTTTTTTATTCATTTTGCACCTATTTCAAATCCATGCACATAAGAATGTTCATCTTTTGTTAGCAATACCAAATTATCAATTGTATTATAATATCCGTCATTTGTTATGTGATGGACGTGCATTCCGTCATCTTCCATTTTACCTAAAAATGTATAAGCAACAAAATTGTAAACATAATCTTGTCGTAAATTCTTGTCCTCTAACGTTACATACTGTATTTTTTCGTCTTTTTGTTTTTGAATTTTACCCTTATATTTAATCCTCCCCAAACTGCTTACCGTATAATCCTTATCAAGTGGAAAAGTTTTCCATATTTCACCTTCCAAATCGTTTTCCTGATAATTAAAAGACGGTGAAATACTTCTTCTTTTATCTGTATTATCAAACAGGGGCTGATAATTATTCAACTTTTCTTTCAATTCGTCAAGTAATAGCTTTCTTTTCATAATAATTTCCTTACTTTAAGATTTCTACCTATAGAAAATTCCGGTGTATCTTTACTTTTAAACAATCTTATTACTTTCAATATTTTGGTACATGAGTTTTACGGTCTGCTCATATTCCTGTTTTATATTTTCAGGCGAAAGTATTTTTACACCTTCCCGCCATTTCAAAAGTTCCGTTACTATTTCGTAACTTCCGCTTGCTTTGAATTTTACAATAACACTTCCGTCTTTTTGTTTTTCGATAATTTGGGTAGGGTGAAAATGATAATTTAAAATATATTCTGCAGCTTCAGATGAAAACTGCAAAACAACTTCTTCAATTTTACCGTTATATATTCCGAACGAACGGTTACAATATTCCTGAATATTAAAATTTTCATCTTTTTCAAAATAATTACCATTCAAAATTTCAATATTTTTTATTTTTGAAATTTTAAAAATTTTAATTTTATCTTCTTTTGCAATTAAATAGTGATTATCAGCGATTTGTAACCCGTAAGGCTCAATAACAGGTTCATAAAAATTGCCGTAACTGTCTGTATACGAAATTTTTATTCTTTGTTCAGACTGAATTGCATAGGCAATTTTCTCCATAAAATCAGAATTTATATTTTCTTTTGAATATTGCCTTACAGCCAATCCTTGAGATTCCAGCAAAATATCAATATCGTTTTGATGGTGATTTTTAGGGTTTAAAATTTTAATTTTTTCCATAATATCAAGAATACTTTTTTTGTCAGCTTCATTTTTAAGGATTGAGGATAGTTTTAGGAGTTTTGATAACTCTAAATCCGAAAATGTTACAAGAAAATTCATACTGTTCTTTCTTAACCGCCAATGTTTCTTTCTGTCGTAATTGTTTTCAACAACTTCTAACCTTTCTCCGAATTTTTCTTTAATAACTTCCATTAAACGTTCTACTGCCCGACGATTTCTTTCAAGTTTGTCTGATATTTCATCAATAGTTATTCCCTGCCAGCTGTTTTGAAGCATGATTGCAAGTTCGGTTATTTCGTCAAGTTTTTTTGATGTGGACATAATGACCTCATTTCTCTTATATATTAAACCATAAATACGTCAAATTTTGTCGGATTAGTTGTAATTGTAAAAATAATTAAACAAGCAACGATATATTCTGATATCTTTAAGGTTTGAGCCCTTGAAATACAAATTATTACTAATAAAAAAGCACAATAGGGTATAAAAAACTTTTGTTATTTAATAATTTTTTACATATTTTGTAAAAAACTATTGATTTTTGCAAAGTTTTTTACTATAATGTTAGTAAAGGAGTTGATATGTTTAATAGACCAATTTATTTAAATCAACTTATAAACTTTAAAGATAAAGAGCAAATTAAAATCATAACAGGTATTAGGCGTTGCGGTAAATCATCTTTATTAGAATTATTTGCCGAATATTTGAAAAAGCAAGGTGTTAGTGAAGATAACATTTTGCAGATAAATTTTGAAGATTTGAAATATGCAAATATGACATATTTAGAACTTAATGAAATGATTGAAAACAAAGCCAAAACTATAAAAGGCAACTTGTATTTATTTCTTGACGAAGTTCAAAAGATTGATAAATGGGAATTAACCGTTAATTCTTTAAGATTAAAGAAAAATATTGATATTTATATAACAGGTTCAAATGCGTACTTGCTTTCATCACAATTATCTACATATTTGTCAGGCAGATATGTTGAAATAAAAATGCAGCCTTTGACATTCAAAGAATTTCTGACTTTCTACGATTTAGAAAATATGACAAAAGATGAAAAATTTAATTTGTATTTGAAATTTGGCGGAATGCCGGGGTTAAAAGATTTCAATTTTGATGAAAATATGATAAGACAAACACTTGATGGTATTTTTTCAACAGTGTTAGTTAAAGATATTGTTTCTCAATCGGATATTAAAGATGTATCGTTGTTAAATAAAATTACATGTTTTTTAGCGGACAACATCGGCAATCCGACATCTTTAAGCAAAATTAAAAACACTCTTGTGTCTGAACAACTAATAAAAAAAGGGGTGCATCTTTCGGCGATAGATAATTATATTGACTTGCTTGAAAATGCTTTTGTATTCTATGGTATAAAACGATACGACATAAAAGGCAAGGATTATCTAAAAACGCAAGGAAAATATTACATGGTTGATACAGGTTTGAGAAATTTTTTTCTTGGCTGTAAAGATACTGACAGAGGTCATATATTGGAGAATATTGTATTTTTAGAACTAAAAAGTCGTGGTTACAAAGTTTCAATCGGAAAAATTGACGATAAAGAGGTCGATTTTATAGCAACAACATTCAATGAAAAAATATATATTCAGGTCTGTGAAACATTGCTTTCTGAAGAAACAAAAACAAGAGAATTAAAACCGTTACAAAAAATAAAAGACAATTATGAAAAGATTATACTTACAAGAGATAATGTCTTTGTAAACACAGATGATAACGGCATAAAAATATTAAATATTGTGGATTGGCTCCTAAAAAATGGGCAAGTGATGGTATAGGGTTAGAACCCTATTGTGTTGAATTTGCAAAACTATCTATTCATGAAACTGAACTCATGGAAAATGTATTAAGATTACTTAAAATGTATAATGTTTAGATTATAATAAAAAATGTAAGTTAGGAATAAAACAATGAAACAAACATTATGTAGAGGTGATAATAATGCAAAAAATTATAGGATTAGTTGGAATATTTGTTTTTCTTTTTATTGCTTGGCTTTTTAGCCGCAATAAAAAGGCAATTAGCTATAAAACAATTTTAATAGCTCTTTTCTTTGAATTTATTATGGGAACAGTAATATTTCTGATTCCTAAGAGCCGAGATGTTTTATTAGCATTTAGTCATTTATTTACCAAAATTATAGATGCTGCAAGAGAAGGTATAGTATTTGTTTTTGGTTCTCTTGGGGCTGCAAATTCCGAGCAGGGATTTATCTTGATATTTCAAAGCCTAATGTTTATAGTAATTTTTGCCTCAATATGCAGTTTGTTGTATTATTTAAGGATTTTGCCGTTTATTATTGTTAATATTGCAAAATTTGTGAAAAAGTTTTTTGGTATAAGTGCAATTGAAGCAATATGTTCAGCAAGTAATATATTTGTGGGTATAGAATCTTTTACAAGTATAAGACCATATTTTAAATCTATAACACGTTCTCAAATTTTCTTGATTTTTACCGTATTTATGTCAACAATCGCTTCCTCTATGTTGGCGTTATATGTATCTCTCCTTAATGATAAAATTCCGGCCATTGCCGGACATTTGGTTAGTGCTACCGTATTATCCATTCCAAATGCAATTATGATCGCAAAAATCATGGAGCCTGAAACAGAAACTCCTGAAAAGAGTGAAATGAAGTTTGAAGTTCCTGAAAGTGCAAAAACTTTTATAGGGAGCATTGTTAATGGTGCGACTGATGGCGGAAAAATGGTTTTGGGAATTACAGTATTACTTGTTGCTGTAATCGGTATATTGGGTATAGTAAATTTGTGTTTAAGTTATTTTACTGATGTAACAATAACCGGAATGTTGGGATGGATATTTAAACCTGCTGCTCTTTTAATGGGAGTAAATCCAAAGGATGCATCATTAGTCGGAGAATTTCTTGGTACAAGGCTTATCATGACTGAAGTTCCATCATATGTAGGGTTGAGCCAGGCAATTAATTCGGGTACTATTTCTTCGCATAGTGCAATAGTTGCATCTTATTCATTATGCGGCTTTACAAGTATTGAATCTTTAAGTATAGCAGTTGGCGGTGCGGTAGCTCTTGCTCCGGAAAAGACAGAATTAATAACTTCAATCTGTTTAAAGAGTTTACTGGCTGCTACAATTACAACCTTAATAACCGGAACGGTTGCAGGATTATTTTATATAGTTTAATTTTTTATAAACATTTATACAAAGCTAAAAAGACCTCATTAGAGGTCTTTTTAGAAAATGGGGCAAGCAATGGGTTGAACTTCGAACCCTATTGTGCAGAATTAATGCATTTATGCTTGCACGATGAAGATACTATCAATAGAGTAAAAACATTTCTTGAATTGTAACGATTTGCAAGAAATTATTAAAGTTTTCAAAATTTGTGCCGATATACATGATGTATTACTATGTTAAAAATTCTCATTAGAAAGGAGTGCAATATATGGTAGATGGTGTTAATAGCAATGGAAACGGTAAGGAATGGGTCAAAATAAATGATACAACACAAGATAAAGAATATCAGAGTGCTTTGGATAAGAAGATTAACTCAATTCTAGGTGGCAAAGAAACAATTTCAGTAGAGAAGTTACGTAATAATTCTGTATTTAGCAATTTGTCAGAAGGTGCCGAAAAGAGATTTAATGATATTGCAAGAATGGATGGTGATGGTAAAACACTTTCGGCACAAGAATTAAGGGTCTTATATTCACTAGCCGATGCAAAGCTTGAAAATGACCAATTCAAATTTGATACTAATCTAGAAATAGATGGTAATAGTGGGTTAGAACAAGCAACCGATAAAGAAGTAAATGTTATGATACAAAACCTTGTACAGAGTGATATTCGTAAGAGAGTAGAAACTATTGATACTTTAAAATAAGATAGAACAAAACCTTTTGCAGATAAAGTACAAAGTAATGATGTTGATGAAGTTATGCTTGCCATGCATGATAAACTGTCTGTAGGTATAAATAAATCAACAGGGAAACCGTTATCTGTAGTTCAAGCAGTGTTATTACTTAAACAATGCGTAGATAAGGAAATGAGCTATGAAGGAGGCTGCAAAGTATTTACTGAAATGACTGGTATAGAAGCTTCAAATTTTGAAAGGCTACGTTGTATTGGTGACGGAGACTCCTTTAACCTTGGTGATTGGAAATATGATAGAGGTCATATGACAAATGCAAAAACAGGTGAAGTTCTTGAGTTGAAGCAAACTAGTTGGAGAAATACAACAACTCATACTGTACCAGCTTCTAATGGAAGCTTAGCGTACATTAATAGTTATGATGATGGAAATGGAACAAAAGTACAATTCAAATACGGCGATAGTGAAAATATTGCACCTACATCAGCTAATATAACTGTTAATGGAGATAGTAAAACTATCAATTACAATTCGAAGTTTAGAATTGACCCAGAAGTATACAATTTCTTAGAAAAATAATTAAATTTTCTAATATTCTTGTAAAATAACAGTCGGTTTGAGATGTTCTAGCAGATTATTTGAGAATTGCTATAATATACAAAATTATTTCTTTTGTGTTAAGATTAATGCGCACATTATCGGAGTATGTTATATGAGTAATAAATCATATTTAGAGCAAAATTTTTCCATAATTTTTCATGATAAAATGCCAACGGGATATATTAATGATGTTTTATATTGGGGAAATGTACCTCGCACAGAATTATATAAGACATTACCTGACGGGACTCCTGCAATGCTGATGATGGATATAGATTTTGGTGATATCTGTTCTTTAAACTGCCCTCATTGTTTTCGTCGTGATGACCGTAATGACATAATTAAAAATCCGTTATCTGATGAGCAAATTATTGATTATATTCGTCAAGGTAAAGAATTGGGTGTAAAATCGGTTAAAATATTAGGGCGTGGAGAACCGTTTCAAAATCCCGAATTTTTGAAGTTTTACGCACAATGACAGAAATGGATATAGGTGTTGGTATTTTTACAAAAGGTACTGTGCTTGGTGATGATAAAATGGCAGCATACTATAATGAAAAATATGGTATCAAATCTGCACGTGATTTAGCGAGCGCAATAAAAGAGTTGAAAACCGCTGTTTATTTGAATTTTATGAGTTTTAATGATGAAATATCATACAAAATGGTTGGTAATGTTTCAGGATATATTGAAAAAAGAAATCAGGCATTACGCAATTTAGTGGACACGAAATTCAATGAGTTTGTAACTGAAATCCCAACTCGTTTGGCACTCGTATGTGCTCCATATACTCCTGAAACAGTTGGTGAACTCTTTGATATTTATAAATTTGCACATGAACGTAACATGTATTGTGTTGCTTGTCCGACGACATTATCTGGCAAAGGAATAGATACATTTGACAAACAACAAAAATCAGGACATTATACTGATTTCATAAGTAAAACAGTAGAAGAGTATGCCAAAATATACGAATATGCAATTAATAAAGGAATAATGAGTTTGGAAGATTTTATACATGATGGCCCACATGTATACCCTGGTGCACATCCATGTAATCAAACGATTGCAGGATTTTATTTACAATTGTCCG
>JAGBOW010000115.1 GCA_017633675.1 bacterium | reverse complement strand
TTGAAGCTAAAGAAGGAGTCGGTATAAAATCTTTACCTGTAGGTGGTGGAAAGAGTAAAGATTTTGTGTATACCACATCTGTAACAAAAGCAATTGATTTTGTCATGGACGTAAACGGTTCAAAAAAGCCTAATAGTGAAGTCAATACAAGCAACAGAGATATAAGAAGTTTCAAAATTGCATCATTCAACAAAGGTGATCCATGTGTAACAAAATATGGGAAAGGAAGTGTCTATGTAGATGGTGTGGGTTGTGTTGTTAATCTTGGAACATGTCAAGGTATAAATACATGTGGTTCTGATGACATTTTAAATTGCCATGTTAATTGCTGGGCAGGTGCAAAAAATGCCTGTTTAAAAAAAGGTATGACGTTACCGGAACAAGAATTATTGATTTCTATTTACAATGAAAAAGGTAAATATACTAATCTCCCTCAGACTGGAAAATTTTGGTCATCTGGCGAATATGGAAGTGGTTACTATAGTCAGGGTAAATATGTAGATTTTAGCGGTGGAGTAGGAATGGACCAAAAAACAACTACTCATGGAGTTCTATGCTTAGGTAATTAAAACGTAACTTATGAGTGTGATACCTTGAAATACCCGCCTTTTAACTGATTTTAATTTCCAAATTATATAAAAACCCTCCGTCACTTCGTGCCACCTCCCTTAAAAGAAAGGCTTTTAGTATATTTACATTAAAAGACTATTCCTCTATTCCTCTAACTTTCTAACCTTCTAATATACGGTCTTATCGCCCTATCGCCGAAAACAATTATCCGTGCTCACTACTCACTCAATTATTAATTTTTTGTTTATTTTTTCAAGATTATCCCAAAAAAGTGTTATAACGATAATGTAGAAAGAATATAATTAAAAAGGAGATTAATATTATGGCAAAAACAATTGGTATCGACTTGGGTACAACAAACTCTGTTGTAGCAGTCATGGAAGGTGGTAAACCTACAGTTATCGCCAACGCAGAAGGTTCTCGTACAACCCCTTCTATTGTTGGTTTTTCTAAAACAGGCGAAAAATTGGTAGGACAATTAGCTAAACGTCAAGCAATTCTTAACCCTGATAAAACCATCGCATCTATCAAAAGACACATGGGCGAAGATTACAAAGTAAACATTGACGGAAAAGCTTACACTCCGCAGGAAATTTCCGCTATGATTTTGAGAAAACTCGCAGATGATGCAAGCGCTTATTTGGGTGAAAAAGTTACGTCTGCAGTAATTACGGTTCCTGCATATTTTAATGATGCGCAAAGACAGGCAACAAAAGATGCCGGCAGAATCGCAGGTCTGGACGTTTTGCGTATCGTAAACGAACCGACTGCAGCAGCTTTGGCTTACGGTCTTGAAAAAGAAAAATCAGAAAAAGTTTTGGTATTCGACTTAGGCGGCGGTACTTTTGATGTATCTATTCTGGAAATCGGCGACGGTGTTCACGAAGTTCTTTCAACTTCAGGTGAGACTCACTTAGGCGGTGATGACATTGACCAAAAATTCATGGATTGGATGTGTGATGAATTCAAAAAACTTGAAGGTATCGACCTCAGAAACGACAAACAGGCTATGCAGCGTATAAAAGAAGCTGCAGAAAAAGCTAAATGCGAATTGTCATCTCTTATGGAAACAAATATCAATCTGATGTTCATCACAGCTGATGCAAACGGCCCGAAACACTTGGATTTGAATTTGACAAGAGCTAAATTCGAAGATTTGTCAAGAGATTTGTTGAACAGATGTAAAACACCTGTTGAAAACGCATTGAGAGATGCCGGAATTTCCAAAAATGATATCAATGAAGTTGTATTAGTCGGAGGTTCAACACGTATCCCTGCAGTTCAACAGTTGGTAAAAGAGTACACAGGCAAAGAACCTAACCAATCGGTTAACCCTGATGAAGTTGTTGCGGTTGGTGCTGCAGTTCAAGCCGGTGTTTTAGCAGGTGAAGTTAAAGATATCGTATTGTTAGATGTAACACCTCTTACATTGGGTATCGAAACATTGGGCGGTGTTATGACACCTTTAGTTCCAAGAAATACAACAATCCCTGTTTCTAAATCACAAGTATTCTCTACAGCAGAAAACAATCAAACAGCAGTTGATATTCATGTACTTCAGGGTGAAAGACCAATGTCATCAGATAACAAATCTTTGGGTATGATCAGATTAGACGGTATTGCACCTGCTATGAGAGGTATTCCTCAAATCGAAGTTACATTTGATATTGATGCAAACGGTATAGTAAATGTTTCAGCAAAAGATAAGGCAACTAATAAAGAACAAAAAATCACTATCACAAATTCTTCTAACCTTTCGGAACAAGATATCGACAGAATGGTTAAAGAAGCTGAAGCAAACGCAAATGAAGACAAAAAGAAAAAAGAAGAAGCTGAAATCAAGAACAACGCAACTTCTTTAATCGGTTCTGCAGACAGGATAGTTAAAGATTTTGAAGGTAAAATTGATGATGCCGACAAATCAAAACTTGAAGAACAAAAAGCAACACTTCAAAAAGCTATTGATGAAAACAAACCGACTGAAGAACTGAAAAAATTATCGGACGAATTACAGCAGACAATGTTCAGTATTTCTCAAAAAGCTTATGAAGCTGTTCAAAAAGAAGAACAAACAACAGCATCATCAGAAAATGCATCATCAACAAATGATAAAAAAGATGATGACGTAATTGATGCGGAATATACAAAAGAATAACGACATTCCGTATTTAAACAAAATTTGAGGGTAAAGGCATAAGTCTTTACCCTCTTTTTATTGAAAAAAATTATTTTCTTCTCCGGTCGGATAATAGCTATAAGAAAAATTTTTCGGTTAATTAGTTATATAAAGGAGAAAATAATATGATAATAAGAAAAATTGAAAATCGTCAATACACACCTATAAGTTACGGAAGAAACAAGCTTTTCAGAGAAACAATTCCTGAACCTATCAAACATAATAACGCTATATACATTATGAAAAATGCAAAAATACATTATCTTGATAAATACATGTTTAGAACTTTGGATTACATCAGTCCGCTAATAAACAAATATCCTAAAATCGGCAACAAGATTGTTAATATTTTTGAAAAATTAATAAGGTTTAATAATAAATTAGCATAATAATTTTGTCAAAATATACACGTCATAAATTTTGCTCACAGATTTATTTTAACGTACACAGATTGTCAGATGCCAAAACAAGTTCAGCTGTTGTCTAATGATAATTGTCAGTGTTGTATAAAAACTGAAAACTTCGTTTTTAATCCGTAAAATATATTATAAAAAAATACATCAAATTAAATATTTTGATGTATTTTTTCTAACATATACATTTTACAATACTTTTCACGATTTGTCCAGTCCTCAAAATGATGTATTTTTAAATTTTTGAGGTGGTGAAAATCGGCACTATTCTTTGTTCTTCAGAATAATACATCATAATATTTATTATGGTGTATTTTTTAAAAGAAAGGAAGGACATATGAAAAAAATTAAAAAAGCATTCACTTTAGCGGAAGTATTAATCACTTTAGGAGTAATCGGAGTTGTTGCATCAATTACTCTTCCCACATTAATAAAGGA
>JAGBOW010000114.1 GCA_017633675.1 bacterium | reverse complement strand
ATGAATTGTTGTCGTTATCGGTATTGTTAAAATCCTGTAAGTTGACATCAGGAACATTCGAATCAAACAAATTTTCGTCCTCCTGAGGGGTATCCGTATCCTGCTGAATTTCCTTATCGTCCGAAACTTTTTCTTCTGATAAACCTTCTTCTTCCTTCGGAACATTAACTTTAGTTTTTCTGTCGACATTTTTTGGAACGTGAATATCGTATAATACATCAAACAAGTCTTTGTCAGCATCTTCAAAATTTTCTTCTATAATTTTTCTTGCTTCGCAAACTGCTAAATTTTTTAAAATAGCCCTGTCTAATTTATCGGACATAACCAAACGACCGTTAATATATGTGATTTTGGGCGGTGTTTCACCTTCGGGGTCTTCTTCAAATAATTTTTCAATTAATGCGCTGTCTTTACTTACCAAAATAGATCTTGTAACGTCCGACATTAAATCAAAAATATATCTTTGCTGTGCGGTAACACCGTTTGGTCCGGTTGTCAACAAAGAAGATGCTTTTTCAAGTTCATTCAGGGATTCATTATAATATTTCAGGCGTCTTAAAAGAATTGCCAGATTATAATGGGCTTCGTATTTCATGGGATCAATTTCTATGGCATCACAATAAGCCAAACCCGCTTCTTTGTTGGCACCTATAATATGGTAAGTCAAAGCTAAATTATATTTTGCATCATAATCGTTCTTTAAAATTTTACATGCTTCCTGATATGATTCTAAAGCTTTAAATAAATATTTTTTCCTTTCATCATAATCATAACCGTGAAAAATTGATTTTTGCTTATATGCGACACCTCTGTTATAATATGCTATGCCTCTGTTCAGTTTATAACTTCTTCTGTTACTGTATACAAAAGGAATTGTGATTAAAGTCCTTTTAGTATTTAATATATCGTTATATTGATCTATTGCTCCGTCAAAATCTCCGAGCTTTTCGGCAGAAACTATACCGTAATTCATTCTTGCGACAATCATTTTCGGATTGTGCTCAAATGCCTGTTCATAAGCATCAACTGCAGAATAATAATCTTCATAGACAACATAAATGTTTCCTAAATTATACCAGGCTCCGTAATGTCCGGGGAAAAGTTTTACCGCATTTGTATAATAGTTTATAGCTCTTTGAATTTTTAATTTTTTTAAATCTTTATCACCTTTATAAACAAGCCAAACCGCTTTTACTTTATCCAATTGTCTTTGACAAAAAGCAGGATGTTTCCATATTATAAATGCAATTCCGCCAATAATTAATAATGTAAATAAAAAAGATAAAAACTTGCGCATAGTTTATATTATACGACTGTTTTTTATAATTGCAAATAAGTGAATAGTAAGTAGTGAATAGTAAGTAGTGAATAGTAAGTAGTGAATAGTAAGTAGTGAATAGTGAAAAGTCCTTTAAGCTCGCTACGCTCGAAAAATAAATATATTTTAGTTTGCGAAGCAAACTGATATGAACTACTCACTATTCACAACTCACAACTCACTAATAATTGTAACAATTTCTTAACATTTCCCTCTTCCAAGCGCAATTTTTTAAGAAACAAATACTTTATATAAGTAAGGTAGGTTAAAAGTTAATTTGGAGGTTAGGTTATGACAGGCTTCAATATGGCCGCAACAGGTATGTACGGGTTATACCCGAATATCTATAATAACCAGATTGCGCTAAATGATTTGACAGGATTGGATATGTACGCTCCGACAGGAATGTACATGGATCCTATGATGACTATGAACGGAAGCATATTCGGATGCGGAATGATGCCTGGTGTTTCGCCTGTTATGCCAATGCCGGGTGTAACCGGAAGCGGAAGTTATGAAGATTATTATAAACAATACGAAAAATATCAGGACTTTATGATTGATAGTCAGGTTCGTCAGCAGCAAAAATTACGAAATGCCGACTTAAAATTAAACGCTCCTCAGGAAGGAATTCAGGGCAGGGCAGCTCTGTTACATGATAAAATCCTGAGAAATGAGCAGCAGCAAATAAAACAGGCTTATCAGGATTATCTTGAAAGTGTTAAAAACTATTATGGTGATAATGTTTCCCAAAGTGAATTAATAAGTAGGGCAAACAAATTATATATTGATATACATGGAAAAACCGTGATTGACGATATAAGAGCTCATGGCAGAGATTCTTTCACTCAGGGTTTCCTGCAGACTGTTACATTGGGTATAGCAGATAAGAAAACGGCAGAAGAAAATGTATCCGAACTTACAGGTCAGCCGGTAGGCAGAAAAGAAAATGCCAAGAAATTTGCAGGTAATGTAGCCGGCGGTGCATTATTCGGCGGAGCGGCATTCTTAGGTTTTAATACATTATGCAAAGCTCTTAAAATCTGTTCAAAGAGCAGAACTGCTTGGGGTATAGCTATCGGTGCACTTGTCGGATTAGGTACAGCACTTGTTACATCCTCAAAATCGTAAGTCCGATATATGACTAATTATTTAAAATTGATTGAAACCAAACACTGTATCGAACAGTGAAAAGGTTTGCCAGTATTATATGCACCTAAAGCTTAAATTTATGTTTATGTTTGAATATATTTTCTCCGGATTTTTGTCGTGTTTACTTTGGACGATTGGTGAATAAATTTTTTTATTACACCTGTTTAAATTTACAAATGCCAAGAATCGTAAAAAATACTCTTTTAAGCTATATTCCGAATAATTTCGAAACAGAATATAATATAAATCCTGCAAGAATTTTTGAGATTAATCAATTTCCGGTAAAAACAGGCGGTATTGTTTATCTATGTGAAAGAGAAATAAGGGCAAAAGATAATTTTGCACTTCAATTTGCCAAGCAAAAAAGCAAAGAGTTAAATTTGCCTCTTAAAATAATTCACCCTCGCAATAATTATAATTTCAAGTCAAAACAAAAATTCATTAATAATCAAATTCTTCAGGCAGAAGTTATGTTCAAAAAATTGGGCTTTGATTTCCAAGTTATAAATAAAAGTCAAACTGAAATTTTGAACGAAACAAAAATTGCTATGTTAATCATAGACTTTAATCCTATTTTAAACAGAAGTTATTTGAAAAATTTTGATTTTAAAATATATGAAGTTGATGGTCATAATATTATTCCTGCAAGGTTTGTTTCTTGTAAACAAGAGTATAATGCATTAACTTTT
>JAGBOW010000113.1 GCA_017633675.1 bacterium | reverse complement strand
TTTAGGAATTTGCGGGGGGTATCAGCTTTTCGGACATTATTATCAGCCGTTTGAGGGTGACAAATTAATCGGGATAAGCCTTATGGACGCATATACAATTGCCGGTAAAAAAAGATTTATCGGAAATGTTACGGTTGAAACGGATTTTTTATCTCCCAAAACTCTTGTAGGATTTGAAAACCACAGCGGTCTGACATTTTTACAGGGAGAAACTGAGCCGTTAGGGAAAAATATAGTCGGAAACGGAAACAACGGAAAAGACGGATTTGAGGGCGGACGTTATAAAAACGTTTTCGGAACATATCTGCACGGTTCACTTTTACCTAAAAATCCGCATTTCGCAGATTATTTAATTGAACTTGCTCTTGAAAAACGGTATGATGAAAAATTTGAATTACAAAAACTTGATGATGAATTGGAAAACCGAACTCATAATTCACTTATCGGAAAGGCATATTAGTGAAAATTAAAGAATTATATAACAAATGGTGCACTATACCGGACATGATAAGATTTTTACTTATAGGCGGAGTAAATGCCGGAATTGCATATATAATATTTTCAATAGCAATTTTTATAATCGGTAAAGAACACTATCAACTTTGCGTGGCTATACAATGGATTATTTCGTCTGTATCATCATTTACAAATCAGAAATTGTTTGTGTTTTGTACAAAAGGCAATTGGATTAAAGAATATTTTAAATGCTGTACGACTTGGGTAATCAGTTATTTTTGTAATGCTTTACTGTTGGAATTATTTGTACGATTTTTAATAAAAAACGTATATATTGCTCAAATTATTTCAATGTTTCTGGCTTCACTTGTTACTTACGTCTTATTCAAACACTTTGCATTCAAACACAAAGAAAAATCAGCCTAACATATCATTAAAATACCCGCAAATATATTTCATTGATTTTATCGTTCCGTCAAAATCTCTTGCAATACTTGCTTGCCTTCTGCTGTCATAGAGTTCAACAAGACCATTATCGGTACTTCTAACTGCATAACAGTGAGGTAAATCTTCAAAAGGATTAAAATGATAACCCGTTCCCATTACAAACGAACCTTTTCTATCTTTCATTTCGTTAAATATTCTGCCTGCAATCTGCTCATCATTTTTTAACGACATTTTTAAGCCTGATTCATTTATCGTAATGGGTCTTATACCCGTAAACATTTTAAAAAAAACAGAAGCCTTATTAAACTCAAATCTTTCCTGACAATCGGGGATTTTGCATAAGAAAGGTTTTTTGTCAGGGTGAAGTTTTAATAATTTGTTCATTGCCACTTCAATTGCTTTTATAATAGGATGATTAGGAACTCTCAGCTTGACAGGATTCAAATATTTATCCATAAGAATAAGTTCATCACATTCAGCCTGCTTAACAAGATAAGTTTCAGCCTGTCCGTTTACATCATTAAATCTTATACAAAAATTTTCACCGCATCTTTGAATGTTTTGACTTAATATTTTCCTTCCGTTTTCTGTTCGGGTAAGCGCATTTATTGACGAAACAAGATAGCAGTCGGAAAAATTCTGCTTTGCTGTTCTCAAACTTATAATTTCATCAAAACTTATCGGGTGCATACCCTTATAAAATCCGTACAGAAATTTTTTTGCCTTTTATTTACTCCAACGGGAGAGGGTATGGTGAAAGGAAATTATATCACCGCTTTTACGGCTTCAACAACTTTTTCTACCGCTTCTTCAGGCTTAAATGACAACAATTCACCTGTTTCTCTTATTTTATATTCAACAAGACCTTCCGTAATTGTTTTTCCGACAGTAATTCTGAACGGGAAACCTATTAAATCGGCATCTTTAAACTTTACTCCTGCTCTTTCATCTCTGTCATCAAGAACAACTTCCACACCTTTATTTCTCAAATCTTCATATATTTTTTCGGCAACAGACATTTGAAGTTCGTCTTTAATATTTACAGGCACAACAACAACATGATATGGCGCTATTGCAACAGGCCATTTTATGCCTGCTTCATCATAATGTGCTTCAACAGCAGCCGCTGCGGTTCTTGAAATTCCTATTCCGTAACAACCCATAATATAAGGCTGAGCTTTTCCGTTTTGGTCTAAATATACGGCATTCATGGGTTTAGAATATTTTGTACCCAGTTGAAAAATATTTCCGACTTCAATTCCTCTTGTAACATTTAAAGGCTTTCCGCATTGAGGGCAAAGTTCTCCGCGTTCAACAAGTCTTATGTCAACATAGTTTAATTCTCTATTTAAATCAGAATGATTTGCACCGACTAAATGTTTATCGGTCTGGTTAATTCCGACAACATAGTTTTTCATATCTTTAACTGTTAAATCTGCGATAACAGGAACATCATCAAACCCTTTCGGACCGATAAATCCTGGAACCGTATTAAATCCGTGATTTCCCATAAGTTCTGCAATTTCTTCAGAAGTTGCAATTCTTATCTCTAAACCTCCTACAGCATTTAAAAGTTTTGTTTCTTCAACTGTTTTATCTGCTCTGATTAGAGCGATTACAGGCTTTTTATCTACAATATAAACTAATGATTTCAAAATCAATGTTGAGGGGATATTCAAAAACGTACTCAATTCGTCTATTGAATGAGTGTTTGGCGTATCAAGAATTTTTGTTTCTTTAAAATAATCTTTTCCGTCGATTACCGCATCAGGAAGATTTGAAATCGCATGGTTTGAATTTGCGGAGTAGTCGCAATCATTACAATAGAAAACGTCATTTTCTCCCGCATCAGTGTCCGTTATAACCATAAATTCGTGCGAAACGCTTCCGCCTATAGCACCCGAATCGGATTGAACGGGTTTTGTATCAAGTCCGCAACGTTTAAAAATTCTTGTATAAGCATTCCACATATTTTTGTATTCTTTGTCTAGTTCTTCCTGAGATGTTGCGAAGGAATAAGCATCTTTCATAATAAATTCACGACCCCTCAAAAGTCCGAAACGGGGACGAACCTCATCTCTGAATTTTGACTGAATTTGGTATAAATTTACGGGCAATTGTTTATACGATTTTAAACCGTCCCTTGCAACAGATGTTATAACTTCTTCGTGTGTGGGACCCAGACACATTCCTCTGTCATGTCTGTCTTTGAGGCGCATAAGTTCTTTTCCGTAGACTTCCCAACGTCCTGATTCTTCCCATAACTCTTTCGGCTGAACAAAAGGCATCAAAAGTTCTTGTGCACCCGCATTATCCATTTCTTCTCTTACAATATTTTCAATTTTTTTCAAAACTCTCCACATCAAGGGTAAATAATTATATACACCTGATGTAAGTTTTCTTATATAACCTGCTCTCACAAGAAGTTTGTGAGAAACGACTTCCGCATCTGAAGGGTATTCCCTCAAAGTCTGTACAAACAATTTTGACATTTTCATAACAAATTTATCCTCTTTTCCTGTTAATTCTATCACGAAAAAATAAAAACTGTAGCTGTGACTTTAATATAAGTAATCTTTATTCGACGAACAAAACAATTCGTTCAATTCGGATATGACAGTAAATTTTGTTAATAAATGTTTAATTTATGGCAAAAAAAATTTTTCAGGAATATTATATTATAGCATCAATAAAAAAGGAGTATAAAATATGCAAATTTCAGCTATCGGATGTAATCGTCCAAAACCTTGTTTTACATCAAACAGAAACGGATATGAAAACCCGATTAATCGAAAATCAGAGAAAAATCTGGCTATTTGGACAAATATCGGTGCAGGTGCACTTGTAGGTGCAACAGCGGCAGGTGTAGGAAGTTTCTTTATTAAAGAAGGTGCAAAACACAGAGCCTGGAAATTAGGGGGAATAGGGGCAGCATTTGCACTGGTTTATATGGCTTTAACTTTACCTTCTAAAATCTACAATCCAAACGTAAACGCTTTTGCAAGAGAAAAAGAAATGGACGTATTCTCAAGGGACAGAGATTTAAAGTCAAATATAATGGAAGAAGTTAATAAAGAAGTCAAAGATGAAGATGTTTCTTTAGATGACAAAATCAATCATTACACATCTGTCCAAATGGCAAACAACGGAAACGGACTTTTAATAAAAGGTGCTTAAATGAAAATCAGCCCTGTAAACGGTAGTTTATATACGTTTAAGTCATCAGAAAACAATAATCAAAATCCGATATCTCAAAAAGGTGAAAAAGCACTCCTTGTAAAAGGGACTTTTATTGCCGGCTTGGGTTTGGGAGCAAGGTTATTATTTGAATTAATGGATGACGGCTTTGTTGTTGATACTTTGGAGAAAAAAGCACAAAAAATAAATAACAAAACTAATTCAAATCTATCTCCTGCCAAAAAGGTTGTTTCAGGTTTAGGAATATGGGCAGGGCTTATTATGATGTTTATTGGCGGGTTTGCAATGCTCTATACTTTGTTTAATGCTCCCAAAATTCAATATAACAGTAAAATAAATACATTTACAAAAAGTAAAGACATGGATGTTTATATAAAAGGTAATGAAGCAGAAAGAGAAATCCTTACCCAAATGAACAATAAAGCCAAAACCGCAAATAAAGAGGAAAAAGCCAAATTAAAAGAACAATATGTGCAAATGCAAATGGCAAAAAACAGAGTACCGGATTTTGTGAAAGTTTAAATTTTGTATAATACCCGCAAAGCAGATGTAGTTTGTATTTCGAGCGTAATTGTAACGAAATATTAAGAAAAAAAGATAAAAAATTAAAGAAATTAAAATCATTTGCCGACATGCATGTTACAAGGAAACAAATAGGAAAGGAACCATAATCATGGGTATGTCAGCATCGCAGGCAAGATTTTTGGGTCTTACTGCAAGGAAAAACAATGTAGAATATGAAGGACAACAGGTCAACCAACAACGAACGGTGTTGGGTAATGAAACTGCAAATTACTACAATGACTTACTGGGTATGTCTGTTCCTATTCCTCCTTCACCAAATGATTATACAAAGACCATCTATACATTTGAGGACGGATCTTTAACAAATACTATCACATCAATGATAGCACAACAGGACGGAAAGTATTTAATAAGCTATTTGCAAAGCTGGACAGATGATTTCGCAGCCGTAGCAACAAATACATCTTTGGTTACAAAAGTTGAAGATGATGCTAAAACCAAATATAGTTCTGGTACGGATGATTTAGCCGGTTCAGATTTTACTCGGGAAGGAACAACTGCACCATATACATACAAATATAAAGGTGTTGAATTAAAAGGTCCGGATTCACTGTCCGAAGAAATGAAAACGAAATTTGGAATTGCTGCTACCGATACAACAAAATACTATTCTTTAGAAGATGAAGAATCAGGAGCAACTATGTATATTCCGGTATCTAACCTTCCGTCAAGTTACGGAACTGACGGTAAAGGTACGGGAACCGTATCCGGTGTATTAAAATCTGAACCTCACTATGACTATATGGTAGGAGCTAAAAAGTTCAGAACACTCGGAGATGAAACATCATTGGAAGAGATGAAAGACTCAGACGAATATTATAAAACATTATCAGAGGATCAGAGAAAAAAATTACTGAAAGAAGAAGAAGAATATATTTCAATATTGGACAAACAATATGGTGATGATTCAAAATGGTTGGTACGATATGAACTAAACACGTCATCTAACGTATGGGAACCAAGATTTACAAAATTAAATGTATTGAATAATACAATCTATGATGAAAATAACCGTTCATTGAGCTATATTCCGATGTATACTGTCGGTTCTGCAGAAAAGAACGAAGAAATTAAAGGTGTTGAAGCAAGATTTGAACAGGACGCAACCGGAAGAATTATTAATATAACAATGCATCCGGGAGCTCCTGATCAGGTAACTTATGCTGTAACTACTAATACTGTAACCGATCAGGCCAAATATGATGATGCCATGAATCAGTATGAATATGATAAAGCATTGTATGATAAAACAATTCAGGAAACTAATGCAAAGATAGAAATAATACAAAGCGAAGATAAGAATTTGGAATTACGTTTGAAACAATTGGATACCGAACAGGAAGCAATTCAAACGGAAATGGATGCCGTTCAGAAAGTCGTAGAAAAGAACGTTGAATCCTCCTTCAAGACCTTCGGATAGTGCGAACAAAGTTCGCAGTGATTAGTGAATAGTGAAAGGTGAAAAGTCCTTTACTGTTTGCTGCGCAAACTAAAAAAAATAAATTAACGAGCGAAGCGAGCTAAATGAACTTTTCACTACTCACTTCTCACGTTTCACTTAATAAATTTTTGTTTCCTTTTTTCTGACGACTTTATACCCAAGTCGTCTTTTTATTTATGAAAAGTTAAAAAATAATAA
>JAGBOW010000112.1 GCA_017633675.1 bacterium | reverse complement strand
TTAAAAAATACATCATTTTGAGGACTGGACAAATCGTGAAAAGTATTGTAAAATGTATATGTTAGAAAATAATACATCAAAATATTTATTTTGATGTGTTTTTATGGTGTATTTTTTAAATTAAACGATAAGGTCTTATCGCCCTATCGCCACTTTAAATCTATGTTAAAAGACTACTCCTCCAATCTTCTAACCTTCTAAATCCCTTATTATCTTAGCACCTTTTATCAATTAAGCTGCATTTCTATACTGCTTTTTGAGTTCCTTATATGTTTCAAGTCCTTCAACCCAATTTTCTTTTACATTCATTTCTTTTTCTGCTACAGATTGCGGGAGTCCTGCATGATGGATTTTAGGCAGCAAGAAATCTTCCGAATATTCAACGGGTTTTGACTGACCGTCATCAGTATCATGACAAATGAACGTCATTTTTCCCTGTTTGTCTGTCTTTGCTCCGATAATCGTAATTTCATGCCCGTTTACGATTGTGTTTGTGTTATCCGTTTGGGTATAGCCGATAATTACGTTATCACCCATATTTAAAGCTTCAACTATTTGTTTTTTCATTGTGTTGAAATCTGTTTCATAACCGACTAATTTTGCGTTTTCATCAATTTTTTGATAGGTTACGGAAATTTTATTTTTATCTTCGACAACGGATTCTGTGAAAGTCTTTTCAAATTCTATTAAACCTTTCGGATTTTGATTAAATTTCCCTGCACGTTTATCGGTTAATGTATTGTAGGATTGTTGAGAGCCTACATTCATAAAAGTTGACTGCATTAAAACATCAATTGATGATCTTTCCTGCTTATCCCTGTCAATTGTCTGAAAATACGCTCTGACCAATGCATTTTTGTCAGGCGCAAACGTTAATTCGGCTTCGTTAAAATTATCTGCTTTATAAGGAATTTCAAAAGCATTTAAAAGCCAGATTGCATCAAGAGTATTATCTGCCAAATTACTTAATTTTATTGTCTTTTTAACAGACATTTCGGGAGAACTAAGTCCGTTTGCAAATCTCGCAAATTCAGCAGGATGTTTTTGAGCCAAGTTAAATTCAATACTTGCTGCTGGGCATGTTCCCGAATGTTCAACGTTTACATCTTCACCGTTACCTAAGGCAACGGTTTTTGCCATAAATTGTTTTGGAATATTTCCGAATTGCTGGGTTACAACATGAGGTTGTGCAAGAGTTTGAACAGTGTCGTGCAACAATACGGCATTGTCTAAGCCCTGTGCTCTCTGAGTTGTAGCCAGCAGATATAAATTATCAAGAGTGGCAGATTTGTCGTTTGAATCCGTATTTAATAAAATTCCTGATTTTAGTAAAATATTTAAATTTTTCCTCGTTTCTTTGTCTGCGATTTTGATTAATGTATTATATTTATTTTTTTCATCATCCGAAACAAGCTGTGTTCTGAGAGCTGAAGCAGTGAAAGCTGCATTATAAGGCACTTGTTTTATAACCGGATTAGATGTAAATGACGGTTTTGAAACAGGCATTTCGTTTTCAGTGGCAGTAGCCCTGACAGGCTTTGCCGTGTTATAATTATTATATTGAAAATTGTTTAAACTATACGAATACACTAATCAACTCCACTACTATTATAATAAAAAATTGTTATCGTGAAAATTTGCTATAATTTAAACAAATGTTAAGGATAAATTAATTTGAAAATAAAACCGCTCACAAAAGAACAATTAATAATCTCAATCGACAGATTAACAAGATTTAAAGAACCTGAAATTAAATATTTACGGGTTTTTAAGGATATTATTCTTTCAAACCTGATAGAACCGAAGTTAAAAAAATCAGAATTAGATGAAATACCATACGATAAATTGAGAGATTATGCGGTTTCAGTTATTAATTATTCACTTGAGGGTGAAATTGATTTAACGATAAACAAGAAAATATCGGATTATGAAAATTCTGTTTTTAATATAAGTGATAATGCGCAGATTTTACTTAATAACAAAATAAATTATAAAGCGATAATTGAAATTTTGCCTGATGGTTTGCCGTATAATTTGAGATATTTGAAATATATAAATGATAAGGTTGAAAAATTGCCCCCTCACCCCTGCCCTCTCCCATTGGTAGAGGGAGCCAACACTAGTGAGCTTGCAAACTATACAATAGCGGGAAAGGTTGAAATTCCTTATCCGATAAAAAAAATAATTCTTTGCGAAGGGATTACGGAAGAAATTCTGCTTCCGGAATTTGCAAAAATTTTAGGGTATAATTTGAGAGAAAACGGTATTTATATAGTATCTGCAGGTGGGAAAAATCAGGTTGTAAAATATTTTTACAGATATGCGGAAGTGCTTAAAATCCCTATTTTTGTGCTTTTGGACAATGATGCCTCAGAAAATAAGGAACAAATTATCCCAAAACTTCGTAAAATAGACAAAATTCATCTTGTAAGAAGCGGAGAATTTGAAGATTTACTTCCAAAAACACTTATTATAAAAACTTTAAATTATTTAACTCAAAATATTTCAACAGCACCGATTGAAGGATTATCAGAGGACATTTCAACCGTTGACTTTTTGGAAGATTTTTTCCGCCACAGAGGATTACACGAATTCAAAAAAGCAGATTTTGCGCAGGCAGTTAAAGAAAATATCTCGGACATTAATGACCTTTCCAATGAAATAAAAGAGATTATAAATTCTTTAATCGGATAAAATAATACTGGACAAGCAAATTAAAATAAGTATAATAGATTTATGTCTGATGTAAATTTGAGTAATTTAATTTCAAAGTTTGTAAATTATCACACTCTTAATCAACCTAAAAAAGAGTTTGTGGAACAAAAGAAACCTTTTGTTCCTGATATTCCGAAATCGGCACAAACACCGGCAGCAAAAACCGATATATCGGCTCCGAAAATGGGAGAAATGGGAGGCACTGACAATTCGGCTTTAGTAAAAGATATGATGAAATTGCCGAAAAACATGAATGAATTATTTTATATGATGCAGCGAAATATAACTTTGGCACAATTAAACCGTCAATTTGCAAACCAAATAAATTCTCAAAGAGCAATGCTCTCACAAACTCAGGCCCAAATTTTAGCCCAGCTGCAGGGACTTTCTCCTGCAGAAGCACAGAATATACTTACATCAGGGAATAAAGCTATATTAACACAATTCCAATCTTCATTAAGAAATTTGCCCCTATCCGCAAACGGACTTATAAACTTAAACGACATATCCGCAATGATACAAATAAACGGCAAAGATGCTATTGCAAAATTGATTACTACAATGGCAAATTCAGCAAAACTTGGTATTCAGGACATGTCACAGTTAAAAGATACTGCAAAATTAATCAATGCAAGTGTTGCCGCAGCTTCCAAAAATGATTCCGCACAAACAATGAAACTTTTAATGCTCCTTTATCTGCCGTGGCTTCCGCTGCAGGAAGGAGTAGGATTTGATATCGAAATTGAGCAGGGAAATTCGGGTAATGAATCCGACAGTATTTTAATTATTACCATCACGACCGTTAATTATGGAAATGTGGCGGCAACTTTAATTTTGGAAAATTCAAATTCTGTTCATGTAAATATTGAATGTGCAAAAGATTTTCCGAAAGATGAATTAATGTTGAGAATTGAGGGAGATGAAAAGCACTATTCAATGGAATCCGTAGTATCATTTGAAACGAACGAATCCGTAAAGCCTCAGCAAAATCAGGAAAAACCGCAGGCAAAGATAAATATGTCAGATACAAATGAGATTAATCCGTATCTTCTGTTAATAGCTCATACAATTATCAGACATGTTATAGAAATTGATAAAAATACTTCTAACGGAATAACTTCACATACAGATATTTAAAAGAAAGAGGGAATATGAAATTTTTACACGCAATGATAAGAGTAAAAGATATTAATAAATCAATGGATTTTTATACAAAATTGTTGGGTATGAATTTAGTCAGAACGGTAACGCTTGAGGACAGCATATTATATTTTTTGAGTGATCAGGACGGTCAAACTCAAATTGAATTAACCGAAAATTTTGAAATCCCCGAAAACGGATATGAAAACGGTACGGCTTTCGGACATTTTGCATTCAGTACTGTATCAATGGATTTGTTTGCCGAAAAAATGCATAAATTAGGATACCAATTTTTATACGAACCGTTTTATCTGGAAGAAGTACATTCAAAAATTGCATTTATAAAAGATCCTGACGGAAATGAAATAGAAATTATTGAAGACTAACTATTTTGTCGAATGAAAAATTTTTCGGTTATTTAGAAAATATATTTATGAAAATTCAACCGATTAACAAATTTTTTAAAACAACTCAACAAATAAAACAACAGATAAAAGATGCCGCATGTGCTTATGAATACATTGGTTTACCCGTTTTAGGATTTATGGGAATCGATTTAATAAAAGAATACAAAAAAAAATCTGATTTTTATGATAGAATAATGTCATGATTGATACAGTAATTTTTGACATGGACGGAACACTATTAAATACACTTGATGATATCGTTGAAAGTGTAAATCGTACTTTAATTGAATTTAAATTTCCCGCAAGAAAAAAAAATGAAATCAGACAGTTTGTCGGAAACGGTGTAAATAACCTTTTTGAAAAAGCTTTACCCCAAAACACCGATTATAATATTCGGTCAAAATGTGTTGAGTTTTTTAAAAAAGAATATTCCAAGAATATGTACATTAATACGACACCATATAACGGTATTCTTAGTTTGCTTAAAGCAATAAGAAACAGTTGTATATCAACGGCAATAGTTTCCAATAAGTTCGACAAAGCCGTAAAAGATTTGAGTTCCAGATATTTTGGTGACCTGATTGATGTTGCAATCGGACAATCCGATAAGATTTCGTCAAAACCGTCAACAAACGGAGTATATGAAGTAATGAGAGAATTGCGGGCAAAAAAAGTTGTTTTTGTCGGAGATTCGGATATTGACATTTTGACTGCCAAAAATGCCAGAATTCCGTCAATTGCGGTTACATGGGGATACAGAGATAAAGAATGCCTTGCAAATGCTAATTATATCGCTGAAACTCCGGCAGAATTAATGAAAATTATAAAGAGTTTATAAATAAACATAAATTTTTCTAAAATATTATAACTGCCAAAATTGCAAATAAGATTAGCGGAATGTTATAGTGCAAAAATGTCGGGATACATGTGTCTTTTATGTGTTCGTGCTGACCGTCCGTATTTAACCCTTGTGTCGGGCCTAAAGTCGTTCCCGAAGCAGGTGAACCCGCATCACCCAATGCCGCAGCCGCCGCAAACACAACTATTGCCTCCATCGGGTTAAACCCTAAGTTTATAAATATCGGAACAAACAAAACCGCCAAAATCGGTATCGTACCAAATGAAGTTCCAATCCCAATCGTTATAAACAACCCCACAACAAGCATCAAAACCGTTGCCACAACTTTTGACCCCATCATAAATGGGATTAATCCCGATACCAAAACATCAATTCCTCCCGTTGATTTTAAAACTCCCGCAAACCCCGCAGCAATCAGCATTACAAATGCAACATACCCCATTAATCCGATACCTTCGTTTATTAGTGTATCCATTTTTTCAGGGTTAATAGCTCTTGTTCCGAAGATTATTGATAAACCTATTAAAGCACCTAAAGGTAAAGATTTTGTCCACAATTGAACCGCTAAAGTCGCAACGGCAGCCAATAAAGTAATATAATGACTTCCCGTAAAACGCAGAGAACGGCGCTTTTTCCCCCTAAATTCTATATTTTCGTATTCTCTCGGTTTTCTGTAACTGATAAATACAGCCCACAAAAGACCGACTAATAATCCTGCGCCCAAAATCCAAACTGATTTCCATACGTCATCAACAGACACATTCATTCCGTTCAAAGTCATGTTATCCGCTAATAATCTTTGAAAAATCAAACCAAACCCCGCAGGAAAGATAATATAAGGGGTTACAAGCCCGAAACACAAGGCACAGGCAACTGCCCGTCTGTCTAATTTGAATTTATTAAATACGGATATCAAAGGCGGAATAATTACAGGAATAAACGCAATATGCACAGGTATAAGGTTTTGAGATGCACATGCCAAAAGTGTTAAAATTAAAAGTAAAATAAACTTGTTATTTTTTACCAACAAGGTAATTCTTTTTGCCAGAATATCCGCCAACCCCGTATGCGCCATAGCAGCTGCAAATGTTCCCAAAAGAATGTAACTCAGAGCTGTTTCGCTGTTTTGTCCCATTCCTGCGATAAAAACATCCATAATTTGTCCCGCATGCATTCCTGCAACTTTTCCCGCAACAATTGCGGATAAAATAAGCGCAAGCAAGACGTTTACCCTGAATAAGCAGAGTGTACAAAGTAATATGACTGATATTATGATTGGATTTGTCAGTAGTTCCATGTTTGAGTGAAACGTAAAAAGTGAGAAGTGAAAAGTCGTTATAAAAAAGCTGTCTAAACAAAATTTTAATTATATTTTTATTTAAAGAACTTTTCACCTTTCACTTTTCACATCTCACTTAATTTTCCCTTTCTTCCGCATGATTTATCTTCATCACAAAAACCTGATCTTTCACATTTTGGAACAAGATAAGGTTTCAGCCACGGTTCTTGTTTGGTGAGTTCATCACACATCATTTTCACCATTGTCCTGATTTCATATTGCGCACGTGTGCAAAGTCTGAGGTTTGCAACATGAACAAGTTCTCTCAAATTCATACTTACAACAAGTGAACTTGCACAGGCATTCGGAAGGACAAATCTTGCATCTTCGGGAGGAATTCCCGCCTCAACAAATTCCTGATATTGAGCGGAAATCTGTCCCATAAATTTTTCAAACTTTTCTTTCATTTCGGGATTTTTTTCTATTGTCGGCGGAATTATATAGTCAAACTGTCCTTTTTCTTTTACATATCTTTGAGATTTTTGAGAAAAAGACATATGGCGATGGCGCACAAGCTGATGTGTGCAGGCTCTTGATACATTTGAGATTGCAAAACTTACCTGAATATGTTCGATAGTCGAATAATGACCGGAAGAAATAACACGTTCAATTAGTTTAAGCATTTTTTCCTCATCATCAGTGCTGTTGTAAATATTTATCGGATAATCCGCACTGTAACAGGTTCTGCATGCCGTATAAACAGTTTTCAGCATATTCTCAGGCTTTGATATCAAATTTACAATCGGCTTGTTATTTCGCTCTTCCATACATATTCCCCTTTTAATTAATAATATCAGAAAAACAATAAATTTGGCAAAATCTTAATCAAACATAAATATTTTGTAAAAATCAAGTCCCAGAGCTTCTGCTATATTAAATACCGTTTTAACCGTTAAATTACGCCTTCCGCATTCTATATCGCTGATGTAATGAGCATCTACCCCCAATTTTTCCGACAACTCTTCCTGAGAATAATTTTTTATTTGTCTGTAATATTTCAATTTTTTACCATACATCTTGCAGAAGTCTTTATAATCCATATTTTTAATGATATACTATTTAAATATACAATAAACGATATTGACTTATACATTAATGTATAATATGATATACATATAAAAGGAGGTATAAATATGAAAAAGTTCGGATTTACACTTGCAGAGGTTTTAATAACACTGGGTGTAATAGGAGTTGTTGCGGCAATAACTCTGCCAATATTGACTAAGAATTATCAAAAGCATGTTTGGGTTAATCAGTTAAAAGCAAATTATTCAATAATAAATCAAGGGTTTGCAAAAATTATGGCAGATGATGGGGTGGATAATTTGGCAAATACCGAAATTTGGCAACACGTAATTAATAGCGGCAGTATTGACGGATGTCGTTATCTTGATACAGAAGCAACATCAGAAACATGTAAAGAATTTTATGAAAGTTTAAAAAAATATTTTAGTATTACTTCGATTGAAATTAAAAATAAAACATATAAAATTAACGGAATTAGTAATACCACAGAAAACATTAACGGACCTTTATTTAATTTATCTAACGGAGCTCAAATTTTTAGAACTTATTTTCGTCAAGATGGTTATGTATATTTAACAATTGATATAAACGGAGATAAAAAACCTAATACAAACGGTCGTGATGTATTTCATTTCGCAAATATATATAAAAATCATTCAGGTTATGGTGCTATGTTTAGAGGTATAGGTTCTTGTAATACCACTAGTCCTTATGATTGCTGGAAAACAAGTCCAACCTATATCGGATGCGGATGTGGTAATGATTATACAGGTAGGTGGAATGGATGTGCGGGACGCATAATAGAAAACGGGTGGAAGATGGATTATTAGTTTAATATAAATAAGTTTTTTGTAATAAAAAGCGGACTTTCAATTGAAAGTCCGCTTTTATATAAGAATATTTTTTACGCTTTTTTACCGTATCTTTTGTTAAATCTTTCTACACGACCTTCTGAGTCAAGAATTTTTTGCCATACATTTTATTTAAAGGATATACTGTTTAAATTGAATATTTAATTTAACCCTCTTGACAAGTGGTATGCTATAGAATACCATATTAATATGAAAGAAATAATATACTACACCGCAACAAATGGCAAATGCCCTTTCAGGGAGTGGTTAGACACTCTTGATAATATAGAACAAAAGATAATAACTCGGAGATTATTAAGGCTGGCACAGTATGATAATTTCGGAGATTGCAAATCTCTGCAAAACAGTGAATTGTCCGAATTAAGATTTATTACAAATAAAGGATACAGAGTATATTATAAAGAACTTGATACAATAATAGTTTTAATTTTGGCAGGTGGCGATAAATCAGACCAAAAAAGAACTATCGACAAAGCCAATAAATATTATTATGAATTTAAAGAAAGGTATATGCAAAATGACTAAATTCAATATAGAACATATTTTAAAGGAAAATGTAAAATTTAATGATGACTTGAACTCTCGTTTATATGATGAAAACGAACAGGCGCTTTGGCTACAGGTCGCTTTGGAAGAATATTTGAAAGACGGAGATTTTGATATGTTTTATTCATGTTTGGAAAAGATTATTGAAGTTCGTAATATTTCCGTCAGAAAAATGTCGAAAGACCTTGAATTAAATCGCAGTAATGTTATTAAACTTCTTGACGGTGCAACCAAAACAGCACCTAAAATTGATACAATAGTAAAGATTTTCGATTATTTGAATTTTGAAATAAAAATTCAGCCCAAACAGGCATGAAAAAGCGGACTTTCAATTGAAAGTCCGCTTTTATATAAGAATATTTTTTACGCTTTTTTGCCGTATCTTTTGTTAAATCTTTCTACACGACCTTCTGAGTCAAGAATTTTTTGCTGACCCGTATAAAAAGGGTGACAGTTAGAACAAATTTCAACGGTAATATTATCGTTAATTGAACCTGTTTCGATTTCGTTTCCGCAAACACATTTGATTACGGTTTTCTTATAATCGGGATGTATTCCTTCTTTCATTTTCTACCTCTTTTCAAGATTCCAAACTTGATATTATATTTCGACCAAATATATGATATCATGAAAATAAAAAAGTGCAAGTTCATGCATTTGTCTGATGTTAAAAATTTTAAAATTTGGAATAATAAAACAGTATACTTCCTTTCCCAATTGGAGGAGGTGTCCGGATATCGGAGAGGTTAACCCCTTTCGGGTACATAAGTGTCACCTTCCCCAATCGGAAATGAAGAATTTTACGGCTTAAATAAAAACTTACAGGTGAAAAATGAATCTGCACGAAGAATGTTTACTTAAATATTTACAAAATCCTGATGAATTATCCTATTTTACTGATATTTTAAAATTAAACAATCTGATACTGGAAAAACAGTTTTTGCTGAAAAATATTGATATTAAAATTCAAAGAGGTATGGAGGGATAGACTTATAGGTTAAAAGGTTTGTATCATTGGTCGATAGATATGTAGACTTTAGTTTGCTGATTTAAAGTGGCGATAGGAAGTGTAGGTGGATAAGAGCGTAGGAGCATAAGAAAGCTGAAAGCCTCCCTTTTAAGGGAGGTGGCACGTAGTGACGGAGGTTTTTATAAAATCAGTAGACATTTTAAATGGCGATAGGACGATAGGGCTATAAGGCCTTATCGGGGAAGAAACAAATCAGTGTATAAGTAGTTATCAATTTAAAATTATTTGTTATCGCGCACTTGTTGCGCAATCTGTATTGTTACAATAAAAAATATCGCGGAATTTGTTTACACAAATCCGCGATGACAAATTTTATCAGACAGATGGTTAGTAATCCATTTTCCAGTTTAATTGGTCGATAAGTAAGCCGGAACAACTCTTTCCCGGAAGTTCACCATACATGCTAGTTCTTGATGTATTATCGCAATAACCGGCGTAAATACCATTAGCCTTGTATTGATTTATATTTTCTTGAGAAAAACCCATATAAGCTGCTTGATGTAAAGCATAATCATTACCGCCATAAGGCGCAAGTTGTCCTCTTTCTGTTATATCAAATACAAATATATCTTTTCCTAATTCATTAGGTCCTCTGTTACCGTTGATATCTATATTAAAACTACCTGCCTGACCACACATATGTCCTCCTGCGGAATGAATTGCATCACAATTTGGGTGAATTGACGGGTTTTTATTAAAACTATAGGTCCATATCATAGCACCGTTTGATAAATATATTATGTTTCCGGAACTCCCAGCTTCTATGGAAGAATTTCTGTGTTTATATTTATAACCAATACCCTCGCGATGAAAAGTTCCAAGATTATAGGAAAAATAATCATTACCTACACCAATGCGTATTATTTTGAAATATTTTCCCAATTGTGAATAAAAATCTTTACATTTGTCTGATGAAATATCATCATTTGTATTGCAGTTGCTATCTACAATTGCCCGCCATACTTCCGTATCTGCAATAAATTCTACTCCGTCATCTGCCATCATCTTTCTAAAACCCTGATTTAGAAGTGAATAATTTTGTTTTAGTGCATTCACCCAAGCATGCTTGTTGTATTCCTTTATTAATGTGGGTAAAGTAATTGATGCAAC
>JAGBOW010000111.1 GCA_017633675.1 bacterium | reverse complement strand
TCTTGCCCAAAAGTCATGACAATTTATTTTGCTTTTTCTATTATTAAATCATCAGGGGGTAGCGATGCCGGAAGATTTAATAGAAAAAAAATCTCATTTTGATATAACTTCAAAAAGTGCTTTTTCAAGAAATGATGAAGTTTTTACATCACGTTCTTATGCGGCATTGTTAGCTAAAAATATTATACCGTATTCTCATCGCAAAATAGCGGATAATTATGTAATAATAAAGAAAATATTTCATTTTCAGGCCGTTATGCCGAGAATTTCAAATACGGAAAAGGCATTACTTGCAAAATATGATTTTAATACCCTTGAATATACCACGGTAAAGCAAATGTCTGAAGAATTGGCACTTATGCAAAAATGGTCTTTATCAAATGATGAAAATCTAAAAAAAGATTCAGACACAATACTTGAAATAAGAACAAAAGAACTTAAATTCATTGTTGCAACAAGTTATGCCAACATTTCAAATGAACTATACAGGGGCTATCTGGCACTTGAAAATTATTTCATTGAAATCAGCAAATACGGTGAAACCGCATAGTATTATGTACTAAACATTGTAAATACTTTTTCAATACTCTTACTTATCAAATTTTTAACCGTATCGTATTCGGTTGTAAGAGAAGATATTTCCATATCAAGATTTTTCATTTGCAATTCAAGAGATTCTTCTTTGGTATTTAATTTGCTCTTTTGAACATTATATTCCAGTTCAGCCATAGCAATTGCATTCTCATCGGTAACTTCCTGTATATGACCGTTGAGTGTATATGCACCCTGATAATAATAACCGTCGGTATTTAGTGACGAAATAAATAATGTTCCTCGTTTCAACTGTTGTTGTAACCATTCATTATCCGTAACCATTTCTTGTTTCATTTCATCAGTACAAGCTCCGCAAGTAGCAATTTGGTTATACAACATGTTGTAGAAATCCGCATTTAACATTAAAGTATCTGTCATTGCTTCTTCATCTTTAAATATGAACCTGTAATTCGGATCATTTGTAACATAATGACTTTCTTTTTGAGATTCGGTTTTAACATTATAAGGAGATTCAAAACCTTCAAGAGCAACCGCAAAGTTTGTTAAGAATGATTTCATTAAATTTGACAAACTTAACGAATACAGTCCGTTTTTACCATATATTACGTTGTTTTGATCTTCAGCTATGTTACATAATTTCAGAACACCGCCCTCATCTGATTTATTGGTAACTGTAGTTAGGGCTAAAGATGTAAAATCATAAGCCTGGTTTAATGCAGCTTCGGATTCTTTATCAACATTTAAACCTACATACTCATTACTTGGAGTATCATAACCAAGTAATTTTGCCAAATTATATAATATCAATTCGAATTTTGGTTTTGCTCCTTCGCCATTCTCATAAGCAATATCCTGACCTTCTTGAGTTTTAATGTTTTGTTTAATTGTTATATCATACTTACCATCTAACAAATCTCCAAGTGTGAGTCCTTTAGCTTGTGTAGCAGATAGAGCCTGTCCGTTTTTGGTAATTACAAACTTACCGGCATCCAAATCCTCAGGGTTTTCAACATAGTTCCAACCATCTTCTTTATTATGTTCTTTTTCCACTTTCCCGAACTCACTTTTAACAGGGGGGGAATCGTTCAGAATAGATAAAATATTTAATCCGTAAACTAAATCATGTGCAGTTTTATCTTTAGGTATTGAATTACCGGAAGCTAATCTCATAGAATAATCAGCTGTTTTCATGTATTCTTTAAGCGCAAAAGTATTCATGGCATTGGCTGAATTTTTACTATAAATTTTTCCGCCGATACCTGATTTTGTATAACCGGCCTCACCAAGATTTATAATATTATCAGCCATATTCATATCAATTTTATTTACTTTACCTAATTGATACAAAAATGCGTTACGGGAACCGTCATTAGCTTTATCTTTATTTGCATATTCATAGCCGCAAATATTACCATCTGAATTATAGACTTCTTTAAATTCGCCTGCGCCTAATTTTCCTGATGCTTCACCGTTTTCTCTTGTTATGTAACCGCTATCACCTAATTTTTTCCTTTTATCTACCCATAATCCCATCGGATTACCACTGCTGTCAATAACACCCGATTCAACCGCAGCTTGGAACATAGGCTTGGTTAATACTATTCTTCCGTTTACATCTGTAATAAAGAACGGATCAAATTCATTCAAGACGGACGGGTTCATCATTATATCATAAGACAAATCATAAACACCCGTATCTGAAGTATCCCATATAAGTTTAGTTGCATTCAGAGAAGATTGATAGTCCTGAGCAGCTTTTTGCAAGTCACGGGTAACGGAAAGTTTTTGCTGCGCAATTTGCATGGATTGAAATTCGCAATTCATTTTCCGTGACGTTATGGCTAAAAATCTAGCTTGTGAGGCTGCCAGTCCCATTGCATTCCTTTCTGATTTACATGTCCTTACTACATTTGACGGCATCATGGGCATAAAACTTTAAATTTTTCGACAGCACCTGTAACAAATGTTAACATTTAATGCCGGTTAAATTTATACAAAATCAACCATATACTTATACCATTTATTAAAACAAACTCAACTGTTCTTGCTTTGCAAAATGTTTTTGTAAAAACGATTTTCTGTGGAATGGTGATGTGCCGTATTTGTCAATTGCATCAAGGTGTTCTTTCGTCAGATAACCCATATTTTTATCCCATGCATATTGTGGAAATTCCTGTGCCAATTGTTCGACATATCTGTCCCTTTCAACTTTTGCCAGAATACTTGCAGCGGCAATTGATGCGGATATTCCGTCCCCTTTGACTACATATTTTTGTTTTATCGCTATATTTGGGATTAATTTATTACCGTCAACAAGTACAAGGATATCGCTTCGGTTAACCTGTTTTGCGACTGTTTCAACGGATATTCGCATTGCTTTCAATGATGCGTTTAGGATATTTATTTCTTCAATTTCTTCTGCACTAATCGGTGTTACGCAGTTTATTGTTTCTGATTTAATAATTTCATACAATTCTTCTCCGCGTTTTTTTGATAATTGTTTGCTGTCGTTTAAAAGAGTTAATTTTTTTGATAAATTTTTATTTTCGGGCGGAAAATATACAGCACCTGCAAAAACCGCACCGATACCTGAACCTCTGCCGGCTTCGTCCGTTCCTATTATTGAACAATTATGATTTTTATCGTATTCAAAAAGTTTCATTCAATTTCGTCCAAAATAAATTTGCCGATTTTACCTTCCCTGAAATCTCTCAAAACATAGACGGAAGTTCTTTCAATATCAGGGGCTCCGCCTGAAATTATCCAGTTTCTTGCTTTTGCAATATCATCTAATGTCAAATTTTCTGTTTTATAAAAATCTTTTACGATTTGAGAATATTTATCCTCCAGCATTTCAAGAAGTTCTTTTGCTACAACTTCGTTAGAATAAGCATTTTCGGAAACCGCATTGACAAACGCAAGTTTTTTTGCCCGTATTTGATCTTCCTGCTTCATCGGAATAATTCCCGGAGTGTCTAAAAGTTCCAATTGCGGATTAATTCTAACCCACTGCTGTTGTCTTGTAACCCCTGCTTTTGCACCGATTTTTGTTTTTGAAGATTTTGTTAGCTTGTTGATAACACTAGATTTCCCGACATTAGGCATTCCGACAACCATTATCCTTGCAGGTCTGCGCAAAAGTCCTTTTTTCATAACCGCCTGTATTCTGGGTTCGGAAAGCTCAATTACCTTTTTTATCACTAAATTTATATCTTTAGAATTTTTTGCATCAGACTTCATAACGGGAAATCCCGTTTTTTTCTCTATTACCGATATAAATTTTTTGAGTTCGTTTAAATCTGTCAAATCGGATTTATTAAGCAAAATAAGACGGGGCTTTTCACCTAAAAGCCCCGTAATATTATCATAACTGCTTGAAAAAGGTATTCTCGCATCAATAACTTCTATCACTGCATCCACAAGTGATAATTGCTCTTTAAGCTGTTTTTCTGCTTTTGCAATATGACCGGGATACCAGTGTATGTGAAGTTTATCTTTTTTCAATTTTTTCCTTGATACGGGTAGCCTTGCCTGAACGTTCTCTCAGGTAATAAAGTTTAGAACGTCTAACGTCACCTTTTCTCAAAACCGTAATTTTGTCTAATCTCGGTGAGTTAAGCAAGAATACACGTTCTACGCCAACACCTTGGAATACTTTTCTGACAGTAATAGTTTTGTTAACGCCTGAGCCGTGCTGCTTAATAACAGTACCTTCAAAAGCCTGTATTCTTTCTTTATTACCTTCAATGATTTTTACAAAAACTTTTACGGTATCACCTGTATTCATTTCAGGCATATCTTCTCTTAAATAAGTTTTTTCCAAATTGTCAATAATAGGGTTCATTTTCAAATTCCTTTATATTTTATATTTCGTACTAAATTCCTTATTAAATCGATTTTTCCACAACAAACCGACACACGTAAAAATATACTAATTTAAAGAAAGAAATTTTTCAAGTGGTTTTTAAGATTTTGTAATATATCAGGGTGATAAGGCGGTAGGGCTATGGGACGATAAGTCCATTAAAATTTGAAATTGATTTATTTTTTCAAGTTTTGTAATATAAGATTATGGCAGGCGATTACAAAAAACTGTTAAACAAAAATAAGAAAAAATCTTTTGCTGACCCAATAACTATGGGTGTGAATATTGACAAAAACGAATACTACGAAATTATTTTGTCAAATTCGGCACATCCTGAAAAATTTGGTAATGATACATTAAGATAAACTGTGATAATCCGTTACTGCAATAACTTTGTCGATAAAATCTCTGACCTTAACTTTTTTAGCCTGTTTTGGCGAAATATTAAATAATATTTGTAAGGTTTCTGTCATTTGTTGGCGTCCGACTTTTGTCATAAACCCTTTTTTATTATATGCGGGAATATTTTGAGTTGCTTTTCTTACATCTTTTGCTGTAATATCTGCCCTGTAGCCTTCTGCCATCAATCCAAGAGCATAAGTCTTGCTTTGTCTTGCAAGTTCATTTGTAATATGGGCCATATCTCTTGAATTTGTGTAAATTAAAGGTTTGCCTGCTATTCTTTGTATCATATATTTTCCTTTCTTTTACGCACATAACAACCGTAAATGAAAATTTTTGATAATAATAATTAAAATAATTTACATATATTCACATTTTAACAAAAATTATTTTCAGAAGTTTTATATAAATCGGAGAAGAATATGAAAATTTTAAATATACGGAATTACAATTTATTAACCCAAAAATATAATAACAAAAATCAATCACAACCCCAAATAAAACAATTTGAAACTACAAATTACAATAATTTGCCAACGACTGCTCAATATTTATCTTTCATGGGCGGATACAGTTTGAATTTGGCGGAAACCGTTAAACAACTTGATAAATTTGCAGAAAAAAACTCTGGACTTTATCCCGAAAATATAAGAGAATGGCTGGGAATGATTCTTGAAAACGGTAACAGAGCAAAAGAAACTCTTATTTCCGTTCATAAAAAATATTTTGCCTCACTTGAAGATTGTGATACTTTAGAACAAATAAAAGCGCTTTTTCCCGAATTCAGAGGAGTTAAATCCGCATTTGATGTTGAAACGGCAAAAGGTAAAGAAACTCTTATCAGTAAATTCCAAGATGGGAAATCGGAATATTTTGAAAGTGATGAGGATTTGTCTGTTCAATTAATAAAATTGTATTGGGGACAAGGTTTTTCATTAAATGATTTGAAGCGATATACAGACGGAACGGATTTATATTACACAATGAAAAAACTTGAAATTCCGATTGCAAGCAGAGATTACGGACATGTATTAAAATTTTCCGATTCCGAATACAATGAACGTTTAACCAAAGAAATGACAGAAAAGCGTCTTGCAGCACTGGACAGGAAAGCACAGGAACAAGATGGTGAACCTGTATTTATCCCTCAACATCGACATCTTTCTCCTGAACATAAACAAAGAATTTCTGAAGGATTGCACAGATATTATGAAGAAAATCCCGAAAGGGTTTATGATATGTCAGACAGACAGAAAAAATTCTATCAGGAAAATCCCGAAAAAGCTGAAAGGTTAACAAAAGTTTTAAATATTGCTTGGAATATTTTTAATGCCAATAACATCAAAAGAGCCATCAGCCAGCATTTTAAAAGATTTGGTATAACCTCTTTCGATCCGGCTGTAAATCCTGCTCATATGACAAAAGAACAAAGTGATATAATGAAATTATTCTGGGCAAACAATGAATGGGCAAAAAAATCTTTTTCTAAAAATATGAAATATGCCTATAAAAAATTAAAAAACGAAGACGAAAAAGATTTTTATGTTGAAGTTCAGCAAATTCCCTCTGCCATCTATGGTAAACTCAGATTAACAGCCATGAAACATGGAATTAATATAAGAGATTTAAACTTTAATTCCAGAATTTATATAAATGATATCGCAAGAAGTAAATCCGAACAAAAAGAAAATGTTGAGAGAATTAATAAGCTTATAAGGATTTATGCAGACGAAAATCCGCAATATCCTGATGATATGGCAAATACATATTTAATGGCGGTTTATAAATTTGTTAAAAAAATTATACCTCAAATTAATCCCGAAAAGGCATCTTTAAATGAAATGGTTTTATTGGAATATTTGAAAAAAACTATGGAAATAATTGCGGACAACCCCAACGGCAAACGATTT